>DATAGU010000250.1:0-4749 GCA_036263495.1 Polyangia bacterium | reverse complement strand
CGACGCCCTCGGCTACGCCCGCGCCGTCCTCGAGCGCGAAGCCCGCTCCGCCACCGACAACCCCCTCGTCTTCTCCGAAGAGAACGAGATGATCTCGGGCGGCAACTTCCACGGCCAACCCGTGGCCCTGGCCCTCGACTTCGCCGGCATCGCCGTGGCCGAGCTGGCCAACATCGCCGAGCGGCGCATCGAGCAGCTCGTCAACCCGCACCTGTCCTCGGGCCTCCCCGCCTTCCTCGCCCCCCACTCCGGCCTCAACTCCGGCTTCATGATGGCCCAGGTCACCGCCGCCGCCCTGGTCAGCGAGAACAAGATCCTCGCCCACCCCGCCTCCGTCGACTCCATCCCTTCGTCCGCCGGCCGCGAGGACCACGTCTCGATGGGCGTCCACGCCGCCTGGAAGCTGCGCCGCATCGTGGACAACGTCGTCAACGTCCTCGCCATCGAGTTCCTGTGCGCCGCCCAGGGCATCCACCTGCGCGCCCCGCTCCGCCCGGCCGCCGGCCTCAACGCCGTCTACGAAGCCATCCGGGTCCACGTCTCCCCACTCGAAGAAGACCGCCCCCTCTACCGCGACATCGCCGGCGTGCGCGCCCTCATCGAGGACGGCACCCTGCTCACCGCCGCCCGCGCCCATCTGCGCATCGAGTGATCGGAGGGGCCGAGGCCCCACAGCCGATCAACAAACAGGGGCCCACCCTGCATCGAAGGGCTTCCCTTCCGCCGAAATTCCAGCACAATAGCCGCAGCGTGCCGGCCCGCAGCGCTGGTCTCATGTCGCCACACGCGTCCGCTCTTTCCAGAAACGAAAAACTGAATCTTTGGAGGTGACTTCATGAAGATGCTCCGCCAGCTCTTGATTGGCGTCACGCCGCTACTCCTTCTCGGGGTCGGCTGTGGCTCCGAGACCCCGATCCGCGACCAGAGTGGAGCGACCATCGGCACCATCACCGTCGACGGGCTGTCCGAGCTACGGACCCTCGTCACCGTCGACATCACCAAGGCGCCACCGGGCGAGCACGGCCTGCACCTGCACACCACCGGCCGATGCGAAGGCGACTTCACCTCGGCGGGGGGCCACTTCAACCCGAGCAACACGCTCCATGGTGATCCCGACCTGCCAGTGCACCATGCCGGCGACCTCGGCAACATCAGCATCGGCCCGGACGGCAAGGGCCGCGTCACCATCACCACCACGCTCCTCAGCTTGAACCCGAGCGCGATCAACTCGGCCATCGACCGCGCCGTCATCCTCCACGCCAATCGGGACGACCTGACCACGGGGCCGGCCCCGGCCAGCCCCAATTACACCGGCAACTCCGGTGCTCGCATTGGCTGCGGCATCGTGCGCTGACCAGCACCGCCCTCGTACTCTCTTCCCCCTACAGATCAGATGGCGTTTCGGAGCCGCGGCGGAGCGATGCTCCTGATGAGGAGCCTCGCCCCGCCGGGCTCCGCCCGCAGCGCGCGCCCAGAGAACGTGGCGCTTTGGCGCCCCTTGGAGCAGAGCCGATCAGATGATCGGGCGCGGCGCGCGCGGCCTCTCGACCGGCTCCCAGCCTGGCCCGAGCAAGGAGACGATGGCCACGGCGAAGCCGAGCACGATGTCATTGCCGAGCGGCGCCCCCCGATAGCCGAGCACGAACGGGGCGACGATGCACCAGACCCCGAACACGGTGTTGACGAACCGCACCGCCGGCATGCTGAAGGCGATCACGGCCACGATGAGGACCGCGATGCCCGTCCAGTGGTCGTTGGCCTGGGCGGCGTACGACGTGTAGCCGAGGATCCAGGGGGCAAAGAACAGCCAGAGACCGAGGACGATGTTGGTCCAGCGCGCGTATTTCATGGCTCACCTCCCATGTGATACCGGGAAGATGCGCCACGAAGAGACGCGGGGAAGGGACGACGGACCTGGACGACTTCGAAGAGGGGGGCGTCAGACCTCGGCGAAGACCTCGCCAAGCGCGGAGGCGGTCACCGCGCACGTGATCCATCGTTCAATGACGCCAGGATCCGTGCAGCCCAGGATGCGCTCCCGAGTCGTCGTATCGACCTCCCAACCCCGTGCCGCCAGCACCGCCAAGAGGGCCTTGGCCTCCCCCCTGGCCTCCCCCCTGGCCTCCCCCTCGGCCAGCCCCCTGACCGAAGTAGGTCCGGGCAAAGTCGCTCTGATACTCGTATTTCCGGGTCAGCATTTCCGCCTCCAACGCGCGCCGCGTCGCCTCGTTGAGCGACTGCAACACCACATCATAGTAAAAATTCTTGCGCTCTCCATCGAGGGTCAGGAGCGCCTCGATCGCCGGTACGAGCACCTCCATCCCCGCGGGCTCGTTGCCATGCGACACCGCCGACAAGACCGCCAACTCCGGCAACCGCACCGCCTGCTCCACCTCTCTCACCCAAGGCACCGTCTCCGGCCCGAGGGCCATCACCTGCTGTGATAGCGCTGGGGGCTGAGGAGGGCCCTTTTCGGGCAGGGAGGCCCCCTTTGGGACAGGGAGGGCCCCCTTTGGAACAGGGAGGGCCCCCTTTGGAACAGGGAGGACCCTCTTTCGAACAGGGAGGACCCTCTTTCGAACGGGGAGGGCCCTCTTTCGAACGGGGAGGTGTCGAATTCCTTGGTGAATCCGGCGTGGCCCGGCCGCGGGCCTACTCCTTGTCCCGCGCGATGGCCCCCACCTGGGCACCCACCGCGCGTAGATAATCCGCTGGCTTGAGGAACAGCTGCAGCCCCCGCATCCCTGCCGACACCGACACCCGATCGTGCAGCTCGAAGGTCTCGTCCACGTATACGGGATAGCTCTTCTTGAGCCCGAGCGCCGTCACCCCGCCGCGGATGTAGCCGGTGAGCGGCTGCACCTCCTTGAGCGCCACCGGCTCCACCTTGCGGTCGCCGGTCAGCTTGGCGAGCGCCTTCAAGTCCACTTCCTGAGGGCCCGGCACCACCGCCAGGCACACGCCATGACGGTCGCCTCGCAGCACCAGCGTCTTGTACACCTGCTCGGGGGGAAGGCCGATCTTCCGGGCCACGGTCTCGGCCGCGAGGTCCTCGTCCACCTCGTAGGACAGGAGCTCGTACTCGATGCCCAGCCGATCAAGCTGGCGTGCCGCGTTCGTCTTCATGGCCTCATGCCTTCGTGCCCTCCGCCACCCGGTCCCGCGCCTCGCCGAGCGCCTCGACCAGCGCCGCCACGTGCGCGGCCTCGGTGCGGTAGTTGGTGATGCAGGCGCGCAAGGCCGGGGTTCGCTCCGCCCCGAGCCGCGCCGTCGAGATCCATGCCCGCCCCGAGCCCACCACGTGGCGGCACAGCGCCTCGAGGTAGGCCGCCGACGCGCCCCGGGTGCTGTCGACGAAACACACCACCGGCAGCGGCGTCCGGTTCACCACCTCCCAGCCGTCGGCCCGGAGCGCCCGGCGCAGCTCGTCGCCCATCGCCACCTGGTGCCGCAGCACCTCCTCGTAACCCCCCCACCCCGCCACCGCCAGCGCCAGGAACACCTTGAGGCCGATGAACCGCCGCGACCACTGCATCGAGTGCGCATACGGATCCACGATGTCGAGCTCCGCGGTCTCGCGCGGCATGTAATCCGCCGTCACCCGGAAGGTGCGGCCGAGGATGTCCCGGTGACGAGTGAGCAGCATGCCCGCGGCCATCGGCACCGACAGCCACTTGTGGGCGTCGAACGTGATCGAGTCCGCCCGCGCCGCCCCCGCGACGAGCGGCCTGAGCTCGGGCACGAGCGCCGCCGCCCCGCCCCAGGCCGCGTCCACGTGGCACCACAGCCCCTCGGCCGCCGCGATGTCGGCGATCGCCTCGATCGGATCGACCGCCCCGGCGCTGGTCGTGCCGGCCGTGGCCACCACCAGGAAGGGCGCGGCCCCCTCGGCCCGATCGCGCGCGATCCGCGCCGCCAGCGCCGCCGGATCCATGCGCAGCTCGGCGTCGGTCTTCACCTCGCGCACCGCGTCGGTGCCGAGCCCGCACAGCCGCGCCGCCTTGAGGAGCGAGTGATGGCTCTCGGCCGACACGTAGAACACCGGCGGCCGCGCGAGCGCCCGCACCCCGCCGCGCGCGAAGTCGGGGAACCGATCCGTGAGCGCGAGCAGGAGCGCGCTGTGGTTGGCCTCGGCGCCCCCCGAGGTGAAGGTGCCATCCATCGTCTGCGGGTCGTAGCCGAACCGGCCGCCGAGCGCGCGCAGGAGGTGCAGCTCGAGCTCCACGCCGAGCGGGCTGTGGCTCCACGAGGCGAGCTGCGGGTTCCACGCCGCCACCAATGCATCGGCGACGACCCCCATGGTCGCGGGCGCCGGGTTGTAGAGCCCGTAGTACATGGGGTGCGGCGTGTGCACCTGGTGCTGCGTGAGCGCCGTTACCGCGAAGTCGAGCGCGGCGAGCGGCGCGATCGGCCGCGCGAAGTCGAAGGGTTCGAGGCGCGCGCGCAGCCCCTCGGGGTCGAGCACCGGCGACACGCGCCCTTCGGGACCGTGCCGCTGGTAATGCTCGATGGCGGCGGCGAGCCTGGCGTACAGCTCGGCGCGGGTGGCTTCGTCCAGGAGCAGCGACATGGGCATGGGGGTGACGGTATTAAAAAAGCCAGGTTTCTCCTAGGTGGCTGGTGCCAAACGTCCGATGCCAGGGCTTGATCTGCAAGGCGGTCCGGCAGGAGGGCGGGCACCTGGAAAGGACGAAGCAAGCGCCGAAGCAGGTCAGATGACCTTGTCGCCGTGCCAAAGAGGATCCAAGC
>DATAGU010000249.1:0-23335 GCA_036263495.1 Polyangia bacterium | reverse complement strand
CAGATGGGAGGGTGGAGGGGCTGGGGTTGTATCTGCATTTATGTTGATATGGGGGATGGCGGCGTAGGTGATGCTGTGGGGGCGGGGAGGGGAGGGAGTTTGTTTCACGCAGAGAGGAGATAATGATGCGGATCGCGGGTGTTTGGATTGCTATTGCGGTCGTCAGCTGCGCAGTGGCAGGGCGAGCCGAGGAAGCGCCTCCAGATGCCTCCCTGGCGCAGGCACAGAAGGACCTAGACGAAGCGAAGAGGCTCTACAAGGAGGGGCAGTATGGTAAGGCAGTACCGCTTGCCGAACGTGCACTTCAGATCCGAGGGAAGGCACATGGCCCAAATCATCCTGAGGTGGCCGAATGTCTCCATTGGCTCGCCGAGAGCCTTCGAAAATCAGGGAATTATGCGCCGGTCCAATCACTCCTCGAACGAGCGCTTGAGATTCGAGAGTCGACATTAGGAAAGAATCATCTTGATGTTGCCCAATCACTCAGCGGCCTTGCTTTTTTCTATTATAGCCAGGGCTTATTCGACAAAGCCAAGCCGCTTGAGCAGCGTGCTCTTCAAATCCGCGAAGCGGCCCTAGGAAAGAATCACCCCGACGTCGCCAAATCACTCAACAATCTCGCCATCTATTTCTATGAGCAAGGCGCCTATGAGCGAGCCGAGCCGCTGTATCTGCGCGCTCTCCGGATCCGTGAGACGGCCTTGGGAAAGAACCATCCTGATGTCGCCCAATCACTCAATAATCTAGGCAACTTCTACAAAGATCAGGGCTTTTACGCTAAAGCCGAACCGTTGTACCAGCGCGCGCTTCGAATCCGAGAGGACGTCCTGGGAAAGAGTCATCCTGACGTCGCCCAAACGCTCAATAACCTTGGCACCCTATACCGCAGGCAGGGAGACTTCCGGCGAGCCGAGCCGCTCCTGCTGCGGGCGCTACAGATCCGTGAAGATGCTCTCGGAAAAGATCACTCCGACGTCGCGCATACGCTCGATACCCTCGCCATGCTTTACAATGCTCAAGGTGCATACGCTCAAGCCGAACCTCTGTTCAAGCGATCGATCCGGATCTGGGAAACAACCCTGGGATCTAACCATCCCTCCATCGCAGCACCGCTCAATAACCTAGCCTGGCTCTACAGCGAACAAGGCAATTACGATCGAGCCGAGTCGCTATATCAGCGTGTGCTCCGGATACAGGAGGCAACCCTGGGAGGGAATCATCCCGACGTCGCTTTGGTGCTCAATAATCTCGCCACCATCTATCACTCTGAGGGCTTATACGCTCAAGCTGAGCGGCTGTATCATCGTGCGATCGAGATCCAGAACGCAGCTCTGGGTGAGAACAACCCTGACGTCGCCACGTCGCTAAATAACCTTGCCGAATTGTACCGTACTGAGGGTCGATATGATCAAGCTGAAGCGCTACATCTGCATGCGATCCAGATCAGGGAGGAGGCGTTGGGAAAGAGCGCCCCTGATGTTGCTTCATCGCTAAACAATCTGGCCCAACTGTATATCGCCAAGGGGTCCTACGAACGAGCCGAAGTACTACATCATCGCGCGCTCCAGATCCGGGAAACGGCCCTGGGGAAGAATCATCCTGAGACTGCAGAATCTTTGCGGAACTTCGCTCTACTGCAGGTCGCCAGGGGGCAGCTCGCTTCAGCCCTGCCTCTGATGCAGCATTCTTTTGCGAACTCCGAGAGGCGCTTGCGAGGGGAGGCCGTCACTTTTTCCGAAGTCCGCCTAGCTCGCTTCCTCAGCCTGTTGCAGGCCGAAGATCAGACCCACTACAACCTGCTGCACGGGCATCCCTCCGATCTCGCCGTCCTGCGCTTGGCACTGACCACGGCGCTGTTGAGAAAAGGTCGCTCCGCGGCCGAGATCGCCGACGCGTCGCGGACGATCTACCGTAACTTGGAACCAGAGGCTCGTGAGACCTTCCAGGGGCTGCGTGTCCTGCGTACCCAGTTCTCTTCGTTATCGTTGGCCGGACCGGAGAATCTCTCTCCTGCCGCATATCAGATCCGTCTCCAGACGCTCGAGACTCAAGCCGAGGCTTTGGAGGCCGAATTGGCCGCGCATTCAGCCTTCTTTCGCGCCCAGAAGCAGTTTCCCGGTCCAGACGACATCATTTCCCGTGTGTCGGCCGCCCTGCCTCCCGATGGTGCCTTGGTGGAACTGGTAGCCTTCTCGGCAAGTCCGGTCGTGCCTCCGCCGAATATGCCGCCCTCCAAGGTGCCGAGCATCCCCACGTATCTCGCCTTGGCCCTCCTCCCTTCGGGCGACATTCGCGCGGTCGATCTGGGAGCCGCTGAGGTCATCGATGGCGCGGTCCGGCGTCTGCGCCTGGCCTTGTCCTCGAGCCAGGCCGAGAACTACCTGCCCGCCGCCCAGGAGCTCTACCGCCTGATCTTTCGGCCGCTCCAGCCGCTCCTCGGGGCGCAGCGCAGGCTCTTCATCGCGCCCGATGGACAGCTCCATCTCGTGCCCTTCGACGCGCTCCACGACGGGACACGTTTTCTCGCTGAGGCCTTCGACATCACCTACCTCACCTCGGGCAAGGACCTCGTTCCCAAGACCGAAGAGGCGTCGCCGGGGCGTTCGGTGGTGGTCTTGGCCGATCCCGACTTCGGAGGCCGCTCCTCTACGCCGGCCGGGCAACGAGGAGAAGCTTCCGCGCCGCCTGCGACCCTCTCTCTTCTGGAACGCTCCGCTTCGCTGGAGAGCTTCTTTGCGCAAGACCGCTCGGGGCTGACCGGTGAGACATGGGAGCCGCTGCTCGGTACCAGGCTGGAGGCCGAGGCGATCCACAAGGTCCTTCCCCAGGCGCGTCTCCTCCTGGGGCCGGCCGCCACCAAGCAGGCGCTCCTGGAGGTCGCGGCCCCCAACATCCTGCACATCGCCACGCATGGTTTCTTTCTGGGAGATACCGCGGGCCCACCCGGGGCACGCAGCAGGCAGAGCGTCGGTGTGCCGGAGACGGTCCCGCCGGCGCAACTGCTCTCGGATCCGCTCCTTCGTTCGGGGCTGGTGCTGGCAGGAGCGCAAGCGGCGTCCACGAGTGCGAGCGATGCGGGGAGCGACCGAGTGAAGGCTACGCTGGCGACCGCGCTGGAGCTGGCCGGCCTCAACCTGTGGGGCACGGAGCTGGTGGTGCTGTCGGCGTGCGACACCGGGCGCGGGGAGGTGAAGCCCGGACAGGGCGTCTACGGGCTGCGGCGGGCGTTCACCGTGGCCGGGGCGGAGACGCTGGTGACGAGCCTGTGGAAGGTGAACGATCAGACGACGCACGAGTTTATGAAGGACTTTTATGAGGGGCTCACGGCGGGGCGGGGACGGGCGGAGGCGCTACGGGAGGCGATGCGGCGGATGCGCAAGCGCCACGAGCATCCTTACTACTGGGCGCCGTTCATCCTGGTGGGGAATGGCGCCCCGCTGCGGGGGATCGGCCCGGCGCGTCCACACGGGCGTCCCTGAACGCTCCCTCGGAGCGTCGCGACGGGCGGGCGCGCCGCCTCCGATGAGGAGCCGGCCGCCCGCGAAGCGGCGGCTCCTTGCACTCGCAGGGATCAGGCGGGCAGCGCTTGTCGGCGATGAGGCCGCGACACTTGTCTGCGCCCTTCTGGTAGTTCTCGACCTCCTGGCGATGGACCGCATCGCCACCGCGGAAACATCGATCGGCGACGTGTTGCCGAGCCGCGACGCACACATTTCGCTGGAGCAGGCTCTTCCTGAGCGTGGCGCAATCGTCCTTTTCGTCGCACTGCATGCTGGTTGACTTGCATGCCTCGCCCACCGCTTTCTTGAGTTCGCGATGCTCCTCGGTGGTGCAATCGCCTGGCGGCTTCATGGCCGTCTGAGCCTCGGCACGAACGGAGGAGAATACGAGCCAGAGCCCGTAGCAGACGATGCCGCACGGTCTCCATCGATGTGTCATGGTTCTGCTCCGCCACAAGAGGGGTCCCGAGCCCAATATCGTTGCAGCGCATCGCGAATCTCCTCGGCGTCGAGGAAGTAGTTACGTTTCTCGTCGCGCACGTACTCGAGGAAGCTGCGCACTGCGTGCCGCTGGCGTGCATCGAGACGGTCGTATCGCCGCAGCTGCCACTGCAAGAGCTCGGCATCGGCTTCAGGTGCGTTCGGGCAGAGGCCGAAGACCACGTGGGTCGTCAGATGCTTGTAGTCGTCGAGCGCGGCGTAGAGGTAGGCCGGGAGGTAGAACGAGAACGCCTCCAGGCCGACGAAGCTGAGGCTGTTCTGGAACAGGTCCTCGTAACTCAGCTCCTTCCAGTGTCTGCCCTTGAAGCACGCGAGGAGCTCGGCGGCCTCCCAATCGAAGGGGTCGTCGACGAGGTGGTCGTCGCCCGGGTAGGGGACATCGGCGAAGGCGTCCGCGATCTGTCGTTTGAGGGCGTCGAGGCGAGGATTCATGCGCCGATCCTACTCACCGAGGAGAAGATGAGCATCGGCCCGATCCGTCCAGCGGATAGAGAACGATAGGGCACCGCCAGCGAACGCGAACGGCTCCCGGTTCGCCTGCGCTCTTCCTTGCGTTGGGATGCGGGGCGTCTGGGATCAGGCGGTGGGCGGCTTGTCGTTGGCGGGCGGGGTCTCGCCGGGCGCGGCCTCACCGGGCTGGGCTTGAGCGGCCTTGTTCTCGGGCTGGGCTTGAGCGGCCTTGGTCTCGGCCGGCTTGCTGGGCGGCTTGGTCTCGGGCGGCTTGCCGCCGGGCGGCTTGGTCTCGGGCGGCTTGCCGTCGGACGTCGTCTTGGCGCTCGCGGCAGCCTGCGCGCGCATGGCGGCGAGGGTGTCCATGTAGCCGAACACCCGTTGCTCGAGGTCGCCCGTGGCGAGTCCGGGTCTGCGCCGAATCTCCGTCCGCAGTTCGGAGCGGAACCGGTTGAGGACACCGACGGTCGCCGAGCGGAGCGCGGCGGCCGCCTTGCGGTTGCCCTGTGGCACGTCCGCGCGCTGGCTGAGGAGGTCACTCAAGGCCTTGCCGGCGTCGAGGTAGGCTGTGGCGACGTCGAGGAGGGTCTTGCCGCCGGCGAGGGGAAACTGCTGGAGGTCTTGCTTGAGGGTGTCGAGCAGCGGGCGCCGCTCGATGGCCCGTTCGGCTTCGGTGGCATAGGCGGCGTTGAGGTCGCCGAGGTTCGGGATGAAGTGCTGGCGCACGCGCTCGGCGACGGCCCGGAGGGCCGGGTCGGCGTCGGGCCATTGGAGATAGGCCTCGGTGATGAAATAGAGGACCCGGGCATGGCCATCGTGCCGCGTGTCGGTCTCATCGAGTTGGTCCGCCAGCGGGGCGCCGCCGATCAGCGCGGCCGGAAGGCGGTGGATGTGGTCCAGTTGCTCCTGGAGCTGCGGCTCGAAGTAGGTGCCGGCCTGGCTGGCCCGCACGTCGGCGAGGCGTTTGTCCAACATATCCAGGAGGATGAGCTTGAGATCGCCGAGTTGCAGCATGGCTGGAATAATAGCTTGACCAGCGGACGCTTGTCCATATCCACCCCAGGTGCCTGCCGGCCTGATCGGGAGCGGGTCGGAGTGGGACGGTGGAGCCTCTTGTGCATATTTTGAGTAGATCCTGGTGGCTCCAGCGGCCTCCGGAGGCCTGCCGAGCGGCCCGGACTCGTCATCGGGGGCCTCCGAAGGCACACCCGAGCGTCCCGGACTCGTCCGTGCAGGCCTGCGAAGGCCTGCCGAGTCGCCTCGACGCGTCCTGCAGGGCCTCGGTAGGCGCACCCGAGCGGCCCGGACTCGTCGGGGGATGCCATCGGAGGCACACCGGCGTCGCCCGGACCCACGAAGGGGGGCCTTGAGAGGCATGGGGCACGAATGAGCGCGCAGGTCTGCGGTTTGCGCCACGGGGCCAGCGACGCATGTGTAGTAGGTTCTTCCCAGGGTGAAGATGCACATGCGGATCGCGAGTGTTTGTGTAGCCGTCGTCATCGCCTGTGGTGCGGCCACGGGGCGGGCCGAGGAGGCGCCTCATCCTCATCAAGATGCGTCCCTGGCGCAGGCACAGAAGGACCTGGCTGAGGCGACGAGACTCAATGAGGCGGGGAAGTATGATGAGGCGATCCGGCTGGGCGAGCGCGCTCTCCGGATCCGGGAGAAAGCACTCGGGCCGAGCCGCCTGGAAGTGGCCGAGTGTCTCCATCTGCTCGGGCGCGTTCATCGACGGATGGGGAATTACACGCGGGCCGAGCCGCTTTTGCAACGCGCGCTCGAGATCCGGGAGACTCTCCTGGGAGAGAATCATCCTGACGTCGCTCAAACGCTTATTCAACTCGCCATCGTATATCAGAGCCTGAGCCTGGCCGACCGAGCCGAGACGTTCTATCAGCGTGCGATCCACATTCAGGAGGCGACTTTGGGAGGAAATCATCCTGATGTCGGCCGTGCGCTTGGCGATCTCGGCAATGTATACAGGGATCTAGGCTTGCACGATCTGGCGGAGCCGTTGCTACAACGCGCTGTTCAAATCATGGAGGAGGCGCTCGGGAAAAACCATATCTGGGTGGCCGCCGGGCTGAACAACCTCGCTAGCCTCTATTTTCAGCAGGGTTCCTATGATCGAGCGGGGGTGCTGATTCAACGCTCGCTCCAGATCTATGAAGCCAGCGGCGAGAAGTATGGCCTCGGCCTGCCGCTTAGCGGCCTCGCAAGCATCTACTTCGCCCAGCATTCCTATGACCGAGCCGAGCCGCTCGCACGGCGCGCGCTCCAGCTATGGGAGGCGGCACCGGGAGATAATCGTTACCACATCGCTAACACGCTTAACACCCTCGCCAACATCTATAGCGATCAGGGATTATACGACCGAGCCGAGCCACTGCTACGGCGTGCGCTCAAGATCGGGCAAGCAGCTGGACTTCATACCGCAGTCGCAGACTCGATCAACACTCTCGCCAACCTCTATCGCGTCCAAGGCTTCTATGATCGAGCAGGGGCGCTGTATCAGCGCGAGCTCCGTCTCTTGGAGACGACCCAGGGAAAGAACCACCCGTTCATCATCGATACTCTGGCCGACATTGCCCAGGTCTATCTTGCTAAAGGCCAGCTCTCCTCAGCTGTGCCCCTGCTTGAGCGCGCTCTCTCCATGGCCGAGGGGCGCCTGCGAAGGGAGGCCCTCGCCTTTTCCGAAGTGCGTCTCGGCAGCATCCTCAGCCTGCTGCGCGCTCAAGAAGAGACCCATTACAATCTGCTACGCGAGCATCCCTATGAGACCGCGGTCCTGCGGCTGGCCCTCGGCACGGCGCTCTTGCGAAAAGGCCGCTCCGCCGGTGAGGTCGCCGATGCCACCCGTGCTATCTACCGTAATCTAGGGCCGGCCGATCGCGAGACGTTTCAGCGTCTGCGCGCCCTGCGAACGCAATTCTCCTCGTTATCGGTAGCCGGATCGGAGACGCTCACTCCGGCCGAATATAAGACCCGGCTTCGGGAGTTCGAAGCCCAGGCCGATGTCCTGGAGGCAGAGTTAGCGCAGCATTCGGCTTTTTTTCGTGCCCAGCGGCAGTTTCTAAGTCCCGACCAGGCCATTACCCGAGTGACCGCGGCCCTACCTGGGAACGGCGCACTCATCGAGCTCGTCGCCTTCTCGGCGAGTCCCGTCGTGCCCCCGCTGAACACGCCGCCCTCCAAGGTGCTGAGCACCCCTGCCTATCTCGCCTTGATCTTGCTCCCCTCGGGTGACATCCGCGCGGTCGATCTCGGGCCAGCTGAGGTTATCGACGGCGCTGTCCGGCGCTTGCGCATCGGCCTTTCGTCGAGCGAGGCCGAAAACTATCTGCCCGCAGCGCAGGAGCTCTACCGTCTTGTCTTCCAGCCGCTCCAACCAGTCCTCGGAGCGCAGCGGCGGTTGTTCATCTCTCCGGATGGGCAGCTCAACTTGGTTCCCTTCGACTCAATCCACGACGGCACACGCTTCGTAACCGACACATTCGACATCACCTACCTGACCTCGGGGAGGGATCTCGTGCGCAAAAGCGAAGATGTGTCCGACTTAGGGTCGGTGGTGGTTTTGGCCGATCCCGATTTCGGAGCCCCCCCTCTACGCTAGCCGCACAAAGGGGAAGAGCTTCCACACCGCCTGTCCCTATCTCTCTGAAGCGGTCTGCTTCGGTGGAGAGCTTCTTTGCGCACGATCGCTCGGGGCTGACCGGTGAGACATGGGAGCCGTTGCCCGGCACGAGGCTGGAGGCCGAGGCGATCCACAAGCTCCTTCCCCAGGCGCGTCTCCTTCTGGGGCCGGCCGCCACCAAGCAGGCGCTCCTGGAGGTCGCGGCCCCCAGCATCCTGCACATCGCCACGCATGGTTTCTTTCTAGGGGACACCGCGAGCCTCCCCGGGGCACGCGGCAAGCAGAGCATCGGAGTGCCAGAAGCGACCCCGCCTGCGCAGCTGCTCTCGGATCCGCTCCTTCGCTCGGGGCTGGTGCTGGCAGGAGCACAAGCGGCATCCACAACTGCAAGCGATGCGGGCAGCGACCGAGTAAAAGGTACGCTGGCGACGGCGCTGGAGCTGGCCGGCCTCAACCTGTGGGGGACAGAGCTGGTGGTGCTGTCGGCGTGCGACACGGGGCGCGGGGAGGTGAGGCCCGGGCAGGGGGTCTATGGGCTGCGGCGGGCGTTCACGGTGGCGGGGGCGGAGACGCTGGTGACGAGCCTGTGGAAGGTGAACGACCAGACGACCCACGAGTTCATGAAGGATTTTTATGAGGGGCTCAAGGCCGGGCGGGGACGGGCGGAGGCGCTCCGGGAGGCGATGCGGCGGATGCGGGGGCGCCACGAGCATCCGTATTACTGGGCGCCGTTCATCCTGGTGGGGAACGGGGCGCCGCTGCGGGGGTTCGGACTGGCACGTCCACAGGGGCATCCCTGAACGCTCGTTTTGAACGACGCGGCGAGCTGCCGTGCTTCATCCGATGTGGCGAGCGCCGACCGCGAAGCGGCTGCTCTTTGCAGTCGCAGGGGTCGGGCGGGCAGTTCTTGTCGGCGATGTAGTTGCGACAGTCGTCTGCGCCCTTCTTGTAGTTGCCGATCTCTCGAAGATGGGTTTCATCGCCGCCGCGGAAGCACCTATCGGCGATGCGCTGCCGGGCCGAGATGCATTGACTTTGCTGGCGCAGGTTCTTCCACAGCGTGGCGCAATCGTCATGCTCCGTGCATTTCATACCGACCGACTTGCATGCCTCACCGACAGCTCTCTTGAGCTCGCGATGCTCCTCCTTGGTGCAATCCCCCGGCGGTTTCATGGATCGCTGGCCCTCGGCGCGGGCAGACCAGAGTGCGAGCCCGAGGACCCAGCAGCAAGCGACACCGCGGCCTTTCCAGGCGTGACTCATGTTGGTCGTCCACCGTCGGATGGGTCTTTTGGCGCCCAGTACCCTGCGAGAGCCTCTTCGATATCCTTCCTCGTTGCGGCGAACCTGTGCGTTTGATCGCGCATATACTCGAGGAAGCTGCGCACGGCAGCCCGCTGGCGCGCATTCAGCCGGTCGAATCGCCGCAAGTCCCACTCCAGGAGTTTGGGATCGTCGGTCGTCGGACAGAGGCCATAGACCACATGATCCGAGTGCTCATAGTCATCCAGCGCGGCGAGCAGGTATGCCGGCAGGTAGAACGAATATGCGTCGAGGCCGACAAAGGTGAGGCTGTTCTGGAACAGATCCTCGTGGGTCAGCGCCTTCCAGTGTCTGCCCTTGAAGCATGCGAGGAGGTCGGCGGCCTCCCAGTCGAAGGGGTCGTCGACGAGGCGGTCGTCGCCCGGGTAGGGGACGTCGGCGAAGGCGTCCGCGATCTGTTGTTTGAGGGCGTCGATGCGAGGATCCATGCGCCGATCCTACTCACCGAGGAGAAGATGCGCATCGGCCCGATCCGTCGAGCGGATAGAGAACGATACCCGCCGACGGCGCACTGGCACATCCGCACGTGGGCCATTGAACGCTCGTCCCGAACGTCATGGCGAGCCGCCGTGCCTCTTTTTATGTGAAATTCGCCGCCCGCGAACCGGCTGCTCCTTGCAGTCGCAGGGGTCGGGCGGACAGTTCTTGTCGGCGATGTATTTGCGACACTCGCCTATGCCTTCCACATAGCGCTCGATCTCTCGAAGATGTGTTTCATCGCCGCCGCGGAAACACTTGTCGGCGATGCGTTGTCGCGCAGCGGCGCATTCACTCCGCTGGTGCAGCTTCTTCCAGAGCGTGTCGCAGTCGTCGTATTCCGAGCACTTCATCGGGGCCGACTTGCATGCCTGGCCGACCGCCTCTTTGAGGTCGCGATGCTCTTCTTTAGTGCAATCGCCCGGCGGTTTCATCGAACCCTGGGCTTCGGCGTGAGTCGGGCAGAGTGCATACCAGAGCGCACACCCGATGATGCGGCAATATCTCGATGGATATTTCATGGTCTTCCTCCATCGTCGGGCGGGTCCTCACGGGCCCAGTATCGGGTGAGGGCCTCCTGGAATCGCGTCTTGATCGCGAAGTAGTGGCCCATCTCGTCGCGCATGTACTCGAGGAAGCTGCGCACGGCGGCCCGCTGGCGCGCATTCAGCCGGTCGAATCGCCGTAAGTCCCACTCCAGGAGCTTGGGATTGTCGGTCGTCGGGCAGAGGAGGTAGACCACATCGGTCAGGTCCTTGTAGTCGTCGAGCGCGGCGTAGAGGTAGGCGGGGAGATAGAACGAGAACGCCTCCAAGCCGACGAAGGTGAGGCTGTTCTGGAACAGATCCTCGTGGGTCAGCGCCTTCCAGTGTCGGCCCTTGAAACACGCGAGGAGGTCGGCGGCCTCCCAGTCGGAGGGGTCGTCGACGATGCGGTCGTCGCCCGGGTAGGGGACGTCGGCGAAGGCGTCCGCGATCTGTCGTTGGAGGGCGTCGAGGCGAGAGTTCATGCCGCTATTCTTAGCGGCGTCACACCAGTTCGATGAAGGACTTCTAGCCCGGGGCCTGGACGCGGATGCCGATCTTGCCCTTGTGACGGTTTTCCTTCATGAGCTGGTGCGCCAGGGGGATCTCCTGGAAGGTAAGGACCTGGTCGAGGACAGGTTTGATCTTGCCCTGGAGCACGAGGTCGTTGGCGCGCTCGGCCTGGTAGGCGTTGGCGAAGTGCGAGCCGAGGATGGACTTCTGCCGCATCCACAGGTGCCGCACGTCGAACTCGAGGTCGTAGCCGGAGGTGGCGCCGCAGATGACGATTTTTCCAAAACGCTTGGCCACGAAGACGGAGGTCGGGAAGGTCTCGCGCCCGACGTGCTCGAACACGATGTCGGGATCCTTGCCGCCGGTGAGGCGCCGCACTTCTTTGCCAAAACGCTTCATCTCGTCGAGGCGGTGCTTGGCCTGCTCCGGGGTCTCGTTGAGATGTTTGGCGATGTCGTAGTCGCGGCGGTTGATGGTCATCTCGGCGCCGAGCGAGCGGACGAGGTCGACCTTGTCGGGCGAGGAGATGACGGCGATGGGGTGGGCGCCCATGAGCTTGCACAGCTGGACGGCGAAGACGCCGAGGCCGCCGGCCGCGCCCCACACGAGGACGAAGTCGCCGGGCTGCATCTGCGCCTGGCCGATGAGCATGCGGTACGCGGTGAAGTAGGTGAGGCCGTACGAGGCGGCCTGCTCCCAACTGAGCTGCTTGGGTTTCTGTACGAGCTGCTGCGCCTGCACGCGGGTGAACTGGGCGAACGAGCCAAAGCTCGTCTCGTAGCCCCAGATCTTCTGCTCGGAGCAGGCCATGGGGTCGAGGCCGTTGCACTCGGGGCACTGGCCGCAGGACTGGTTGCAGTGGATGACGACCTCGTCGCCCACCTTCCAGCGGCGCACCTCGGCGCCGACCTTCCACACGATGCCGGACGCGTCGGAGCCGGCGATATGGTACGGCTCCTTGTGCATGCGGAAGACGGAGACGGGCTTGCCCTGCGCGGCCCAGACGCCGTTGAAGTTGACGCCCGCGGCCATGACCAGCACCAGCACTTCGCTCGGGCCGATCTCGGGGATGGGGACCTCCTCGATCTGCATGGCCTTCTCGGGGTCGCCTTCGCGCTCCTTGCGGATGAGGCAGGCGAGCATGGTGTCGGGGAGCTGTCCGAGGGGGGGGACGGTGCCGAGGTCGAATCGCGTCATAAGATCATCACTCCTTCCAAGCGACCAGCATTCTCGAAGCTACTCTAGATCATGTCTCTGCGATGGCTCGGCGTTCTCAGTGGCCGACCAGCTCCACCAGGGTGCCGCCGGCGGCGGAGGGATGGAGGAAGCCGACCCTGTGGCCGCGGGCGCCCGGCCGCGGGACGCGGTCGATGAGGGGCACGCCGCGGGCGTCGAGCTCCTGGAGCGCGGCGGCGAGGTCATCGACGCGGAAGGCGATGTGGTGCAGGCCGGGACCGCGCTTGGCGAGGAACTTCTCGAGGCCGGGGTTGCCGCCCTTCGGGGTGATGAGCTCGACGCACGCGCCGGCCTCTTCGGCGGTGAGGAGGAAGCAGGCGTCGGTCTTCTGCGCCTCGACGAACTCGCGCGGCCCCATGGCGAGGCCGAGGAAGTCGAGGAAGGGACGGGCCGCCTGGTCGTTGTCCGGCGTGCAGATGGCGACGTGATCGATGCCGAGGATTTTCATGAAGGGGTCCTTTCCGCCTCGCGAGGACGGGGCCGGGCGTGAGCGCCTGGGCTCAGTGCATGTGGTGCTCTTCGCCCTCGGGCAGCAGGCGCAGCGAGGGGTTCTCGCGCGGGGGCTTGGTCGAGTAGTCGTAGATGCCGGCGCCGCTCTTCTTGCCGAGCTGGCCGCGCAGGACCAGGCGGCGCAGGAGCGCGGGCGGCGAGTAGCGGCGATCCTGCAGGTTGATGTACAGGGTGCGCGCCATGGCGTAGACGACGTCGAGGCCGATGAAGTCGGCAAGGGCGAGCGGGCCCATGGGGTGGCCGCAGCCGAGCTGCATGGCGCGATCGATGTCCTCGGCCGAGGACACGCCCGATTCGAGGGTGAGGACGGCGTCGAGGAGGTAGGGCACGAGCAGGCGGTTGACGATGTAGCCCGAGCTGTCGGTGACGATGACCGGGGTCTTGCCGATGGCGACGGTGAGCTCGCGCGCCTTCTCCATGGCGAAGGGGGCGGTCTCGCGGGTGGGGGCGAGCTCCACCAGCTTCATGGCCGGCACGGGGCTGAAGAAGTGGGTGCCGAGGAAGCGCCCGGGGACGCGCAGGCGGGCGCCGATGTCGCTCACGCGCAGCGAGGAGGTGTTGGTGCCGAGGATCACGTGGTTCGGCAGGCGGCCCTCCACGTCGTCGAGGAGCGCCTGCTTGGTGGCGAGGTCCTCGACCACGGACTCGATGACCATGTCGCAGCCGGCGAGCCGGTCGCGGTCGTCGCTGACCACGATGCGGCCGAGGATCTCGTCGGCGGCCTCGCGGGTGAGCTTGCCGCGCTCGACCGAGCGCTGGAACGAGGCCGCGAGCTGATTCTGGATGGCCGCCGAGTCCCCCGCGGTGACCTTGATCAGGGTGGCCCTGAGGCCCGCGGTGGCGATGGATTCGGCAATGCCTTTCCCCATCAGGCCGGTGCCGAGGATACCGATGTTCTCTGGCGTGGTCATGCTGCCTCCTCCCGTGCAAGGTTCTGGATGCCGGCGACGACGTCGGCCAGGCTGGCCTCCTGGCCGTAGACGGCGGCCACGCCGATCTGGCGCAG
Source organism: Polyangia bacterium (assembly GCA_036263495.1). Lineage (GTDB taxonomy): Bacteria > Myxococcota_A > Polyangia > Palsa-1104 > SHYY01 > DATAGU01. The sequence continues at coordinate 9,661 of DATAGU010000249.1, read as the reverse complement.
GCGCTCGCGGTCGTCGGGCGGGATGACGCCCCCCATCACCACGGGCACATTCAAGCCGCGTTCCTTGAGCAGATCGAGGATCCGCCGGGCGATGGATTCGTGCGCGCCCGAGAGCACGGACAGGCCGATGACGTCGACCGACTCCTCGAGCGCGGTGGCGACGATGGCCTCGGGCGTGGAGCGGAGGCCGGTGTAGATGACCTCCATGCCGGCGTCGCGGCAGGCGGCGGCGACGACGCGCGCGCCGCGATCGTGGCCGTCGAGGCCGGGCTTGCCGATGATGACACGGATCTTGCGCATGTCTGTCTCCGCTCGGGTGAACGTGCTCTAAAAGGAACGCGGGGGCTGATACTCGCCGAACACCTTGCGCAGCCGGTCCGCGATCTCGCCGACGGTGGCGTAGGCGTCGACGGCCTCCCGGATCGCGGGCATGAGGTTCTTCGAGCCGCGCGCCTCGTCTTCCAAACGATCGAGCGCGGCGGTGACGCGCCGGCCGTCGCGGCCCGCGCGCAGCTTCTTGAGCGCCTCGACCTTCTCCTCGGAGGCACGCGGATCGACGCGATAGACCTCGGGCGCCTGGTCGGCGGCGCTGCGGAACACGTTGACGCCCACGACCGGGACGGTGCCGGCGTCGAGCGCGCGCTGGTACTCGAAGGCGCGCTGGGCGATGCGCTTCTGGATGTAGCCCTCGGCGAGGCAGCTCACCATGCCGCCGTGGTTCTCGATGTCGTCCATCACGTCGCGGATGGCGCGCTCCATGTCGTTGGTGAGCGCCTCGACGAAGTAGGAGCCGGCGAGCGGATCCACGGTCTTGGCCACGTCGGTCTCGTAGGCGACGATCTGCTGGACGCGCAGCGCGGTGCGCGCGGCGAGCTCGGTGGGGATGGCGAAGGCCTCGTCGTAGGCGGCGGTGAACACGGACTGGAGGCCGGCGCAGGCCACGGCCATGGTCTCGATGGTGGTGCGGGCGATGTTGTTGAGCGGCTCGGCCATGGTGAGCGAGTGGCCGCCGCACACGCAGGCGGCGCGGAGCCGCCAGGAGTCGGGGCTCTTGGCGCCGCAGGTCTCCTTCATGAGGTGGGCCCAGATGCGCCGGCCGGCGCGGTACTTGGCGACCTCCTCGAAGAAGTTGGTGTAGGTGTAGAAGAAGAACGAGAGGCGCGGGGCGAAGTGGTCGACGTCGAGGCCGCGGGCCTGGGCCGCGCGCACGTAGGCGAGGCCGTCGGCCAGGGTGTAGGCCATCTCCTCGGCGGGGGTGGCGCCGGCGTCGCGGAAGTGAGAGGCGATGGAGATGGGGTTGAAGCGCGGCAGGCGCTCGGCGCAGTACTCGATGGCGTCGATGGCCAGGCGCATGGACGGCTCGATGGGGAAGACCCAGGCGCCGCGCGCGCCGAACTCCTTCAGGATGTCGTTCTGGATGGTGCCGGAGATGCGCTCCCGTGCGACGCCCTGCTTGGCCGCGACCGCCTCGTACATGGCGAGGAGGATGGTGGCGGTGGCGTTGATGGTGAACGAGGTGGTGACCTGGTCGAGCGGGATGCCGTCGAACACGGTCTCCATGTCGGCGAGCGAGTCGATGGCCACGCCGACCTTGCCGACCTCGCCGAGGGCCTCGGGCGCGTCGGAGTCGTAGCCGAGCTGGGTGGGCAGGTCGAGGGCCACGGAGAGGCCGGTCTGCCCCTCGGCGAGGAGGTACTTGAAGCGCTCGTTGGTCTGGGCTGGCGTGCCGAACCCGGCGTACTGGCGCATGGTCCAGACCTTGCCGAGGTACATGTTGGGGTAGATGCCGCGCACGAACGGGAACTCGCCCGGCCGGCCGAGGTCCTGGGCGGGATCGAGGCCGCTCGTGTCCTCGGGGCCATAGACGGGCTTGATAGGAGTCCCGGAGCGGGTGGTGTGGGCGGGCGGGGTGCGGTCCTTGGCGGTCATCGGTCGCTCGTCATCCGTGAAGAAAAAGGGGCGCAGTGCGAGTCAGAGGAGACCGCCGCTCTCTCGGCGTGGGCCTCCCTCTTTCCTATCGGTCTGCACATGGTCCTCTGAAGATCCTCCCCACCGCTCGGGCGGCTAGCGCGGGCGCTTGCGCACGAGGAGCGTGCGCCGGATCTCGAAGACCTTCTCTTTGACCTTGCCGTCGCTCTTGCCGAGCTCGTCGGCGAAGAGGGCGTCGCCGTAGCGCTCGAGGGCGATGCCGCCGGGCAGGTTGTTCAGGCCCACCAGCTTGAAGGTGACGGCGCCGGCCGCGCTCCCGTAGTTGGCATCGTCAGTGGCGACGACCTGCGACACGGCGTAGAGGGTGTCGCCCGCGGCCACGCTCGCGGGGTGGGCGCCCTGGTCGTAGCCGAGCTCCCAGAGTGCGTGGCCGGCGAGGTCGCGCGAGGTGAGGGAGGCCACGTACGCGAACACGAGGCCGCCGTAGACGACGCGCTTCTTCGTGAAGGAGCTGTCCTTGCAGTAGACCTCGTCGAAGTGGAGGGGATGGGAGTTGCGCACCAGGGTGGTGAGCTGCATGTGCTCGGTCTCCCCCACGGTGCGGCCAAAGCCGTGGACGAAGCGCTGGCCGGCGTGAAAGTCCTCGAAGTAGCCGGGCAGGCCGACGGCGCGCGCGGCCGGTGGGATGGCGCGGCGCAGCTCGAGGGGCAGGCGCTCGAGCTCGGTGAGCGGCTGCACCGGGAGGGCGTTCGGGGAGGAGGCCGAGGCCGGCCGCTCGTCGAGCCGGCCGGCCCGGATGAGGGCCTTGCGCTCGAAGGCGCAGAGGACGCGGCCGTCCTGGTTGGTGAGGGCGGTGCGCACGTGGACCACGCCCTTGTCCCCCGAGGCCGAGGGCTTCACGCCGAGCACGGTCGAGCGCGCGGTGACGGTGTCGCCGGCGTAGCCCGGCTCGGGGAAGCGCACGTCGAGGTAGGCGAGGTGCGCGATGGCCTGCTCGGAGACGTCGTGGACCGAGAAGGACAGCGCCAGGTTGAGGGTCAGTAGAGGATGCAGCGGCCGATCGGTGAAGCCGACCGCGCGCGCCGCCACGCGCGAGGCGTGGAGCGGCATCGCGTCCTGGAACGAGGCGGCGAACAGCGCGATCATGCCGTCGTCGACGGTCACCTCCCACGGGTGATCGTAGGTGGCGCCGATCTGGAAGTCATCGAGGCGGCGGCCGTAGCGATAGCGGATGAAGTCGGACATCGATCAACCTCTCACGAGCTTTTGGGTAGGCCCTTACTTGCCGCCGGCGGCCTCGAGGAGGCGCTTGGCGATGACTTCGTACTGGATCTCGGAGGTGCCCTCGAACACCCGGAACACGCGCGAGTCGCGCCAGAACCGCTGCGCGGGGTACTCGCGCGAGTAGCCGTAGCCGCCGAACACCTGCAGCATCTCGGACGTCACCCGCTCGGCCATCTCGGCGGCGAAGACCTTGGCCATGCCGGCCTCGAGGTCGCAGCGCTTGCCCGTGTCCTTCATGCGGCAGGCGTAGTAGGCGAGCTGGCGCGCGGCCTCGATGTCGGTGGCGGCGTGCGCGAGCTTGTGGCGGATGACCTGGAAGTTGGAGATGGGCTGGTCGAACTGGATGCGCTCCTGCGAGTACTTGAGCGCGGCGTCGAGCGACGCCTGGGCCACGCCCACGGCACGCGCGGCGGTCTGGATGCGCGCGTACTCGTAGGTGGCCATGAGCTGGTAGAAGCCCTTGCCCTCGACGCCGCCGAGCAGGTTCTCGGCGGAGCAGGAGTAGCCGTCGAACTGCATGGCGTAGGAGCGCATGCCCTTGTAGCCGATGGTGGGGATGGGCGAGCCGGCCATCTCGGGCGGGTGGAAGCCGTCGCCCGGCTCCTTCTCGACGAGGACGATCGACAGGCCCTTGTGCTTGGGCTGGGTCTGCGCGGTGCGCGCGAGCACGGTCAGGACGTGCGCGCGGTTGGCGAAGGTGCACCAGGTCTTCTCACCATAGAGGCGGTAGCGGTCGCCTTCTTTGATCGCGCGCAGCTTGACCGCGGCCGCGTCCGAGCCGGCGTCGGGCTCGGTGAAGGCCGCGGCGGTGAGCAGCTCGCCCGAGCAGATCTTGGGCAGGAACTTGCGCTTCTGCTCCTCGGTGCCGTTGGCCATGATGAGCGAGCCGGTGATGAGCATGCGCGTCATCACGCTGCCCACCGAGAGCCAGCCCCGGGAGAGCTCCTCGGTGACGATGGCCATGGCCACGGTGTCGAGGCCCATGCCGCCGTACTCGGTCGGGAAGATGAGGCCGAAGTAGCCGAGCTCGGCCATCTTGCGGACGATGGCCGGGGGGATTTCCTGATCCTTGTTATCGAGCTCGTCGCAGATCGGGAGCACCTCGCGGACCACGAAGTCACGTACGCTGCGACGGATTTCCTTATACTCGTCTGTCACGATCGTCCTCGCCGGGTCAGGGAAGGGGAGGGGGCCCATCCCGCCATCGGTCATCCCGCCACCCCTCTCGTGGGGCCATTTGCTAATTTACATCGCGGGGCCTTCGTGGCCGGTTTCTACGTGAGCGTAGAAAAAATGTCAATCGCCTGGTCTGACAGGTACTTCGTAAATCATCGAAGGGAAATGTGTATTTTCGATCGAAAAAAAGCGGCCCGGCAGCGTAGACGGTGAGGGAGGGCGCGGGGCTCCGCTGAGGGTAAAGAAAAGTCGAGTCATTCTCGAAGATTGTCTGACACGCGCGGAGCTGTTTACAGGTCTCGTCAACTGATTTACAAACGTCGGGGTTGTAAATCGCCCCGGAGGGGTCATGGAAGTCCCGCGCGTCAACGCCAACATCGGTCGCCGGCTGCGCGAACTGCGCCTGGAGCGGGGGCTCCAGCAGGCCGAGGTGGCGCGCCTGTTGGGCGTCTCGCCCGCCTACCTCAACCTCATCGAGAAGGGGAAGAGGATGATCCACCTGCCGATGGTGTGGCAGGCGCTGCGCATCTTCGAGGTCGACGTCGAGGAGTTCATGGCCACGCTCGGCTCCGGCCACGTGGACGAGGGCCTCGCCCAGCTGCTCGACGAGCCGCTCGTGCGCTCCCTCGGCCTGCGCGCCGAGGACCTGGCGAGCTTCTCGACCGAGCCGCGCATGGTCGCGACCATCACGGCCCTCTTCAACCTCTACAAGCACACGCGCGGGCAGCTCGACGCGCTGCTCGCCCGCATGAAGGAGGCCTCCCCGGACGGCTCGAACGGCGCCACGAACGGGACCGCCGGCGCGCGGCCCGCGCTCTCTTCGCTCGGCGCCGCCCTGGGCGCGACCCCCGGCGATGGCCTCGCCGGCTACTCGCCGTTCGACGAGATCACGGACTTCCTCGAGCATCACCGCAACTGGTTCCCGGAGCTGGAGGAGGAGGCCCGCCGCCTGCGCCGCGACCATCAGCTGCCGCGGCGCCTCGGCTCGGAGCAGCTCGTCCAGGTCCTGGAGGAGGAGTTCGGCCTGCAGGTGAAGTGGGCGGAGCCGCGCGCCGGCTCCGTGGTGCGGCGCTTCGACGCCGCGGAGGGCCTGCTCACCCTGTCGCCGACCCTCCTCGAACAGCCGCTCAAGTTCCAGCTGGCGGTCTCCATCGGCCTGCGCGTCCTCGAGCAAGGGCGGCTCCATGAGCGGCTCGCTCAAGAGTTCGGGCCGCGCCACGCCGAGACCGCCCGCCTCATCAAGATCCACCTGGCCAACTACTTCGGCGGCGCGCTGCTCCTCCCCTACGAGGACTTCCACCGCGAGGTGCAGCGCACCCGCTACGACGTGGAGCACCTCTCCCACCTCTTTGGCAGCTCCTACGAGACCATCGCCCACCGCATCTGCAACCTCGCGGACCCGCGGCTCGCGGGCGTGCCCATGCACTTCCTGCGCGTCGACGTGGCGGGCAACATCTCCAAGCGCTACTCGGCGACCGGCCTGCGCATCCCCCAGAACACCGGCAGCTGCCCCAAGTGGGCGGTTCACAACGCCTTCCTCAACCCCTTCGCCATCACCAAGCAGTACAGCCGGATGCCCGACGGGACCATGTACTTCTGTTTCGCCAAGGTGCTGGTCCAGCCGGATCAGGGCTCGGTCGTGCGCGGCACCACGTACTCGATCGGCCTCGGGGTGCGCGCCGAGGACGCGCACCACCTCGCCTATGCCCAGGAGCTGCCGCTCACCCGGTCCGACCAGGAGAAGATGGCCATCGCCGTGGGCCCGAGCTGCCGCTTCTGCGAGCGCACCGACTGCAACCAGCGCGCGGCGCCGAGCTACAAGTTTGCCTTCGTGGTGGACGAGAACATCAAGAAGGACAACTTCTTCTCGCCGCTCACCGAGGGCGAGAAGAAGTAGCGGCATCTACGCCGAATACCCCTCGGCGCGCGTCTCATCGACATTGTCGAGCGACCAGTCGATGTCGGGCGGCATCTCGAGGCCCATCTCCGCGGGGGTGGGGAAGCGCAGGCCGCACGCCTTGACCGCCGGCTTGATGTCATTGAGAAAATCCTGCATCACCGCGCCCGAGTCGCGGCGCTTGAGCCCGACCGAGATGGCGTAGAGGTTCCCCGGCGTCCCCGGGCGGCCAAACGACAGCAGGCCCTGGCGCAGCCACTTCGTAAAATCCTGCTGCTTGATCCCCTCGTAAGCTCCCGAGCGGCACAGCTCCACCACGATGCGCTCGCCCAGGCTCTGATGGCCGGCCTCCTCCTTGAGGATCTTCTTCACCACCTCGCGGTAGGGCAGGAACGAGCACTCCTCGTACTCGCGCAGCTGCCAGAAGCCGCCCCGGTCATAGAGGAACTGGGCCATGGCCAGCTCGAACCAGGACTGCGCGAACGGCACCGGCTTACTCCGCAGACGCTCGCCCACGACCGGCTCTACCGAATCCCCGATGATGCGCTCGTACATCCGCACCACCGCCTCGTAGTGCTCCATCTCCTCGCGGATGTGCCAGGTCATGAACTTGAGCCAGCGGAGCGACGGGACGAACTGCAGCCCGTAGCCGAACATCTGCGCCGCGGCCAGCTCGCGATAGGCCTGGCTCTCCATCATCTGCTTGACCGTGGTGAACATCCGCTCATCGAGCGCGTCCTTCGATGCGTAGGTCTGCATGAAGGCAAAGTGGTATGAGCGGGGATAGATCGTCAAGGGGATGCTCCGGCGCCCCCGTTCGCGACCGTCCTGGAGCATGCTCAGCGAGCCCCTGCCGGCAAACCCGGAGCTCTCTTGTAGACTGGCGGCCAGTTACACTTTTCCTCTTGATCTTCGCGGGGTAACAACGTTACAAGGGGCGGTACCCAAGCGCTGTTGCGGCCGGGAAGGGCAGCGCAGGGGAAGGCCCCCGAGGTGCATTGATGACGAAGTCGGACCTTATCGAACTGGTCGCCAACAAGCTCCAACTTCCCAAGGGGAAGGCCGAGCTGATCGTCAACTGCATCTTCGAGTCCATGGAAGACTCCCTGAGGAAGGGCGAACGGATCGAGATCCGGGGGTTCGGGAGCTTCGAGATCCGGCACTACAAGGCCTACGAAGGGCGCAACCCCCGGACCGGCGACCCCGTGGGCGTGCATCCCAAGCGCCTGCCCTTCTTCAAGGTGGGCAAAGAGCTCAAGGAGCGGGTCAACGAGGCCATCCGCCGGGTGAGGAACCAGGCCCCGCCCACGCCCATGTCCGCGACCGGCGGCTAAGCCAAGCCGGGTGACGATATTCGACAACCCAGGTATCTCCCGGCGCTCCGGTGAGATACCTGGGTTTTTTCATACCGTCACCGGCTCTTCCGTTCAGTCCCGCGTCCAGCTGGCGGTCAGCTCGCGCACGCGCGCCTGGATGGCGGCCATCTCTACCCGCACCAGCTGACGGTCGCGCACGACCGGCTCCCCTTCCACGAAGACATCGGTGATGGCGCGAGACGAGAGCGAGTAGACGACGTTCTTGGCCAGCGACTGCTCGGGCCAGAGCGAGGGGTCGTCGAGGTCCAGGAACACGAGGTCGGCGCGGGCGCCCGGTCCGAGGTGCCCGATGGGCAGCTTCAGCACCTCGCCGCCGCCGCGGGTGCCGAAGTGGAAGGCGCGCTCGGCGCTGAGCGCCTGCCCATCGAGCCGATGGACCTTCTGCAAGAGGGCGCAGGAGCGCATCTCGTCCAGCACCGACACCCGCGAGTTGCTGCAGCCGCCATCGGTGCCGAGGGCGATGCGCACGCCGTGGCGGTCGAGGTCCACGATGTCCGTGACCCCATCGCCCAGGAACATGTTGGAGCCCGGGTTGTAGGCGAGCGCGCCGCCCACCTCGCCGAGCCGCGCCCGCTCCCGTTCGTCGAACCAGCAGCCGTGCACGGCGATGGTGTCGGCGCCGAGCACGCCGAGCACGCCGAGCACATCGAGGGGCCGGACGCCATAACGGGCCAGGGCATCGTCGACCTGATAGCGCTCCTCGGCCAGGTGGATGTGGTAGGGGACACCCACCTCACGGGCGGCGCCCACCGCGGTCGTGATCATCTCGGCCGAGGCGCCGTGGAGCGAGTGCGGGGCGGGTTGCACGGCCACCAGGGGGTGTCCGGCCCATTCCTTGTGCAGCTCGAGGAACCGCTGGCGGGCGTCCGCCGGCCGCTCGCGGTACGAGACCGGCGCGCCCTCCCAGTCGTAGAAGCAGCGGCCGAGGACCAGGCGCAGGCCGAGGTCGAGCGCGGCCTGGATCACCTGGCGGGCGTTGTCGTTGCCGCCATCGTTCAGATAGAAGAAGTCGCACACCGTGGTCACCCCGTGGAGCGCCATCTCGGCAAAGGCGAACAGGGCGCCGGTGTAGACGCCGCGGGCCCCGGGGCGGAGGATGACCGGCGAGTAGCGGTAGAGCGCCCGGTCGCGCCACTCGAGGAACGGCAGATCGTCGCCAAAGCCGCGTAGCAGCGATTGAAACGAGTGGTTGTGGGCGTTGACCGTGCCGGGCAGGAGGGCGCGCCGCCCGAGGTCGAGGACGCGGTCGCCGGGCCTCACGACCTCGGCCCGCGCCCCGCTCGCGACGATGGCGCCGCCCTGGACGCGCACCGCGTAGCCGGGCCTGCAGGCGCCATCGACGAGGGCGATATCCGAGGTGAGCACGGTGGCGGCCGGGGCCGAAGGCGGGCCGTCGGTTCGTGTGCGATCAGGCTGTGCAGGAGAGGTCGGGCTCATGCGGCGCTCCGGGCTGGTCTGGACGGAGCCGGATTATGCCGCGACGCGCAAGCCGCGGCGCATCTTCTGCGACCCGCCGGCTGCAAAACGCAAGCCTTGCGCGAAAGGTGCGCCCCTCCGCCTGCGTGAAGCCCTTGTCCCACGCCGACTTCGCGAGACAGACAGGCCCATCCGAGCTGGTCCCGACGCTGCATAGGGACCAGATAAGACGGTAGCAGATTCGCAGGAGCGATAGATGGGTATGCATCTCGGCTTGGGCTTCTTCCTCAGTACGGTCATCGGCCTGTCGCTCGGCCTCCTCGGCGGCGGCGGCTCGATCATCACCGTGCCCGTCCTGACCTACGTGATGGGCGTCCCGGCCCACCAGGCCGTCGGCATGTCGCTCGCCGTCGTGGGCCTCACCAGCACGGTCGGGGCCCTCGTGCAGCGCCGCGGGGGCAACGTGCGACTCGGCACCGGGCTCCTCTTTGGCGGCGTCGGCCTGGGCGGCTCCTACTTCGGCACGCGCCTCACCTACCTCCTCCCGCCGCACACCCTGCTCCTCCTGTTCGCCGCGCTCATG
>DATAGU010000248.1:0-13554 GCA_036263495.1 Polyangia bacterium | reverse complement strand
AAGGTAGGTTGATGGAGCGGATCCGCGCCCCGGAGCTCGATCGCGCCCTCGCCTGGCTCAACACCGATCGCCCCCTCTCTCTGCGCGAGCTGCGCGGCCAGCTGGTCCTCCTCGACTTCTTCACCTACTGCTGCATCAACTGCCTGCACGTCTTGCCGACGTTGCGCGCGCTTGAGGAGCGGCACCGCGACGACCCGCTGGTCGTGATCGGCGTGCACTCGGGGAAGTTCGACGAAGAGCGCGACCCGGCCCGGATCCGCGAGGCCCTCGCGCGCCACGACGTGCGTCACCCGGTGGCCGTGGATGACGGGCGGCGCCTCTGGCATGCCTACACGATCCGCGCCTGGCCCACGCTCGTGCTGGTGCGGCCCGATGGGACCATCGCCTGGACGGCGTCGGGCGAGCCGGATCCGGCGCAGCTCGAGGCGCGCATCGCCGAGGAGCTCGCGGCGGCGCGGCGCGCGGGCACGTTGGGCCCACCTTCGCCCGTGCGGCGCGCGCCTCCGATGGCCGAGGGCTTTCTCCGCTACCCTGGCAAGGTGGCGGTGGCGCCCGACGGGCGGCTGGCCGTGGCCGACAGCGGGCATCACCGGGTGGTGGTGGCGACCCCCGAGGGCCGCGTGCTCACGGTGGTGGGTTCGGGGCGGCGGGGTCTTGCGGACGGGGCCTTCGAGGACGCGGCCTTCGATGATCCGCAGGGCCTGTGCTGGGACGGCGAGCAGCTGTGGCTGGCGGACACGCAGAACCACGCGCTCCGGCGCATCGATCTGATGACGCGCACGGTCGAGACCGTGGGCGGCACGGGGCGCCTCGGCGGCGCGCGTTTTCCGGTCGGGCCGGCGCCGGCGCGGAGCGTGGACCTGCGGTCGCCCTGGGACGTCGTGCGCGAGGGCCAGACGCTCTACGTGGCGATGGCTGGGACGCATCAGATCTGGGCCCTGGATCTGGCGGTCGGGACCCTCGGCCCCTGGGCCGGCCTGGGCGCGGAGGCGCTCATCGATGGATCGTGCTCGGGGGGTTCGTGTTCGGGAGGTTCGTGCTCGGAGGATGCGGGCTCGGAGGGTTCGCGTTCGGGAGCTGGGCGTTCAGGCGCATCACGCCCGGAGCCGCTCGCGGAGGCGGCCTTTGCCCAGCCCAGTGGCCTCGCGCTCGGCCAGGACCAAGACGGACAGCGCTGGCTCTACGTGGCGGACGCGGAGAGCTCGGCGGTGCGCGCCATCGCCCTCGGCCCCGGGCCGGCCGCCGGCCAGGTGACGACGCTGGTCGGCGAAGGGCTCTTCGACTTCGGGGACGTGGACGGGCCGGGCGGGCCGGGCGGGCCGGCGCGGCTCCAGCACTGTCTCGGCGTGGCGGCGGGACCCGGGGGGCTGGTCGTGGCCGATACGTACAACCACAAGATCAAGCGGATCGCGCCCCTCCATCTCGGCGAAGCACGCGCGGCGCCCGAGGTCTCCACGATCTACACCGGCGCCTGTGCGCTGGCCCTGGCCGAGCCGGGCGGCCTGGCCTGGGCGCCCGATGGCAGCCTGGTCGTGGCCGACACCAATCACCACCGCCTCCTGCGCCTGCGGTTCACCGCCGCGGGGGGGAGCGCTGTGATCATCGGGTTTCGTGCTGCCTCTTGACCGTACGATCAGCGTTTGCGACGATGCGTCGAGGCAAAGCGGTGGGCCCGACAGGTCGTCGGAGGCTTGTAGCCAGTAGCTCTATTCTCTCTAGCGAGCACAGCGGCCGGGGCGCGCAACCTCGGCTGTGGACCTCGATGCGGAGCGCGAACGTTTGAAGTTCGACAAGCTCAAGGCCGTGCTCGATCCCCGGGTGTCCCTGGCGTTCTTCGCGCTCGGCCTGGTCACCATCGCCAGCCTCTTCTGGTCGCAGCACATCACCAAGCGCACCTACCAGAACCAGGAAGCCCTCGTCACCCTCTCCGATCGCATCCAGCAGCGAGCCACGCTCGCGCACCTCTGGTTCGAGGAGCGGATGGGGGGCGACGAGCACATCAACCTCGAGCGCGACGTCTACGGCGTCATCAAGGAGAGCCGCGATCTGGTCGGCATCGGGCTCGAAGGCGGCACCCTCCGCGGGCTCACCATCGAGGGGCTCGACGCCCCGGAGGTGCGGCGGCGCCTGCGCTCCATCGATGAGCTCCTCTGGCAGTGGCTGGCGCTGACCGAGCGGCGCTGGGAGCACCGATCGGACGTGGGGCGCGTCGGCCAGGCGGAGGACGAGCAATACGACCGCCTGTTCAACCGCATCCTCGCCGAGTGCGAGGCCATCCCGCGCGACCTCAACCCCCTCCTCGCCACCGAGCGCCAGCGGATGAACTGGTTCCGCAACGTGATGGTGGGCGTCCTCCTCTTCCTCTTCATGGGCACCCACTGGGTGATCCTGCGCCAGCAGCGGGCCATCGAGGAGAAGAACGCGGAGCTCGAGGCGCGCGTCGAGGAGCGCACGCGCGCGCTGCGCCAATCGATGGAGCTGGCCGACGCCTCGAACCGCGCCAAGAGCGAGTTCCTGGCCAACATGAGCCACGAGATCCGCACCCCGATGAACGCGGTCATCGGCATGACCGGCCTCCTCGCGGACACGCCGCTCACCCCCGAGCAGCGGGACTTCGTCAGCACCATCCGCACGAGCGGCGGGGCGCTCCTCAACATCATCAACGACATCCTCGACTACTCCAAGGTCGAGTCGGGCAAGCTCGATCTCGAGAAGGCGTCCTTCGATCTGCGCCGCTGCATCGAGGAGGCACTCGACCTCGTGTCCGGCGAGGCGGCGAGCAAGGGGCTCGAGCTCACCTACGAGATCGCGCCCGGGACCGAGCTCTGGCTCGTCGGCGACGTCACGCGGCTGCGCCAGATCATCGTCAACCTCCTCGGCAACGCGGTGAAGTTCACCGAGCGCGGCGAGGTGGCCCTCGGCGTGTCCTCCCGCCCCGCGCCGGGCGGGCGCGTCGAGGCGCGCTTCGTCATCCGCGACACGGGCATCGGCATCCCCGCCGATCGCATGGATCGGCTGTTCCAGTCCTTCAGCCAGGTCGACGCCTCGACCACCCGCCGCTTCGGCGGGACGGGCCTCGGCCTGGCCATCTGCAAGCAGCTGTGCGAGCTCATGGGCGGCTCGATCCACGTCGAGAGCGCGGTGGGCGTGGGCTCGACCTTCACGTTCTCGATCCTGGCCGACGTGGTGCGCCAGTCGCAGCGCGCCCCCCGCACGATGGATCGGTCCCTCTTCCGCGGGCGGCGCGCGCTCGTGGTCGACGACAACGACACCAACCTGCGCATGCTCGGGCACCAGCTCGGCAACTGGGGCGTCGAGGCCATCTGCGTGAGCGGCGGGGCGGAGGCGCTCGCCTGCATCGAGCGCGGGCAGCGGTTCGACGTGATCCTGCTCGACGTGCAGATGCCGCTCATGGACGGCTGGACCCTGGCCGCCGAGCTGCGACAGCGGCTCCCGGCGTCGTCGCTGCCGATCGTCTTCCTCGGTTCCGCGATGGAGCGGGCCGAGGGGCGTATGTACGAGCGCGGGGGCGAGCGCTGGGTCGAGCGGACCGGGCCCGGGAGCGGCGGCTCCCAGGGATCCGGCGAGATGGGCATCGCCGCCGTGCTCAACAAGCCCATCCGCCAGTCGCGCCTCTTCGACGTACTGACCAACCTGTTCGATACCCGTCAGGCGATCGCGCCGGCGCTTCCAGAGGCGAGGATGGGCGAAGAAGACATCGATCATCGGCTGGCCGAGCGGCACCCGCTCCGGATCCTGCTGGCCGAGGACAACGCGGTGAACCAGAAGGTGGCGCTCGCGATCCTCAAGCGCATGGGGTACCAGGCCGATCTGGTGGTCAACGGTCGCCAGGTGCTCGAGGCGGTCGAGAAGAAGACCTACGACGTCGTCCTCATGGACATGCAGATGCCCGAGATGGACGGCCTCGAGGCCACGCGCCGCCTGCGCGCGACCTGGCCGAAGGAGAAGCTGCGGATCGTCGCCATGACCGCCAACGCCTCGGAGCAGGACCGCCGCCTGTGCATCGAGGCCGGGATGGACGACTACATCGCCAAGCCCATCCGGATCCAGGAGCTGGTCTGGGCGATGGTGGGCGCGAGCGAGGCTGGCGCGGTGGGCGAGGCCCCTCGGGAAGCGTCGCCGGCCACGCCGGTGCTCGCGTCGGCGCCGGTGGCCGAGCTGCGATCGATCGGGATCTTGAAGAAGGTGTCGGGCATGTTCATCGCCGACACGCCGGGCACGCTCGCGGCGCTGTCCGCGGCCATCGAGAGCGGCGACGTGGCGCAGGTCGACCGCATCGCGCACCGGCTGCAGGGGGCGAGCGGGGCCCTCGGCGCCCAGGGCATGGCGGCCCTCTGCGTGGAGATCCAGCAGGTCGCGCGCGAGGGCAAGCTGGAGGGGGCGGTGTTCCTGATGGCGCGGCTCGAGCAGGAGTTCGAGCAGGTGGTCGAGGCCCTGGAGGCCGCCTGGGAGGCGGGGGCGTCCGGATCCTGAGCCCAGGGCAGTGGTAAGGTGCCGCCCATGCGCATGACATGGGCCCTGCTGCTGTCCTCGCTGTTTCCCTTCCTCGCTCAGCCCCGGCTCGCGGCGGCCGAGCCGCACCTCGTGCCGCAGCAAGTCTTCGACGCCGTCGCCGCCGAGATCTCGGGCGAGCGGGCGCAGGAGACCACGCGCCAGCTCGTCGAGTATCACCGCATCCAGGGGAGCCCGATGATGGCCGACGTGGCCGAACGCGTCGTCTTGCAGAAACTCAAGGCCGCCGGCATCGAGGCCCGGATCGAGTCCTTCCCCTCGGACGGCAAGCGCAGCTATCAGACGCATCGCTCGCCGATGGGCTGGGATATGCGCGGGGGCGAGCTGTGGGTGGAGAGCGTGGGCGGGCGCAAGGACTTCGTGCCGATGCGCCTGTGCCGCTACAGCGACATCCCGACCTGCGTGTCGACGTACTCCAAGGGCGGCGAGTGGAGCGGCGAGCTGGTGGAGGTGGGGCGGGGGACGAGCGAGCGGGACTACGAGGGCAAGGACGTGCGCGGCAAGGTGGCGCTCGCCTCGGGCTACGCGGGCCAGGTGGTGCGGCAGGCGGTGCTCGGGCACGGCGCGGTGGGGGTGGTGATCTACCCCGCGGCCGACGATCGCCCCGAGCACCCGGACATGGTGCGCTACAACGGCCTCTGGACGCGCGCCGAGGAGCTCGACAAGACGAGCGGCGGGTTCCAGATCTCGGCCAACCAGTACACCGAGCTGCGCCAGCTCATGCAGAAGGGGCCGGTGCGGGTGCGCGGGCGCATCGACGCCACGCTCGGGCCGGGCAAGCTCACGCTCGTGCACGCCTACCTCCGCGGCCAGGAGCGCCCCGAGGAGGAGGTGCTCATCACCGCCCACCTCGATCACCCGAAGTGGTGCGCCAACGACAACGCGAGCGGCTCGGCGACGATCCTAGAGATGGCGCGCGCGCTCAAGGTGCTGCTCGACACGAAGAAGGTGCCGCCGCTTCGCCGCACGATCCACTTCATGTGGGTGCCGGAGTTCTTCGGCACGATGGCCTACGTCACCGAGCACCCGGAGGCGCGGCGCTGCGGCGCCTGGGACGAGCCGCGCAAGTCGAGCAAGCCGGTGCGCGGCTGCGTGGTCGCCAACCTGAACTTGGACATGACGGGTGAGGACACGGTGAAGACGGGCTCGCGCTTCTACATCACCCGCGCGCCCGACTCCGTGCCCTCGTTCCTCGACGCGCTGCTCGCCGACACGCTCGCGCAGACGCGGGAGGCGAACCTGTCGGCGCCGACCGGCACGCATCGCCACTGGCCGACCGAGCTCATCCCCTATGCCCAGGGCAGCGACCACGACGTCTTCCTCGGGCTCGGCGTGCCGGCGGTCATGTTCGGCCACGACCCGGACTGGACGCATCACACGAGCGAGGACACGGTGGACAAGACCGATCCCAGCGAGTTCCGGCGCGTGGGGACGCTGGCGCTCGCGGCCGGGCACTGGATCGCCGCGGCCGACGCCGCCGGGTGGCAGAAGGTGGGGGCGTTCGCGGCGTCGCACCTCCTGGCCGTAGAGGTGGAGCGTTCGGGCCAGTCGTCGCTGCGCGGGGCCAAGGCCGGGGAGGCGGTGATCGCGCGGCGCCTCGAGCGGCTCGGGCCGAGCGTGCGGCGAGAGGGTGGGGCGGGGTACCCGGGCGTGGTGGACTTCACGGCGCTCGTGCCGCCGGGGACGGGCCAGGGGCCGCGCCGCCGGACGCTCCTGCCGATTTATGGCGACCTCTATCGGGAGCTCAAGGGCGAGGACAAGAAGTGGTGGGAGGCCGAGGACGAGCGGTTCTCGAACCGCGGCGAGGGGCTGCCCACGCAGCCGACGCTCGAGCAGGTGGCCTTCGAGACGGTGAACTTCATGGACGGGCGCCGCAGCCCGGCCGAGATCGCGGCGCTGCTCTCGGCCGAGTATCTGATGGAGTTCGATGGGGCGTGGGTAGATCGGCTCGTGCGCGTGCTGGCGTCCCTGGATCTCGTGGCCATGCCGTGAGGACCGGGGCGCACGAGCGCCCCTGCCACCAGGGCATGCGCAAGCACGCCCAAGAATGATGTGCGCGAGCCGTAGAATCACGTGCGCAAGCCGTAGAACGGCTTGATCTTCGGCTCGCGCACATCGTTCTTCGACCTGCGCACATCGTTCTCCGGCTTGCGCACGTCGTTCTTCGGCTTGCGGACATCGTTCTTCGGCTTGCGGACATCGTTCTTCGACTTGCGCATGTCGTTCTTCCGTTTGCGGACATCGTTCTTCGACTTGCGGACATCGTTCTTCCGCTTGCGGACATCGTTCTTCTGTTTGCGCACATCGTTCTTCCGCTTGCGCGCGCGATTCCGCCCATCGCGACTTATGTTTTCAGGCAAGGATGAGTTCACCCAGGGTGCGGAGGCGATGCGTCGCCCGGAGGAGACGAGATGGAACACGGCGCGGCGGATACGAGCGCGCGCGGCGAGGGCCGTGCCTCCGAGGTGGTGTTCGTCGCCCGCGGTCTCACGAAGATCTACCGCATGGGCGAGGTGGAGGTGCAGGCCCTGCGCGGGGTCGACCTCGTGCTCTACGAGGGGGAGTTCACGGTGCTGCTCGGCCCCTCGGGGAGCGGCAAGTCGACGCTGCTCAACATCCTCGGCGGGCTCGACATCCCCACGAGCGGCGAGGTGCACTGGCGCGACCACGATCTCTCGCAGGCCGACGACCACGGGCTCACCCGCTATCGCCGCGAGCACGTGGGCTTCGTGTTCCAGTTCTACAACCTCATCCCGAGCCTCACGGCGCGCGAGAACGTGGCCCTGGTGACCGACATCGCCGAGCACCCCATGCCGCCGGAGGAGGCGCTGCGCCTCGTGGGCCTCGGGCACCGGCTGGATCATTTCCCGGCGCAGCTCTCGGGCGGGGAGCAGCAGCGGGTGGCCATCGCGCGGGCGGTGGCCAAGCGGCCGGACGTGCTGCTCTGTGACGAGCCCACCGGCGCGCTCGACGCGGCCACGGGCAAGGTGGTGCTGGAGGCGCTCGCCCGCATCAACGAGGAGATCGGGACGAGCACGGTGATCATCACCCACAACGCGCCCATTGCGGCCATGGCCCACCGCGTGATCACGCTCGGCGACGGCCGCATCGTGGGCGAGCGGCGCAACACGTCGCGGACGGCGGCCCAGGACTTGACCTGGTGAGGGTTCGCAGGCCAGGGATCGGGTAGAGAGAGACCGATGCGCGCGCTCGACCGCAAGCTCTTGCGAGACCTCCTCGGCATGAAGGGGCAGGCGGTGGCGATCGCGCTCGTGGTGGCGGCCAGCATCGCGGTGTTGGTGTCGTCGATGAGCACGTATCGCTCGCTCGAACGCACGCAGCGCGTCTATTACGAGCGCTATCGCTTCGCCGAGGTGTTCGCCCGCGTGAAGCGGGCGCCGGAGTCGGTGGCCGGAGACGTGCGCGCGATCACGGGCGTGGCGCAGGTGGAGACGCGGGCGGTGGCGGACGTGTCGATCGAGGTGGCGGGGCTCGACGAGCCGGCCGTCGGGCGCCTGGTGTCGCTGCCGCCGCCCGGGCGGGCGTCGCTCAACGCGGTGTACCTGCGCAGCGGGCGGATGCCCGAGCCGGGGCGGCCCGGGGAGGCACTCGTGAGCGAGGGCTTCGCCGTGGCCAACCAGCTCGCGCCTGGGGATCACGTGGCCGCGGTCATCCACGGGCGCTGGCAGCGGCTCGAGATCACGGGGGTGGCGCTGTCGCCCGAGTACATCTACCTCATCCGGCCGGGCGAGCTGTTCCCCGACGACCGGCGCTTCGGCGTGTTCTGGATGACGCGCGAGGAGGTGGCGGCGGCGCTCGACCTCTCGGGGGCGTTCAACGATCTCGCGCTCACGCTCGGGCCGGGGGGCTCGGAGCGGGAGATCATCGCGCGGCTCGACCGGCTGCTCGCGCCGTATGGCGGCGTGGGCGCGCAGGCGCGCGAGAACCAGATCTCGCACCGCTACATCTCCGACGAGATCCGGCAGCTGCGCGGGCAGGCGGTGTTCATCCCCGCGATCTTCCTCGGGGTGGCGGCCTTCCTCCTGCAGGTGGTGCTGTCGCGCCTCATCGCCACGCAGCGCTCGCAGATCGCGATGCTGAAGGCGTTCGGCTATCCCGAGCGACGCATCGGCCTGCACTACCTCGAGCTCATGCTGTGCATCGCGCTCACCGGGACGCTGCTCGGCCTCGGCGTGGGGATCTGGATGGGGCGCGGGATGACGCGCCTCTACCAGCAGTTCTTCCGTTTTCCCTTACTGGAGTTCCAGCTCGGCACCGGGGAGCTCATCCTGGCGGTGCTCATGAGCTCGGGGGCGGCGATCGTGGGCGGGATCGGCGCGGTGCGGCGGGTGATGCAGCTGCCGCCGGCGGTGGCGATGCAGCCCGAGCCGCCGCCGAGCTTCCGGCCGACGATCGTGGAGCGGCTCGGTCTGGCGCGGCTCCTCTCGGTGCCGGGGCGCATGATCCTGCGCAGCGTGGAGCGGCGGCCGTGGCGGGCGGCGCTGTCGGTGCTGGCGATGGGGCTGGCGGTGGCGATCCTGGTGCTCGGGCGCGGGCAGGAGGACGCGGTCTTCTCGCTCATCGACCTGCAGTTCCATCGCGTGCAGCGCGAGGACGTGACGGTGAACTACGTGGAGCCGCGCGACGCGAGCGCGCTCTACGAGGTGGCGCGCATGCCGGGCGTGCTCGCGGCCGAGCCGTTCCGCACGGTGCCGGCGACCTTGCGCTTCGGGCCACGGCACCGCGACGCGGCGGTGCTCGGTCTCTTGCGGGGCGGCCGGCTGCGGCAGCTCGTGGTGGGGCAGGCGCCGGACTATCGCACGGCGATGCTCCCGCCCGAGGGCGTGGTGCTGACGCGGCAGCTGGCCGAGCTGCTCGGCCTCGGGCGGGGGGATCTGCTCGTGCTCGAGGTGCAGGAGGGGCGGCGGCCGGTGCGCCGGGTGCCGGTGGTGGAGCTCGTGGACGAGCCGGTGGGGCTGTCGGCGTACATGGAGCTCGGCGCGCTCCACCGGCTCATGTACGAGGGATCGGTGGCGTCGGGGGCGTTCCTGCGCGTGGATCCGCTGTACAAGCAGGAGCTCTACAAGCGGCTCAAGGGGCGGCCCGGGGTGCTCGGGGTGTCGGTGAAGCTCCTCGCGCTCGAGTCCTTCCAGGACACGTTCGCGAAGAACCTCGCCATCTTCCGCGCGGTGCTGATCCTGTTCGCCACCATCATCACGTTCGGGGTGGTCTACAACAACGCGCGCATCGCGCTCGCCGAGCGGAGCCGCGAGCTGGCGAGCCTGCGGGTGCTCGGGTTCACGCGCGCCGAGATCTCGTTCATCCTGCTCGGCGAGATGGCGCTCCTCGTGGTGCTGGCGATCCCGGTGGGGTCGGTGCTGGGGTACCTCCTGACGTCGGCGCTGGTGAAGGGGTATGAGACCGAGTTCCTCCGGCTGTCGGTGGTGATCCACCCGGCGAGCTACGCGTTCGCCGCGCTGGTGCTGGTGGTGGCGGCGGCGCTGTCGGCGCTGGTGGTGCGGCGCCGGCTGGATCATCTGGACCTCGTCGAAGTGCTCAAGACCAGGGAGTGAGCGCGATGGCTCGTGTGGGCCCCCCAGGGGAGAAGTGGAAGAAGTGGAAGAAGCGGCTCGTGTGGGGGGGCGTCTTGCTCGTGGTCCTGGTCGTGGTGGCCTGGTCGCTTCGTCCGGTGCCGCTGCGCGTGGAGAGCGCGCCGATCGTGCGCGGGCCGCTGCGCGTGACCGTGTCGGGCGAGGGCAAGACGCGGGTGCGCGAGCGCTATCAGGTGCTGGCGCCGCTCGGGGGGCGGATGGCGCGGATCACGCTGCGTCCGGGCGACCGCGTGGACAAGGACGCGGTGGTGACGGTCATCGACCCGGTCGAGCCGCCGCTCCTCGACGTGCGCACGCGCGCCGAGGCGGAGGCGCGGGTGCGGGCGGCCGAGGCCTCGCTCGTGCGCGCGACGGCGGCGGTGGAGGTGGCGCGGGTGGCGGTGGAGACGGCGGAGACGGAAGCGGCGCGGTATCGGCTGCTGGTGTCGCGGGGGGCGGCGGCGCGCGCGCAGCTCGACGTGACCGAGTCGGAGCTCAAGCGGCGCGTCGGGGAGCTGGCGGCGTCGCGGGCGGCGGCCGAGGCGGACCGCTACCAGCTCGAGACGGCGCGGGCGTCGCTCCTCGGGTTCCAGGGGAGCAGGACGGCGCAAGGGGTGGGGCGCGTGCCGGTGCGGGCGCCGGTGAGCGGCAGTGTATTGCGGGTGCTGCGCGAGGACGCGGGGGTGGTGAGCGCGGGCACGCCGCTCATCGAGTTTGGCGATATCCAGTCGCTCGAGGTGGTGGTGGATCTGCTCTCGACGCAGGCGGTGCAGGTGGAGCTCGGCGATGAGGCGATCCTCGATCAGTGGGGGGGCGGGCGACCGCTCACGGGGCGGGTGCGGCGCATCGAGCCGTCGGGCTTCACGAAGGTGTCGGCGCTCGGGGTGGAGGAGCAGCGGGTGAACGTGGTGATTGATCTGGGTCCTGGTCCTGAAGGGGACCCGCCGGGGGCGGGTGGGGAGCGGAGCGCGACGCCGGCCCTCGGCGATGGGTTCCAGGTGGAGACGCACGTGGTGGTGTGGCAGGCGGACAAGGTGCTCAAGGTGCCGGTGGGGGCGCTCTTTCGTGAGGGGGATCGCTGGCAGGTGTACGTGGCCGAGGCGGGACGGGCGCATCGCCGCACGATCACGATCGGTCATCGCAGCGACACCGAGGCCGAGGTGTTATCGGGGCTCAGGGAAGGGGACCGGGTGATCCTGCACCCGGGCGACAAGCTGGGGGAGGGTTCGCGCGTGGCGATGGAGTGAGGGAATACGATGCTGGCGGCTAGTGGCTAGCGTTCGTTTGACCGCTACAGAGACGTGCTTGGACGTATTTGCATAAGGAGTCGTTGGAGTTCACGGGCGACGTCATGGAAAGCAGCATCGAGATCGCTCCAACTCACGATGGGCTTTGCGTCCCTCGGTAGCGCCTGGAGTTTGCTAAACCAAACTGACGGGGACTGCCAGAGGCAGAAACGGAGAATGATGGGAACCACCACTGCCTCTCCCATCTGGTGTCTCTGCATTGCCCGTTTGAGTTCCACATGGTGGCAATAGTCCGAGTCCAAAAAGTCGGGGCTGACTAGCAGAAGGATCACCTGCGCCTGTTCAAGAATGCGCCGGATCTCCGTATCCCATTCCCGACCAGGCTGAATATCGCCGTCATGCCAGACATCTCGGATAAGACCACCCTTGAGGAAGGGGGACAGATGAACCCTTAGGCGATCACACAACTCACGATCTCTTCGCGAGTACGAAATAAACACGAGTGGTGGTTCGGCTGGCTGTGGCTGAGTCACTGCGGGCGGATCAGGCTTTAGCTCATTCAGATCTTGAGCAATATCGTCATCAAGGCCAGATTTGTTCACAAATCTGGCCCCTTCCACTGGTACTACGGGAGCAGGGCCGGCGAGATCCAACACCAACCCCTTCTCCACAAGTCTTGCACGAACCTGCCAGAATCGGTTCTCGGTCCACCTTAACTCTTCCAGTGCCTGCTGGAGAGAAGGGGTAGCTCCGTCAGGAGATAAATATACGAGTAAGCGCTGCTCCTCCTGCTCGGGAGTCAGTACGGGTGATCGCCCTGTACGTACGAATGCACCGCCACCGCCACCCGGCCGGACCACAAGAGCCTCTTCATGGACGAGCATCTCTCGGATGGTCCAAAAAAGGTCCTCATCCCAGCCGAGTCGGTCGAGGAGTCGCTGTTTCGAAACTGTCCCTCCGTCGCGAGGCACCAGGCGAAGCAGCGCCATGCAGTCCCCTTGCACCCGCCGGACGCTTCCTCCCTTGCCCTTCGCGAGGGAAATGGCGCCTGCTACGAGCAGACGCTGGCGGACTGCCTGGTATTTCTCTTCTTGCCACCCAAGCTGCCCACGGAGCGAGATGTTGCCGATGTTACTCCCATCGCGAGGGAGTTCGGCAAGGAAGGTTCCTTCATCTGTCAGGCGACGAGTCATCATCCTGCTTCGATCTACGGACTGCAACATACTACATCACTCGATCGGCCTATTGGCAGGGGAGCCATCAGGGGGGGCATCCTACTGCTGCTATGCCCGGAAACCCCGAGGGGTCAGCTCCTTGCTCCACGACAAGATCGCACCTATTGGCCTTTGGCATCTTGTTCCTCCTCCGGCGCTTCCTCTGGGCCAAAGAGGAGGCCGAGATCGAGCTCCATGGCCTCGAACGGCTCTGCGGCCACGCGCTCCTCGGCATCCATTCCGGCAAGGAGCCAGCCCGCTTCCGTGCGCCTGTGCACTTCGAGCGTGCGGAGATCGGGATGGATGAGCCACAGATGACCGACGCCCTCACGTAGATAGAGCACCCGCTTGTGCGTCCGATCCTCGCGCTCGGTTGCGGGCGAGAGCACCTCGCAGATCCAATCCGGAACCACAGGAATGGGACCGCGCCGCGGCAGATTCACGTAGCGTTCGCGTCGCCAACCCGCGAGGTCCGGCACGCGGATCTCCGCACCCAGGCGAAGGCATGGTTTATCGAGGAGGATCCAGCCGCCTGGCCTACCGTTATCGAAGCGAAAGCGTGCACCGAGGAGAATGCCGAGGTCCGAGGCTACCTGCGTGTGCGAGCGGTCAGGGCAGGGCAGGACGATGAGTTTGCCGTCGACGATCTCTCTGATCGTATCCTCGGGTCGCTGGAGGAGATCGTCCCAGGTTGCGGGTCGATCGGGAGCCCCGGAATGAGGCCGCTTGCGGACGGGAGCCATGGGCGAAGCTTAACCCGGAGCCGTTCGGATGTGAGAACATGAGCCTAAAGACCCAAAGACGAGATGGGGACAGCCTTGTGCCTAGCCGGCCGGGAGCAGCCCGCGGGTCTCGAGGTCTTGCGCCACCGTGGCGTAGTCGTCGAACACCACGGTGCCGGCAAAGCGTGGGGCCCGCGGGTCTTCGGCCGTGGCGCGGCGGATGTAGATGGCCGCCACCCGATCCGGG
>DATAGU010000247.1:0-8041 GCA_036263495.1 Polyangia bacterium | reverse complement strand
GGCCCCCCCGCCTTGACCGCGCCCCCGCCTTTTGGCCCGGGCGGCCCGGGCGGCCCGGGCGGCCCGGGCCGGCGCTGCGGCCGACGGCGCGTCCCCGCCTGCTGCTGCTGCTGCGGCTGCGGCCGCGTCCAGTCCACCGCGCGCATCACCACCGCCAGGATCTGCCGCGTCGCCGTCGTCTGATCCTGCGCCAGGAACCAGACATTCTCCGTCCAGCGCAGCCCGAGCACCGCCAGCAGCGCCAGGAGCCCGAGCCCGAGCCCGAGCCCGCGGAGACCCGCGCCTCCTCCCCCTCGCGGCGCCCCCCCTCTCCGCAGCCCCCGCCCCCCTCCCTCCGGCGCCTCCTGCCACAACACCGCCAGCGCCACCAGGAACCCGGCACAAGCCAGCCCCAAGAGCCCCGCGTGAAACTCCGGATACAGCCGCCGCCACAGCGTGGCATCCAGCGCGAACGCGCCCACCGCCCCTGCCACCAGCCCCCCGGCCCACACCCGCCGCCGCGCCGCGTGCAGCCCACCCATCGACTGCAACCCCCCGAGCGTCGCCCGCGCCGCGAACAGCACCAGCACCGCCATCACCACCATCCCCAGCGCCCCCGCCGGCCCCCCTGCCAGCCAGGGCAACCCCCTCGCCAGCCGCCGGCTCCCCCCGAGCGCCCAGCCCACCACGCCCCACCACGGCGACGTCAACAGCGTCACCATCGACGCGCGCGCCGCGATCGCCTGGCGCCCCCAGCGGCGGCGCACGACCTCATCCCCGATCCCGAGGAGAAGCCCGCCGAACCCACCGACCACCACCAGGAGCGCCAGCACCCCCAATAGCAACGCCACCCGCTCTCCCCCCGCCACGAGGTCGAGCCGCAGCATCGCCCCCTCGAGGGCGGCCAGCGCCGCCCCCACCGCCATCCCACCCCCCAGCGAGCGCGCCATGCGCGCCCTGAAACCGCCAATCTTCTCGGGCGTATGGCGTGTGGACCCCAGCAGCATCGGCAGGCCGGACACTATCCAGACGCAAAAGGTCGGTCAACGAAACAGCGCACCGCGAAACCACGCGGCCGGGACCTCACCGCTCCGCGAGCGCTGCACGCATAGACACACCGAGCGCCGTCTCTACTAAGTGATGACTCCTCGCAACCATCCGGAAAGACTCGTGCGGAACCGCACGGCGGGCGATGCGTGGCCTGTGGGTCGGCCCGGCCCCGAAGACACACGCGCGCAGGGAGATCTCATCTTCGGCGCGGCCCTGCAGGAGACTGTCGAAGGGGCCGAGCGCGTCGCCGCCTCGCGCATCCCCGTGCTCCTCAACGGTGAGACCGGCACCGGCAAAGAAGTGATCGCGCACCTCATCCACGAGCGCAGCCCGCGCGCCGGGCGCCCCCTCGTGCGCGTCAACTGCGCCGCCATCCCCGCGCAGCTCGTCGAGAGCACCCTGTTCGGCCACGAACGCGGCGCCTTCACCGGCGCCGCGCAGCAGCACAAGGGCGTGTTCGAGGAGGGCCACGGCGGCACCGTGTTCCTCGACGAGATCGGCGAGCTCCCCCTGACCGTGCAGGCCGCGCTCCTGCGGGTCCTCGAGACGCAGTCCTTCCATCGCGTCGGATCGAGCCACGAGGTCCATGTCGACGTCCGGATCCTCGCCGCCACCCACCGCGATCTCGAGGCCATGATCGCGCGCGGCGAGTTCCGCTCCGACCTCTATTATCGCCTCAGCACCGTGGTGCTCCGACTCCCGCCGCTGCGCGAACGCCGCGACGAGATCGAGCCCCTCGCCCTGCGCTTCCTCACCCAGGCCAACGCCGCCCACGGGCGCCAGATCCTCGGCATCACCCCCGACGCCCTGGAGCTGCTCCAGCGCTATCCGTGGCCCGGCAACGTGCGCGAGCTCAAGAACGCCATCGAGCGCGCCACCGTGCTCGCGCGCGCCGACGTCATCCGGCCGCAGGATCTCCCCGAGTGCCTCCGTCGCGACCGCGCCATCGTCCGGGCGCTGCCCATGCCCGACGCCTCCCCCCCACTGACCCCCGCGCCGCCGAGCGACGCCCGCAAGGGCGCGACCGAGAAGAACCGCCACCTCTCCCTCGCTCCCCCCGCGCCCGGCGAACTGCGCACGCAGATCCAGCAGTACGAGGCGCGCATCATCCGGGAGACCCTCGCGGGCGCGCAGTGGAATCGCGCCGTCGCCGCCCAGCGCCTCGGCATGCCGCTGCGAACCCTGGCGCACAAGATCAAGACCCTGGACATCAAGAAGCCGGCGCCCTGATCGGCCGCGCTCGCCACGCGGCCTCGAACGCGCACGAACGCCGCCCGGGATGAGGCCCGCGGCGTGGCGTCCGTCATCGGAGGCGATGTTCCCCGGCCCGGCGTGTTGTACCATCCGCGCGATGGCTGCCGTCGAGTCCGCCGCGGGGACGTCCTCGGGCGCCCCCGAATCTCCTGGCACACCAGCGGTCCCCCCACCCCGCGCCCCGGGCCGACGCCGCACCCTCAGCCTGCGGACCCGCATCCTCCTCACCCTCGGGTCGCTGGTCGGCGCCATCCTCCTCCTCTCGGGCGCGCTCAACATCGTCACCGCCCACCGCGAACGGCTCGAGGCGCTGCGGCTCCGCGCCGAGCTCGTCGCCAACGCGCAGAGCGCGGCCCTCGCCGACCCCATCTGGGAGTACGACCAGGACGCCGGCCACGCTGCCCTCAACGGCCTCCTCGACGATCCCGAGTTCGTCGAGGCCATCGTCATCGACGACACCGGCCAGACCTTCGCGCACGTCGTCCAGCCCGCCGTCCCCCGGAGCGGCGGCGCCCTCGTGGTCGTGCAGCGGCGCGTGCAGATCCTCTCCCCCGCCGGCGGCGTGCGCCCCCTCGGCTCGGTCGAGCTCCGCTTCTCCCAGCACCTCGTCGCGCGCAAGCTCCGCGCCGCCCTCCTCCTCGCCCTCCTCCAGCTCCTCGTGCTCGTCGCCGTCGTGTCCGTCGGCATCGTACTCGGCCTGCGGCGCTTCACCCGGCCCATCGAGGAGATGACGCGCATCATCCGGCGCCGCGCCCAGGGCGACCTCTCGCTCGACGTCGACCGCGCCTACCTCGAGCGCGACGACGAGGTCGGCGCCATCGCCCAGTCGCTCGAGCTCGACCAGCAGCAGCGGCGCGACGAGGCCAAGCTGCTCGAGATCACGAGCGACGTCTCGGCCGAGACCCACATCGAGACCTTCCTCCGCCGCCTCGCCGCCGCCGGCCGCGAGCTCCTGGCCGCGGACCAATGCACGGTCTACGTCCACGACCGGCAGCGCGATCTCCTGTGGTCGGTCGGCGACGACGACGAGACCCCGCGCACCGAAGTCCGCCCCGGGCAGGGCCTCCTCGGCGCCGCGTTCGCCACCGGTCAGGTCCTCAAGCTCGACAACGCCGCCGCCGACCCGCGCTTCGACCCCGCGGTGGATCGCGGGGCCCCCGCGGCCCCCGCCGACCCGGCCCCGACGACCGACCCCGCCGCGCCGCGGGAGGAGAACGCCCGAGCCCTCTCGCTCCTGTGCGTGCCGATGATCAACAAGAACGGCACCCGGGTCGGCGTGATCCAGGTGCTCGACCACCGGGGCGGCGCCTTCACCGAGCGCGACGAGCTCCGGCTCCGCTCGCTCGCGGCGCAGGCCGCGGTGGCCGTCGACAACGCCCGCCTCCTCGAGGAGGTGCTCGACGAGAAGACCTACAGCGAGAGCATCCTCGCCAGCCTGAGCGACGGCGTGGTCTCGGTCGACGCCGGCCTGCGCGTGGCGCGCGCCAACCCCGCGGCGTACCGCATCTTCGGGTGGCGCGCGGCCGAGGTCCAGGGCCGCCCGCTGCGCGAGCTCCTGCCCGACCCCGAGAACGACTTCGAGATCGACATCGTCGAGAAGGTGGCGCGGAGCGGCAAGCCCGACTCCGCCGAGGACGCGGATCTCTGCCTCGCCGACGGACGCCTCATCAGCGTGAACCTCACCGCCGCGCCGCTCGCCACCGCCAAGGGCGAGGCCATCGGCACGCTCGTCGTGGTCGACGACATCACCACCGACAAGCGGGTGCGCAGCGTGATGACCCGCTACCTGCCGAAGAAGGTCGTGGACGAGCTCCTCCAGCACGATCGTGCCGCGCTCGGCGGCGCGGCGCAGACCGTGACCGTCCTCTTCACCGACATCCGCGGCTTCACCACCCTCACCGAGGAGCTCGGCCCGCGCGAGACCGTGACCATGCTCAACGAGTACTTCACCGAGATGATCGACGTCCTCGACCGCCACAACGGCGTCCTCGACAAGTTCATCGGCGACGCCCTCATGGGCATCTTCGGCATGCCCTTCGCCGGCCCCTACGACGCCGACAGCGCCGTGGCCACGGCCAACGAGATGGTCGCCGCGCTCCGCCCGTTCAACCAGCTGCGACGCGTGCGCGGACAGAAGGAGATCCGCATCGGCGCCGGCCTCAACACCGGCGAGGCCGTGGCCGGCAACATCGGCTCGCCCAAGCGCATGTCCTACACGGTCATCGGCGACTCGGTGAACCTCGCCTCGCGCCTCGAAGGCGCGACCAAGGTCTACGGCACCTCGGTCCTCATGAGCGAGTACACCTTCGAGGCGCTCCGCGAGCGCACCTTCGTGCGCGAGGTGGACATCATCCGCGTCAAAGGCAAGACCCGGCCCGTGGCGGTCTACGAGTCGTACGCCCACCGGCCCGATCGGGAGGAGGATCCCCTGCGCCGCGCCATGGACTGCTCGGCCGTGGGCGTGCGGGCCTTCCGCGCGCGGCGCTGGGGCGATGCGCGCAAGGCGTTCGAGAGCGCGCGCGGCCACCTCCCCGGGGACCCCTTGACGGCGGTCTACCTCGAGCGCATCGCCCGCTACGAGCGGACGCCTCCGCCCGACGACTGGGACGGCGTATGGGAGATGACCAGCAAATGAGGCGCCGCGCCGCCCTCGTCCTCGCCTTCGTCCTCGCGCTCCTCGCCGCCCCCTGGCCGGCCCACGCCGGACCCCGCTTTCGCGTCGCCTTCATCAACATCGGCGAGCCCGCCCCGTTCTGGGACGTCTACACCGCGGTCATCGCCGCCGCCGCCAACGACCTCGACATCGACCTCGAGATCCTGAACGCGCGGGGCGACCACCTGCGCATGATCGAGTTCGCGCGCGAGATCGCCGCCCGCCCCGTGCGGCCCGACTACTTCCTCATCAACAACGAGAAGGGCACGGCCGGCCGCATGCTCGAGGCCGCGGCCGCCGTCGGCCTGAAGACGCTCGTCATCATGAGCACCTTCGATCCCTCCGAGGTGCAGCGCTACGGCCGGCCGCGCGAGAAGTACGCCAACTTCCTCGGCACCCTGCGCCCCGACAACGAGCGCGCGGGGTTCGAGCTCGCCTGCCTCCTCATCGAAGCCGCGCGCGACCATTTCCCCGCCCCCGTGCGCCTGCTCGCCATCTCGGGCGCCAAGGCCACGCAGGCCGCGACCGATCGCAACCGTGGCCTCGAGCAGGCCCTGACCCTCGCGCCCACGGACGTCGCGCTCGCCCAGCTCGTCCACAGCGAGTGGCGACGCGACAAGGCGAGCCGGCAGATCGCCGGCCTCCTCCGGCGCTGGCCCGACACGCGGGTCATCTGGGCGGCCAACGACCCCATGGCCCTCGGAGCCATGGACGCGGCCGTCGCCAAGGGCCTCAAGCCCGGCCAGGACGTCTTCATCGGCGGCGTGAACCTGAGCGTCGAGGTGCTGCGGCGGGTCCGCGCCGGCGAGATGGTGGCCAGCGTCGGCGGCCACTTCCTCGGCGGGGCGTGGGCGCTCGTCATGCTCCGCGACTACCACGACGGCATCGACTTCGCGTCCGAGGGCCTCGAGCAGGTATTCCCGATGGGCGCCATCGAGCGCACGAACGTCGACGCCTACCTCGAGCACTTCGGCGATCAGTGCTGGGACAAGATCGACTTCACGCGCTTCTCCAAGTCGATGAACCCGAAGCTCAAGCACTACGAGTTCACCCTCGACAAGGTGCTCGATCAGTTCCGGCGCACGAGCCCGCCCCAGCGGCGAAGCGCCGGCCAGTAGACGATCCCGCGCCGCTCCCGCCGCGTCTACCGCGACGGCGAGGCGACCCGCCGCGGGTCGAGGTGGTCGCGCAGACCGTCGCCGAGCAGGTTGCAGCCCAGCACCACGGCGGCGATGCACAGGCCCGGCACGAGCGCGAGGTGCTGCGTGCGCCAGAGGTAGGTCGTCCCTTGCGCCAGGAGCGCGCCCCAGGAGTAACTCGTCAGCCGCCCCACCCCGAGAAACGAGAGGCTCGCCTCGACCAGGATCACGCCGGCGAAGCCGAAGGTCGCCTGCACCACGAGCGGCGTCACGATGTTCGGGGTGATGTGGCGAAACAGGATGCGCCACCCCGGCACGCCGAGCGCCCGCGCCGCCTGTACGAACTCGCGTTCGCGTACGACCAGCACCTGCCCGCGCGCCACGCGCGCATAGCCCACCCAGCCGTTGACCGTGAGCGCGAACACGAGGTGCAGCGGCCCCGGCCGCGCCACCAGCGCGACGATGGCCAGGTTGAGGAGGATGCCCGGAAAGGCGAGCAGCACGTCCACGAGGCGCATCATCGCCTCGTCCACCCACCCGCCGAGGTACCCGGCCACGAGGCCGTAGCTCGTACCGAACACGAGCGATATGCCAACCACCGTCAGCGACACCGCCGCGGCGAGCCGCGCCCCATGCAGCACCATCGACAGCACGTCACACCCGTTCTCGTCCGTGCCGAGGAGGTGCGCGGCCGAGGGCGGCTCGAGGAGGTGCCCGAGGTCCTGCTGGATCGGCGAGTGCGGGGCGAACATCGGCCCGAACAGGGCCAGGAGCAAAAACCAGAGGAGCAGGATCCCGCCCGCCACCGGTCCGGGCCCGAGCTGCCGCAGCCGCGCGCCCAGCGTCACCGCCCCCCTCCCTGAGATCGAGATCCCTTGTCCCTCATCGCAGCCGGATGCGTGGATCCGCCAGCCCATAGGCGAGATCGACGAGCAGGTTGACCATCACATAAGACGTCGCCACCACCAGGGTGCAGCCCTGCACCACGCGGTAGTCGCGCTGCAAGATGCCGTCGAGGAGCAGGGTGCCGAGGCCGGGCCGGGCGAACACCTTCTCCGTGACCACCGCGCCCGCGAGGAGCGCGCCGAACTGGATGCCGGCCACCGTGATCACCGGGGCGAGCGCGTTGCGCAGGCCATGCACCACCACCACCCGCCATGGCCCGAGGCCCTTGGCCCGCGCCGTGCGCATGTAATCCTCGTTCATCACGTCGAGGAGCGAGGAGCGCGTCATGCGCGCCAGCATGGCCATGAGGTGCGTGCCCAGCATCACCGCCGGCAGCACGAGGCCCGCCAGCCCCGCCTCGTCGTCCGCCGGGCCGGGCAGGACCCGCAGCCGGATGTAGAAGATGAGGAGCAGGAGCGGCCCCATCCACATGGCCGGGATGGAGATGCCGCCGAGCGAGACGGCCGTGGACGCGGCATCCACCCACGTCCCCTGCCGGAGCGCGGCCAGGACCCCGAGCGGCAGCGCGAGGACGAGCGCCACCAGGAGCGCGGCGCTCGCCAGGGCCAGCGTGTGCGGAAACGCCTCGGCGATGAGCGAGGTCACCGTGCGCGGGTGCAAGGGATCGTGGCAGGTGCGGCCGAGCGTCCCGTCGGCGATGCTGGCGAGGAAGCGGCCGAACTGCGTGACGAGCGGCTGGTCGAGGTCGAGACAGGCGCGCAGGGCCGCCTTGTCGCGCGGGTCGGCCGACTCACCGAGCATGTTGTCCACCGGATCGCCCGGGATCAGGTGGACCAGGAGAAACACCAGCACGAGCACACCCGCCACCGCCAGGAGGCTCGTGGCGAGGCGGCGAAGGAGGAAGCCTCTCACGTCGTCAGCGCTTCTTTTGCACGCAGAACTTCACCGCCGTCCCCACCGGCACCCCGGCGTCGGTGATCTCCTCCGGGATGGGCTCGGAGCCCTGGGTGCCGCTCTGGCGGCACTCGTAGAGCCGGTTCCCCTCCGCGTCCTTGTCGTC
>DATAGU010000246.1:0-42145 GCA_036263495.1 Polyangia bacterium | reverse complement strand
GTAACCGCAACCGCGATCAACAAGCCAGGCAAGTTGATCACGCCATGTGTGACGGTTCCGTCAGCGAGAGTTATCTCGTCCCACGGCCCCTTGCTCAGGGCAAGCGGATAATTGATGTGCAGCGTATCTCTCAGGAGGCTGACCACGTAGCCTGACCATCCCACCGCGACCGTGGCGGCACCGAACGCGTATTCGAGGATGAGGTCCCAGCCGATGATCCAGGCGAAGAGCTCGCCGAGGGTGGCGTAGGTATAGGTGTAGGCGCTGCCGGCGACGGGGATCATGGAGGCGAGCTCGGCGTAGCACAGGGCCGCCAGGCCACACACGAGGGCGACGAGGAGGAAGGAGAGCGCGATGGCCGGTCCGGCGCCGGGGCGGCCGCTCGTGCTGAGGGCCTGGCTGCCATGGAGGAGGACGTCGAGGAGCGGGGCCTTGAGGAGCGATGAATGGCGGACATCCTCGCCGGCCGCGGCGGTGCCGGTGAGGATGAAGATGCCGGTGCCGATGATGGCGCCGATGCCGAGGGCGGCGAGGCCGATGACGCCGAACTTCTTGTGGTCGGGGAGACGCTTCTCGGATTCGTCGGCTTCGGCGGTCAGCTGCTCGAGGGTCTTTTTACGGAAGAGTTGTGAGGACAAGGCCACCACCTTTGGTCAGGGCCTGGGGCTGCGGCAGGCAAGACCCAGGTCTCCATGTCGCGTGCCGAGAGCTTACATGACATTCCGGCGTCGTTCCTGGGCCATCTCCTGCGTTAGAGTCACGGGCGTGGTCTTCGGGAAGAGATATGGAGGGGTGAGATGAGGCGGCTCGGCCTCGTCTGTGCGCTGCTCGCGGTGGTGCACCTCGGCCTGCTTCTCATCCACCGCGGCGGGGGAGCGGCGGGCGGGCCGGTTCGTGCGCCGCTCCGGGTGGGGCTCGTGCTCGACGTGGGCGGGCTCGGCGACAAGTCGTTCAATGACGCGGCCTATCATGGGCTCGAGCGAGCGCGCCGCGAGCTCGGCGTCTACGGGGAGCTCACCGAGCCGGGGGATGGTTCGGACCGGGAGTCGGCGCTGCGTCTGTTCGCGGCGCGCGGCTTCGACCTCGTGATCGGCGTCGGGTTCATCTTCTCCGACGACATGTACGCGATGGCCAGGGAGTACCCGAAGACCCGCTTCGCCTGTGTGGACTATGCCAAGTTCGACGCCCACGGCTTTGTCGAGCCGCCGCCGAACATGGTGGCGCTCAAGTTCCGCGAGGAGCAGGGCGCGTTCCTGGTGGGCGCGCTCGCGGCGCTCGTGAGCCGCACGCACGTGCTCGGTTTCGTCGGCGGGATGGACATCCCGCTCATCCACAAGTTCGAGGCCGGCTATCGCGCGGGAGCGGCCGCCGTGTGCCCGAGGTGCACGGTGCTCGGGGGGTATGCGGGTGTGACGCCGGAGGCGTTCAAGAATCCGTCGAAGGGCAAGGAGCTCGCGCTCACCCAGTACGGGAGCGGCGCGGACATCATCTTCCACGCCGCGGGCTCGACGGGGCTCGGGGTGTTCGAGGCGGCGCGCGCGACCGGGCACTACGCCATCGGGGTGGACGCCGACCAGTGGGACGAGGCGCCGGGGCACGTGCTCACGTCGATGACCAAACAGATGGACGTGTCGGTGCACGCCACGATCCGCGATCTCGTGGCGGGAAAGTTCACGGGTGGGGTGCGGGTGTTCGGGCTCGACGCCGGGGGGGTCGATTACGTGTACGACGCGCACAACCAGCCGCTCATCCCGCCGGGGGTGCGCGAGCGGGTCGAGGCGCTGCGGCGCGAGATCATCGCCGGCCGCATCGTGGTCCCGACCGAGACCGGTCCCGCGGGGGAGTCCCCGGCCGGGAAGTAGGTCGCGGGCGGCCTTTGCACGGCCGCATGGCCGATCTGGGGCCTGCCGCCGCCGCCCTGTCGCGCCCCCGTGCTTGCGCTGCCCGGGCGAATCGGCTATCTCGCGCACCATGCTGGTGCAGCTGGCCGACGTCGATTTCGCCTATCCCGGCACCGAGATCTTCCGTCACCTGTCGTGGCAGGTGAACCCCGGTGACCGCATCGGTCTGGTGGGGCCCAACGGGGCGGGCAAGTCGACGCTCCTGCGCCTCATCGACGGGCAGCTCCAGCCCGACGGGGGGCAGGTGGCGCGCACGCGGGGGATCACGGTCGCGTATCTGCACCAGTCGCAGGAGTTCCACGGGGCGGGCGCGCTGTGGGACACGCTGCTCGCGCCGTTTGCCGAGCTCCTCGCGATGCGCGAGGCGCTGCACGCGCTCGAGCATCGACTCGATGATCCGGCGAGCCTCAAGCGGTATGGCGAGCTGCAGGAGATCTACACGCGTCGGGGCGGGTACACGCTGGAGGCCGAGGTGCGGCGCCTGGCGGCGGACCTCGGCTTTACCGAGTCGGATCTCGGCCGGTCCGTGAATACGCTCTCGGGTGGTGAGCGCGGCCGCGTGGAGCTCGCCAAGGTGCTCCTCGCCCAGCCCGACTTGCTGCTGCTCGACGAGCCTACGAACCATCTCGACGTGGCCGCGATCGAGCACCTCGAGGAGCGCCTGCGCGAGTGGCCGAAGGCCTTTGTCGTCGTGTCGCACGACCGCTACTTCCTGCGCGCGGTGTGCCGCGAGATCGTGGACGTGGAGGGCGGCGGGGTGGTGCGTTACCCGGGCGGCTACGACCGCTATGTCGAGGAGCGGGAGGAGCGGCTCGAACGGCAGCGCGTCGCCTATGAGCGGCAGCAGGAGATGATCGCCAAGACCGAGGAGTTCATTCGCAAGAACCTCGCCGGTCAGAAGACCAAGCAGGCCAAGTCGCGGCGCAAGATGCTCGAGAAGGTGGAGCGCATCGACCGGCCGCGCGACGAGTGGGCGGAGGCAGGCAACTTCAAGCTGCGCTTCGCGGTGGGCGAGCATCGAGGGGGCAAGGAGGCGCTGCGCACCCAGGGGCTCGAGGTCGGCTATGGCGATGAGCCGCCACTCGTGAAGGGCCTCGACCTCGTCATCTATCGCGGCGAGCGCGTGGGCATCGTGGGGCCGAACGGCTCGGGGAAGTCGACGCTGCTCAAGGCGCTGCTCGGCAAGCTCGAGCCGCGCCGCGGCCTGGTCGAGCGAGGCCACGAGGTGCGCATCGGCTACTTCGATCAGCGTCTCACGGATCT
This sequence comes from Polyangia bacterium, assembly GCA_036263495.1. Classification (GTDB taxonomy): domain Bacteria; phylum Myxococcota_A; class Polyangia; order Palsa-1104; family SHYY01; genus DATAGU01. Next base: position 38,981 of record DATAGU010000246.1, on the reverse strand, counting down.
CGACGACAACCGCTCGCTCATCGAGGAGATCCGCGCCATCCGCGGCGACTGGAACGAGGACGTGGTGCGCAACTACCTCGGTCGCTTCCGTTTCTCGGGGGACGAGGCCTTCCGCGCGGTCAAGGGGCTGTCGGGTGGTGAGCGCAACCGGCTGGCGCTGGCCAAGCTCATGCTGCAGCCGCGCAACCTCCTCGCGCTCGACGAGCCGACGAACCACCTCGACATCCCTGCGTGCGAGGTGCTGGAGGAGGCGCTCGGGGAGTACGACGGCACCCTGCTCATCGTCTCGCACGACCGCTATTTCCTCGACCGCGTCGCCACCCGCATCCTCCACGTCGAAGGCGGCGTGGTGGAGCAGCACCTCGGCAACTACAGCGATTTCCGCGAATGGCAGCGCTCTGCCGGCGGGGCCACCTCAGTGGCGTCCTCTCCGGCCAAGTCGGTCGCGCCGGTCGCACCGGTCGCACCGAAGGCTGCTGCGACTGCTACCCCCGAGCCCACGGCGCAGAGCAAGGAGGCGCGCATCGCCGAGCGCGAGGCGCGCAAGCAAGCGGCCCGCGAGCTCGAGCGCAAGCAACGACGCCTGGCCGAACTCGAGCAGCAGATCGCGCAGGCCGAGAGCGAGCTGGCGCAGGCCCACGCCGCGCTGGCCGCCGATCACGGCGGGGATTGGCAGCGGCTCAATTCCCTGGTCGCCGAGGAGCAGAGGCTGGCGAACAAGGTGCGCTCTCTCATGGGGGAATGGGAGAAGCTCGGCGCCGAGCTGGAGAGCATCGGCTCAACGGAAGAGAGCGCTGGCTGAGCCGTACTGAGGACGGCTCGTCCCATGGTGGAGAATCCCACACCCGCTGGGGACGAAGTGTCTTAGGCGACGGCCTTTTCCGTGGCTTCGAGCGCGCTCGGGAGGAAGAGGGTGGCCGTCGTTCCCCGGCCTGGCTCGCTGGCCAGGGATAATTGGCCGCCGGCGTGGGTGATGAGCTGCCGGGCGCTGAAGAGGCCGAGGCCTGCCGATCCGACCTCCGCGGCGATGTCGAGGGGTTCGGCCGTGCACGCTCGCATGAGGGTCTCGGGGGTCATACCGCGGCCGTTGTCGCTGACCAGGATCCGGACGCCCAGGGGGGAGGTCTCCGGGATCACCTCGAGCTTTACCCACTGACGCTGTCCGCTGTGGAGCGCCTGCGCGGCGTTGACGAGGAGATGGACGAGCACCTGGGTCAGCGCGGCGGTGCCGAGGCGAACCGGGGGGAGGTGATCGGGGATGTGGCTGGAGAGGAGTCCGCCATGAGCGGCGACCTCGTGGTGGCAGAGCGTGGCGGCATAGCGCGCCGCGAGCCCTGCGTCGCCGGGGCCTGCGGCCATGCTGCTCCGTCCGAGCGCGAGATAGCGCTGCGCGCTCTCCACGAGCGCGGTGAGCCGCTCGGTGGCCGCGCTGGCATCGGCGAGCCGCCCCTCGAGCTCGGCGCGGAGGCCATCGGAGGGCTGCGCCGCGCTCTCGAGGCCCGAGGCGAGCTGGCCGAGCAGGTCGAGGTTCCCTTGCAGCACGGTGAGCGGCTGCTTGAGGTCATGCAGGACGCCGGCCGCGATCGAGCCTAGGATCGTGAGGCGCTCGCCTTGCGCCAGCTTCATCTGGAGGGCGGCCTTCTCCCGCCCCAGGCGATACACCTCGAAGCCCCAGGCCACCGTGGCTTCGATCTCGGGCGTACGCCACGGTTTGATGAGGTAGCGCGCCACGAGCTGCTCGTTGAAGGACTCGAGGAGCGGCGGGAGCGCGTCGTAGGCCGCGATGATCACACCGACGGTGTCGGGGCTGCGCTCGCGCACCCGGCGCAAGAGCTCGTGGCCGCTCATGCTCGACATCCCCTGGTCGGCGAGCAAGACCGCCACGGGGCGATGTTCGACGACCTGCAGGGCCGACTCCGGGCCTTCGCATACGGCGAGTGGGAAGCGGGTTCCGAACGTGATGTCGAAGACTCTGCGATTGGCTTCATCGTCGTCTACGAACAGCACGACGGGGTCCTGCGGCGACAGACTCATTGCGCGCTCCGTGGCAATGCGGTGGTCCGCATTCGTCTTAATTCACTAACGATATAGACCGGCTGATAGGTTCTACATGAACACGGGTTCTATGAGCCTTTGTATCGATTAGGCCCAGGAGGACCTCACGCGAGTGTATATTTTTACACGTGAGCAGGATCGGGGCTAGCCCCAACAGGGGGAGGGCGGACAGGGCAGGGCAGACAACAGAGTAGGCCAGACCGCGGAAGCGGCTGGCTACAGGATGAGCCGATGTCCTCCTGGAGGAGGGGAGGGCCTGGAGGGCTCCGGGCCTCATCCCGAGGCCCGGGACGGTTACATCGAGGTCTGGCGGTCGACGCCGAGCTGCTCGAGCAGCTCCGGGAGCTCGATCGGCTTGGCCAGGGTCGCGATCGCGCCCGCCTTCTTGGCGTCGTTCTCGATGGCTTCGGGCTGACCGTTGGTCGTGATGATGACGTCGATGCCGCGAGTCTCGGGGTTGGCCTTGAGACGGCGGCAGACTTCCATCCCATCGAGCTCGCCCATCGCGGCGTCCAGCACGACCGCGTGCGGCTTGAAGGCACCGACCTGAATGAGGGCGTCGATGCCGTTCGAGGCGGTGGCCAGCTCCACACGCTCCGCGTGCGGCTTGAGCCGCCGCTTGAGCGCATCGAGTTGCTTCTGGTTGTCGTCCACGATGAGCACGCGCCGACGCGACATCGCCGACAGGCTCCGCGGCACCGGCATCTTGTGCTTGCCGAGGAACTCCACCAGATCCCCGACGCGGATGCGGCGGTGCCCTCCAGGGGTGCGGAACGCCTGGATCCGTCCGTCATTGACCCATTTATTCACCGAGCTCGGGTTGACCTGGAGGAGTTCCCCGACTTGGTGAGAGGTTAACAGTTTGTCGTAATCATGTTGTGTCATGGTGATCACATCGTGCAGTTCTTCAGCATAGATGTCAAGCTCTGGTTTGCGGTAGCAAAGAAACCTCTAAAATCCAAGGCAAAACTGGATAGGTCGGTCGATCGGTAAGAGGTCTCGGAGACAGCTAAAAATTTAGCCGATTGGTGTCGAAATGCCAATAGCCTCGTGCACCTGCAAGCGTATGTGTGTCAGCGCCCGCCCCGCATGGGTGCGCAGGGCGCTCCCATGGCTTCTAAAGAGGCTTGGGCCCTGGGGAATCGGGTGCCGGTGGGGGAGCGATCACGGGGGGTTGGCAGGGAGTCGGTGGGAGGAGGGAAGTGCTGGCAGGGACTGGGTTATCCGGCGAGGGCGATGCGCAGGAGCTCGGCCACGCCCCAGGCCTGGGCAAAGGCGCCCCGGGGCTCGTGGGGGCTATCCCCATCCATGATCTCCGAGACCTGGCCAAGCCCGGCGTCCATGAGGTGATCCCTCATCCCCTGGAGCAGCCGGCGGCCGACGCGCCGCTTGCGCACCTGCCACACCGCATCGGCGTACACCCCGAGGAGGTGCGGCCACACCGTGCCCTGATGGTAGGCCGCGTCCCGATCCTGCGGTGCGCCCGTGCAGCGGCCGCGATAGGCGCTGGCGCTCGGCGCGAGCGTGCGCAGGCCATACGGGGTGAGGAGGTGTTTCTCCACGGCGTCGAGGGCATGCTCGGCGACGCCGGGATCGAGCGCGGGCGGATCGAGCGCCAGCGCGTAAAGCTGGTTCGGCCGCAGGCTGGCGTCCTGGGGCGGATCTCCATCGATGACGTCATAGAGGTAGCCGCCCTGCTCGTGCCAGTACCGCGTCCTCAGCGACTCGCGGGTCCGCCGCTCGAGCACCTCGACCTCGGCTCGCCAGGCGCGGGCCCCGGCGCGCTCCGCGAGGTGCAGCGCCACCCGCAGCGTGCGCAGCCAGAGCGCCTGGATCTCGATCGGCTTGCCGATGCGCGGCGTGACCACCCAGTCGCCGATGCGCGCGTCCATCCAGGTGAGCTGCACCCCGGGGACACCGGCGAAGACGAGGCCGTCCTGGGGGTCCACGCCGATGCGGTAGCGCGTGCCGCGGCGATAGCCGTCGACGATGGCGCGGACGCAGGGCCAGAGCCGCTCCATGACAAAGTGGGAGTCGCCGCTCGCCTCGAGGTACTGGCCCACGGCCACGGCGTACCAGAGGGGGGCGTCGACGGTGTTGTACTCGGGGACGTCGCCGCCGTCGGGGAAGCGGTTGGGGATCATGCCGTCGCTCACCCAGGGGGCGAAGCTGGCGAGGAGCTCGCGGGCGATGCCGTAGCGCTTGGTCGCGAGCGTGAGCCCGGGGAGGGAGATGAACGTGTCGCGGCCCCAATCGGTGAACCAGGGGTAGCCGGCGATGACGGTGGACCCGCCGGCGCGCGCGACGAGGAACTGATCGGCGGCGCGCGTGAGATAGAGGATGGTGTCGTCGAGCTGGTCCTTGGGGACCTCGGACAGCGAGGCGTTCACCACCTGCGCGCGGCGGTTGCGCTCGGTGTCGGCGAGGACGCCGACGTCGAAGCGGCGGCGGCCCTCGGTCGTCAGCACCATCTCCGCCTCGCGGCCTTCGTTGACCGTGAAGCGGAACTCGCCGGGGGCGAAGAGATCTTCTTCGAACTCGAGCCCGCGCTCGCGCTCGGCCGGGTAGATGAAGCGCCGGTACCAGCACGGCTGGTGTCCGTAACGGCCGTTGTGGTGCACGCGCACGGTCGGGAGCGACCCGTAGGGCTGGAACGCGATGGCCTGCCCGTCGACCTCGTGGTGGGTCGAGAGGTCGGGGTTCTCGTGGTGCGTCGAGTGGTAATCGCGCCCGGAGAGGAGGGGCCGGAGGACGAGGTCGATGGTGCCGCCCCGCACGCGCCAGCGCATCACCGTCGCCTGCACGCCGTGCGGCATGAACAGCTCGCGCTCGATGGTGATGTTGCCGATGCGCCAGGTCCAGATGGGCCACGGATCGAGGCGGAAGCCCTCGAGCAGCCGGTAGCCCTCGGGGTGGTGCGCGCCGTGGTAGACGTTGGTCGAGAGCTGGTAGGTCTCGCCCCCGTGGAGGACCATCTGCTCGATGTTGTTGACCATCACCATGCGCCCGACGGGCGGCCGGGTGGCCACGCAGAGGAGCGAATGGTACCGGCGCGTGGCCGCGCCCGCGATGGTGCCGCAGGCGAAGCTCCCGAGCCCGTTGGTCTCGAGCCACTCGCGCCGCAAGGCCTCGCGCAGGTCGCGGCACTTCTCTCCGGGCAACACGAGCGGCGGTACTCGTATGTTGCTCGTGGCGCGGCTCGTCATGGTGCTCGCAAACGTCATGGAACCCGTTGTGCCCAGTGTGCCCACCACCTCGCTACCTCCCATATTGGTAGTCTCCTGATCCAAAGTCGGGGTCCTAATCTACAGGATCTCAGTGCGCTCGGTGCGTAGTCTTTTTGCACAGGCTTGTTCACATCGCAGAAGGGACTCAACCCTCGGACAGACAACGGAATTCATGTCAGACAATCAGCTAACTCGAAGGCCCCGCAGATCGGTCTAGGGGGTGGGGTTGGAGGGGGGGGCGGCGGGCTGGGAGGCGAGCTGGAAGGTGATGAAATACGAGGGATCCGTGGGCATCGGCAGCCGCACGGTGAGCTCGACCAGGCGGCCGAGCGGCGGGAAGGTCGCGCGCAGATAGGTGTTCCCGGCGGCGGTCGTGAGGGGGGCGGGGCGCTGCGGGCCACCGTTCGCGGAGAGCTCGACGGTGCCCCGATAGCCGGCGACGGGGAGGGGCTGGCGGAAGGTGTCGGAGAGGTAGACCCGCACTTCGCCGCTGGCGTAGGCGACGGCCTCGAGGTGGAGGTCGCCGACCATGGTGACGCCGCCGCCGGGGTGCTGGGGGGTGTGATCATGCTCCGGCTCGGCGCTCTGGATGAGGATGCCGGGCGGATCGGTGTCGCGGAGGAGCTTGCCGAAGACCTGGCAGCGCCGGCCGACGAGCGGTACGAGGATCTCGGCGCCGGCCTTGGGGACGTAGGTCCGGCCGCTCGTCTCCTCGACGACGGCGAGCGCGCCCGCCGGGGGAGGCTGACGCTGAGCGCACGCGGGGGGCTCGTCGTTCATGAGAGGGCCCGAGGCGCCGGGGGCTCGGGGGGCCTCGGCCGTGGGGACGCAGCCGCGATCGACGACGCGGCCGATGATGGAGTCCATGGGGGTCGTGCCGGCGCGCGGCGGGCCGTGGTGGTGCGGGCGCGTCTCGGCGCTGGCCCGGACGGCGAAGTCCACGACGAAGCGCGCGCTCTCCTGGATCTCGGCGGCGCGCAGGATGGCCACGACGGCGAAGCGCTGGCGCGTGAGCGCCGGGCCGCGGCCTTCGAGGTCCTCCCAGTGTTCGTCGAGGGGGACCTCGGGGTAGCCGGGGATGGCCACGAGGAGGGTGCCGGTCATCTTCGGCAACTTGCGGAGCTCGAGGTCGGGATCGAGGACGAAGAGCTTGAAGAGGCCGCTCGGCGAGACGCGCAGCTCGAGGTGGCCTCCGGCGGTGCTCGCGACGAGGCCGCCGTGGGGGGCGGAGTGCTCGTGTCCTTCCTGGTCGTGGCGGCCGGGATCGACGTCGGGGGCGGGCGCGGGCGGCGGCGGGGGTGCGGGGCGATGGCAGGCGGCCAGGGCGAAGAGCGCGGTCAGGCCGATGGGTACTCTGGTTCGCGGACGTCGCACGCGGCTGAGCCTACCTCATCCTCATCGGGCTCGGGGGGGCTCGGCGGCTTCGGGGGCCTCGATTTACGCTCCACGTAGAGGAAGTCGACGGCGACCTTGATGCAGGCGAGGAGGGGGGTGGCGATGACGATGCCGAGCACGCCGAAGAGCCCGCCCATGAGCATCTGCCAGAAGAGGAGCACGGCCGGGCGCAGGTGGATGGCGCGGTTCATGATCATCGGCTCGACGAAGTACCCCTCGACGACGTGAACGACGAGGTAGACGCAGAGGGCGTAGAAGAAGCGCGTGGGGGAGTCGGCGAGGGCGACGATGAGGCCGGGGATGGCGCTCGCCACGGCGCCGGCGTAGGGGACGAAGGTGGCGGCGAAGGTGATGATGCCGAGGGCGAACCAGCCCTGGACGCCGGCGATGAGGAGGCCGAGGGCGGTGAGGGTGCCCATGATGCACATAGAGACGAGGATGCCGAGGCCCCATTGTTTGAGGGTGATGCCGAGGCGTTGCCACAGCTCGTCCACGGTGTGCTCGTGCGCGGGGGGCGCGAGGGTGCGGAGGCCCTGGCGGTAGGCGGCGGGCTCGATGGCGAGGAAGAAGGCGAGGACGACGACGAGGAGGAGGCCGACGGCGACCTCGAACATCGAGAAGGCGGCCGGGACGGCCTGGGCCACGAGTCCCGCGACCTTCTGCGAGGCCTGGGTGGCCACGGTCTCGGCGATGCCCCCGCGCCCCGAGAGGGAGGAGAGGGCGCCGGCGCGCACGAGGTGCCGCCACCAGCGCTCGAGCGCGGTGATGCCGGTCGGGATCTGCTGGCCGAGCGACTCGAGCTGCTCGGAGACCACCGGCGCTCCGAAGTAGCCGCCGAGGCCAAGGCCGCCAAAGAGGAAGAGCAGGCACAGGACCACGGCCAGGCTCCTCCGCATCCAGCGCGAGAGGAAGTTGAGGAGGTGGCCGAGGAGACTGCCGCAGAGGGCGGCGAGGAAGCCGACGAGGATGAGGGCTCGGAGGGTGGCGAGGATATAGAGGAGGCCCGCAAGGACGAGGAGGATGAAGCCGACGCGCACCGGGTGGCGGAGGAGGACGGGCTCGTCTAGGTCGCCAGGGGGGCGCTGGGTGTCGTCACGGGGGCTCACAGGAGAAGAGTAAGGGCGCTCCTCGATGGCTCCAAGTCCGTATGCTGGCTGGATGGCCTGAAAGGACGGGCTTGGTGTCTGGCACTTGCGGCGGGACCCGGGGCGTGGAAGGTTGGCAGGACCCTACGCACGGACTCTCTACGGAAGGAGGCGCGAGTCATGGCTGCCAAGAAGATCCTCATGCTGGTCGGCGATTACGTCGAGGACTACGAGGTCATGGTGCCGTTCCAGGCGCTCACGATGGTGGGGCATACGGTCCATGCCGTGTGCCCGGGCAAGAAGGCCGGCGACAAGGTGCGCACGGCGGTGCACGACTTCGAGGGCGATCAGACCTACAGCGAGAAGCCGGGCCACAACTTCGCGCTCAACGCGACGTTCGGCGAGGTGATGCCGGCGAGCTATGACGCGCTGGTGGTCCCGGGCGGGCGCGCGCCGGAGTATCTGCGGCTCGACAGCCGCGCGATCGAGGTGGTGCGTCACTTCGCGGACGCGGGCAAGCCGATCGCGGCGATCTGTCACGCGCTGCAGCTGCTCGGGACGGCGGGGGTGCTCAAGGGCAAGAGCGCCACGGCTTATCCGGCGGTGGGGCCGGACGTGACGGTGTGCGGCGGGCGCTATGTCGAGGTGCCGATCGATCGCGCGCACGTGGACGGCAACCTGGTCACGGCGCCGGCCTGGCCGGCCCATCCCGAATGGCTGCGCGCGTTCCTGAAGGTGCTCGGTACGCGGATCGAGCTGTAAGCAAGTAGGCTGTCAGGCGCCGTGCTTAATACCGGGCACGGATCCCTCAGTACCTGTATAAGCGGACGTCCCAATCGACAAAACGACCCCCCCTGGCCACAAAACGACCCCCCCTAGCCACAAAACGACCCCCCTCAGCCACCGAATGACCCTGTCCAGGCACTGAACGGCCGGACGGGCCTGCAAAACCCCGGGGTTGGGCGATTGTTGCGGCCGGGGAAGCGACTTACACTGGGCCCGAATGCGCTTTGCCGTCGGCATTGACCTTGGAACCACGAACTCGGCGCTGGCCTGGATCGATCTCGAGGCCCGGCCAAGGCGTCTGCAGGTGCTGGAGATCCCTCAGTTGGTCGCTCCGGGGGACGTGTCGCGCCGGCCAACGCTCCCTTCCTTTCTCTATCTGCCGGGCGAGCACGATCTCGCGCAGGGCGCGATCGCGTTGCCCTGGGACGGCTCGCCCCGGGACGTGGTGGGGGAGCTGGCCCGGTCGCAGGGGGCGCTCGTGCCGGGACGTCTCGTGGCGTCGGCCAAGTCGTGGCTGTGCCACCCGGCGGTGGACCGGCGCGCGGCGATCCTGCCCTGGGCCGCGTCGCCCGAGGTGGAGCGGCGCTCTCCGCTGGAGGTCTCGGCGCGCTATCTCGGTCATCTGGCCGCGGCGTTTCTGGCCGAGACCGGGGTGCCGCTCGCCGAGACCGAACTCGTGGTGACGGTCCCGGCGTCGTTCGACGAGGTGGCGCGGGAGCTCACGGTCGAGGCGGCGGCGCGCGTGGGGCTGGAGAAGCTGACGCTGCTCGAGGAGCCGCAGGCGGCGTTCTATTCCTGGCTCGCGGACCATGGAATGGGGCCGGGCACGGGGCCGGGCGAGGCGGGCCGGCCGGACCTGCCGTTCACGGGCGGGGAGACGCTCCTCGTCTGCGACATCGGCGGCGGTACGACGGACTTCACGCTCATTCGCATCGCCGCGGGGGCGGCGGCGGAGGGTGGGGCGCTCGGCTTCGAGCGCACGGCGGTCGGGGATCACCTGCTCCTCGGCGGCGACAACATGGACCTGGCGCTGGCGCGGCGGGTGGAGAAGCGGCTCGGGGGGAAGCTCGATGTGGCGCGCTTCCAGGCATTGGTCCAGGCGTGCCGGCTGGCCAAGGAGCGGCTGCTCGCGGTGGCGGAGGCGCGCGAGACGTGGAAGATCAATGTGGCGGGGCGCGGCCGCGGGGTGGTGGGCGGCTCGCTGCAGGCGGAGCTGTCGCGGCAGGAGATCGAGGAGGTGGTGCTGGAGGGCTTCTTCCCGCTCGTGCCCGCGGACGCGGCGCCGGCGGTGGATCGCCGGGCGGCGGGGCTCCGCGAGTTCGGTCTGCCGTATGCGCAGGACGCGGCGGTGACGCGCCATCTGGCGGCGTTCCTGCGGCGGCATGAGGCGCGGCCGGAGGCGATCTTGTTCAATGGCGGCGTGCTCACGGCGCCGGCCATCCGCGAGCGGCTGGTGGCGGCGATGAGGAGCTGGAGCGGGCGGGAGCCGGTGGTGCTCGAGAACGACGTGCCGCATCTGGCGGTGGCGCGCGGGGCGGCGTATGCGGTGCTGGCGCGGCGCGGGGAGGGGATCCGCATCACGGGCGGGGCGGCGCGCGCCTATTACGTGGAGGTGGAGGCGCCGCCGGCCGATGGGTCGACGGCGCTCGCGCCCGATACGCTGGTGGCGCTGTGTGTCTCGGGGCGCGGCGAGGAGGAGGGCGGGGACGTGGAGGTGCCCGGGCGTGAGTTCGAGCTCATCACCAACCGGCCGGTGCGTTTCCGGCTGTTGTCGTCGTCGGATCGCAATGACCGGCGGGGGGACCTGGTGACGGTGCGGCCGGGCGAGCTGGCGGAGCTGCCGCCGATCGTGACGGTGCTGCGGTTCCCGCGCTCGTCGCAGGACGTGACGCTGGGGGTGCGGCTGCACGTGCAGCGGACCGAGCTCGGCACGATCGATCTGAAGCTCGTGGCGCCGGCGTCGGGCACGCGCTGGAAGCTGGCGTTCGATCTGCGCGCGGCGGAGGAGGCGCGGGCGGCGGGGGCGGCGGGGGCGGTGAGCGGTGACGGTGTGCGGGGGGATGGTGCGGGGCGCGGCGATGGGGCGGCGGGGGAGTCGGGGGCGGCGCCGGGTCATGAGGCGGTAGGGGAGGCGGCGCGCGAGGCGGCGGTGGAGGTGGTGCGGCGGCTCTTCCAGAAGGATCATGCGCGGCCGATCGAGCCGGCGCAGGCGATGAAGGAGCTGGCGGCGGCGATCGGGCGCGAGCGCGGGGAGTGGCCGATCACGCTCTTGCGCGCGCTCTGGGAGCCGCTCCGGGATCTGCGGGGGCAGCGGGGGCGCACGGCGGAGCACGAGGCGCGCTGGCTCAACCTGGTCGGGTATGTGCTGCGGCCGGGGTACGGGGTGGCGCTCGATGACTGGCGCGTCAAGGAGGCGTGGCGGCTGTTCAACGCCGGGATGGTCCATGACAAGGACAACCGGGTGCGCCTCGAGTGGTGGATCCTGTGGCGCCGGGTCTCGGGCGGGCTCGTGCGCACGATGCAGGACGAGCTGTACAAGCGCATCGCGCCGCACTTCCTGGCGGACTTCAAGAAGAAGGGCGACCGCAAGGATCCGTCGCCGCAGGAGGCGGCGGAGATGTGGCGCACGATGGCGAGCCTCGAGCGCATCGCCTGGAACGAGAAGTGGAAGCTCGGGGAGGTGCTGCTCGGGCGCCTCGAGAAGAAGCAGAAGGAGGCGGCGCAGGCGGCCTGGGCGCTCGGGCGGCTCGGGGCGCGGGTGCCGCTCTATGGGCCGATCGAGAACGTGGTGTCGCGCCACAAGGCGGAGAAGTGGGTGGAGCGGCTGCTCAAGCTCGACTGGAATGACCCGGCGGGCAAGGACATCGCGTTCGCCACGGCGGAGATCGCGCGGGCGTCGGGGGATCGGGGGCGGGATCTCGACGAGTCGTTGCGCCAGCGGGTGGCGGCGCGGCTCGGGCAGGTGTATGGGCAGACGCCCGAGGGGGCGCGGCTATCGAGGCTGGTGCTCGAGCCGTTGGCGTTCGAGGCGCGCGAGGAGCGGGCGGCGTTCGGTGACGCGCTGCCGATCGGTCTGCGGCTGACGACGCTGGAGGGGCGGGCGGTAGAGGAAGCCGGGGCTCCCGCTCCCTGAGTCGGGCGCCAGGCAGGCAGAAACGGCTGAAACGGCGGGCGAGTCCGTCCGCTCGCGCGCGGGTGTCGCCAACGACGAGCGGCAGCACGGGCCGCACGTCATTCGCATCGCCCGCGCACGCCGCGATCCGGTAGCCTGGAGGCATGCGGATCTCGGGTCGCTGTGTCGCGCTGCTGTCCGTGCTGGGTCTCCTGGTGGGGTCGGTCTGGTCTTCGCCCGCGTGGGCCGAGGAGGTGAAGGGGGAGGAGGCGCCGCTCCGCAACATCGAGCGGCTGCGCTCGCGCGTGGCGGGGGTGCTCGCGTCCGAGGGGGTGCCGGGCGCGGGGATCGCGCTCGTGGCGCAAGGCCGCGTGGTGTGGGCAGGCGGCGTGGGGGTGGCGGATCGCGCGACGGGGCGGCCGGTGACGGCGGAGACCCTGTTTCGCGTGGGCTCGATCACGAAGAGCGTGGTCGCGCTCGGTCTCTTGCGGCTGGTCGAGGAGGGGCGGCTCTCGCTCGGGGCGCGCGTGAGCGACCTCGCGCCGGAGATCGCGGTGGAGAATCGCTTCGCCCGTGAGGCGCCGGTGACGGTGGCGCACCTCCTCGAGCACACGGCGGGCTTCGATGACATGCGCCCGAACGAGATGTTTGCGCCGATGGAGGCGGAGCGTCTCCCGCTCGCGAAGGTGCTGGCGATCAATCCGCGCTCGCGGGTGGTGCGCTGGCGGCCGGGGTCGCGGTTCTCTTATTCCAACCCGGGCTACACGGTGGCGGCCTACATCATCGAGAAGGTGACGGGGCGGCCGTATGAGGAGTATCTGCGCGAGGCGGTGCTGGAGCCGCTCGGGATGGGCGGGGCGCGGCTCCGGTGGGACGAGGCGGCGGGGAAGCGTCTGGCGCGGGGGTATGCGGGGCCGGAGCGGCCGGTGGCGTATCAGGCGATCTATCATCGGCCGGCCGGGAACTTGATGGCCTCGCCGGCGGAGATGGCGCAGCTCGTGCGGCTCTGGCTCGGGCGCGGGCGGCTGGATGGTCGGGTGCTCTTTTCGCCGGGGACGATGGCGCGCGCGGAGCACAGTGAGACGCTACGCCTCGGCGGCACGGACACGGATTACGGGCTCGGCAATTACGGCGACGTGGGGGGGCCGGTGAAGTCGCGCGGGCATGACGGGGGCATCGACGGTTTCCGCGCCTCGTATCGCTATGTCCCCGAGCGCGGGGTGGGGTTCGTGGTGCTCGTGAACAGCTCGTCGTCGTTGCGGGTGGTGCCGCGCCTCTCGGCGCTCCTCGTGGAGGAGCTGCTCGGGAGCCGGCGGCCGTCGCCGCCGCCCGAGGCGCGGGTGCCGCGCAGGGAGCTCGAGCGCTGGGTGGGGTTTTATGAGATCGCCAACCCGCGGCAGGCGTTGCTCTCGTTCCTCCTGCCGGTGCGCGGCGGGGCCGAGGTGCGGCTCGCGGAGCGCCGGCTCTCGCTGCGGTTCCTCGCCGGGGGGCCGGAGCTCGAGCTGGTGCCGCTCGGGGGCGACCGCTTCGGGCTGAGGGGGGCGAGCGGGTGTGTGCTGCGCTTTGGCTACGACGTGGAGGGGCGACGGGCGATCTCGGGGCTGGGGGTGTACCTGGAGGAGCGGCCGGGCTGGCTCGTGCAGGCGCGCCATCGGGTCTTCGGGTGGGCCCTGTGGCTCCTCGCGAGCGCGCTCGTGGTGGGGGTGATCTTCACGCCGTACTGGCTCTTTGGCGGCTGGCGTCGGGCCGGTGCCGGTGCCGGTGGGCGCTGGGCGGCGCTCGGGACGCGCCTCCTGCCGGCGGGGGCGGCGCTGGCGTTCTTTGCGCTGCCGGTGGTGTTCGCCATGGGCTGGTATGAGCGCGCGCTCGGGACGCCGAGCAAGTACGCGCTCGGGGTGTGGGCGCTGAGCTGGGCGTTTGCGCTCTTGTCATCGGCGGCGGTGGCGCAGGCGGTGCGGGGGCTGTGTCGGTCGGGGCCGGGGGGACCCGGGGTGATCGCCCGGCTGCATGGGCTCCTCGCGTCGGTGGCGGCCTACGCGCTCATGCTCCATCTCTTCTATTACGGGCTGATCGGGCTCAAGACGTGGGCGTGGTAGGGGGGAGCTTGGTGGCGCGCAGGTAGCACGTGGAGTAGAGGTGCGCGCTGCGCTGGTCGCGGCGCAGCCACCAGGCGAGGTCGGCGCGCTCTTCGATGCGGTAGTGCGCCTCGAGGCCTTGGCCGGCGGTGAGGCGGCGGCAGAGCTCGCCGGCCGGGTCGGCGGCGCCGAGGCGCTCGGCTTCGTCGACGACGCCGCTCTGCCAGCTGAAGGGGGAGGAGAGGAGGAGCTCGCCGGCCGGGGCGCAGAGCTTGTCGGCCACGGCGAGGAGGGTGGCGGGCGAGCGCACGGAGTCGAGGAGGTGGAGGGCGGCGACGCGGCCGAAGCGCCGGGGCACGAGCGGTGGGTCGAGGGCGTCGCCGCAGAGGAGGGCGAGGGAGGCGCCGGGGGCGGAGGGATCGTCGGGGGCACCGAGGCGAGGGATGGGAGCGGCGCGGGTGGGGTGGATGGTGGCGGTCTGGTAGTGGCGGCCGATGACGCGGCGGGGGTAGTCGAGGGGCTCGCCGCGGAGGAGGCGGCGGGCGCGGCGCAGGGCGCCGAAGTGGAGGTCGATGCCGACGACGTGGCGGGCGCCCCGGGCGAGCTCGGCGAGGCCGCGGCCGACGCTCGCGCCGAGCTCGACGGCCCAGTCCACGGGGGCGGCGGCCCGCGCGCCGAGGCGGGCCATGAGCTCGGCGAGCCCGAGGGGGCCGCGCTCGGCGCCCGGCCCATCGGGCGGCGGGGTGGCCTGGTCACCCCAGTGGGCGTCGAGGTAGATGGAGAGGTGTTCGAGCAGGCGGGGGTAGGGCTCGTCGTCGGGGCCCTCGGCGGCGAGCAGGGCGGCGGTGGCGGGGTGGAGGTCGCGTTCGACGAGCAGGAGGCCCTGGGCGCGCACGAGCCCGGCCAGATCGGCGACCAGGATGGGGATGCCGTCGAGGATGGGGTAGGCGGCGGCGCAGGCGGGGTGGTCGCAGGTGAGGGTGCCTTCGAGGACGTCGCCATCGGGGTGCTGGCGATGGCAGGCGGTGAGGGACACGGTGTGCATCTCCCAGCCGCGCTCGCTCAGGTGGCGGCAGCGGGGGCAGATGAGGGGCAGGGTGGCCGGTAGGACGGGATCCACGGCAGGGCTATACCGCCGCGCCGTGGGAGGCGGCAATGCCCAGCCCGGAGCGGGGCTGAGCCGAAACACCACAGTTCTCCGCCTACTGCGGCACAGCCAGCGACGGCGATGCGGCGTCAGTCGGTCGGGCGCGTACCTCCAGTACGCTTCCTCCCTCCTTCCTTGCCTCGCCGCCGCTGGCTGTGCCTCGCTACGGCGGCTAACTGTGGTGTTCCGGCGGAATGCGCGCAACCGATGCGGCCACCGCGGCCTGAACCGTAAATTCTGCGCGCTCACCCCGGCTGCAGGGGGCGGAGGTGTGTGACATGCGCGGCCAGGGTGGGCCTGTTCCTGGGGTTGCACGGGTTGGCGCTGCGCATGCACTGGTACTGCTCGCGCAGGCAGGCAGATAGGCGCACGGCTCGGGGCCGGCGCTCTGGCCGGGCGAGGGCGCGGCCACAGCAGGTTCAACGGAGGAGACCGATGCACCTCAAGCAGTTCGATCTCGACTCGCTGGATCCTGTCCTCCATCTCGCCGGTGCGGCAGGGGCCGCCTCTGACTTGAGGTGCGGGAGGCGGGCGGGGGTGGGGCTGACGGCGGCGGCGCGCAGCGGGCTCCTGATCGATGCCTGGAACGAGGAGGCGAGCTGGACGAAGCCGGCGGCGCTCGCGCCGGGGGAGGCGTCGTGGCTCTTGCGGCGGGGGGCGCTGGTGCTGGATGTGCGTTCGCCCGAGGCGTTTGGGCAGGGGCATGTGGGGGGCTCGCTGCACGTGAGTCTGAACGGGCAGTTCGTCATCTGGGCGGCGCTGCTGGTGCCGCCGCCGACGGGGGTGGGGGTGGTGCTGATGGCGGATTCTCTGCAGGCGGTGGACAAGGCGGTGCTGCGGCTCGGCCAGGTGGGGATCGAGGACGTGCGCGGCTATGTCGCGGGCGGGATCGAGGCGTGGGAGGACGCGGGGTTGGAGGTGGAGTCGTTGCCCCAACTGTCGGTCGGGGCGCTGTATGAGCAGCTCCAGGAGGGGAGTGATTTCTTCGTGCTGGATGTGCGCCGGGCCGAGGAGTACGAGGCAGGCCACATCGAGGGTTCGTTGCATGTCCCGCTGATGGAGCTGGGCGAGCGGCTGGGGCGGCTGGATCCGCGGCGGCCGATCGCGGCGGTGTGCGCGCGTGGCTATCAATCGAGTACGGCGATCAGTTTGCTGGCACGTCATGGTTTTCCGAAGTTGTTCAATGTGGCGGGGGGGATGATGGGGTGGGCTGGGGCGGGCTATCCGCTGGTGCGACAAGCGGTGCCGCACTGCACCATGAAACTGGCCGGCTAGTGCGGTGATCGGAGGGGCGCGGGCTGTTGAAAAGCGTTCGGTACGGCCTGTGGATAGATTGTGGGAATGTGTGAAGAGTGGGGGTTGTGCATTTTGTCGGCTCCGCCGCTGGCGGCGTGATGTCGACGTCAAGGAAGAAATGCACAGGGGACCCAGGGGGTCCTGTTTGAGGGGGGCCGCGGGGATGGGTTTTCGGGGGCGGCGGATGCGGGCGGCGGTGCGCGGCGCGGGGTTGTGGCTCCTGGCCCGACCGGTGCGGGGGCATCTTTCGGGGCCGTGCGCGGGGATGCGGGCGGCGGGCGGTGAGGTTCACCGCAGGTAGCCGGTCAGACCGATCCCGACCTGGGCGAGGGTGGCGACGTAGGAGGGCTGGAACTGGAAGGGGGCGCCGATGTGGGCGGTGAGGCCGAGGTAGCGGCTGAACCGGTAGTCGAACTTGAGGAGGGCGCCGGCGTTGAAGAGGCCGTAGTTGTCGCTGTAACGGGTCTTGAGGGCGCGCGCGGTGTCGTTGATGGCGGCCACGGACCAGACGTGGGTCCAGCCGGCAAAGACGTGGAGGCCGAGGGAGAAGCGGCGGTGCTGGCCAATGTAGAATGAGTGGCCGACGGTGGCCCAGGCGTTGAGGCGGTGGGTGTCGTTCGAGAGGAATCTCGGCGGGCGGGGGAATTCGACGAACTGGGGTTCGTTCTGCCAGCCGAGGAGGAGGCCGACGTCGAAGGTGCCGGTGGCGCGGCGGGTGTTCCACACGGGGGTGTAGCCGGTGAGGTGGAGCTGGACGCCGAGGGCGCTGTAGCCGCCGATGGCATAGGTGGCGGCGGCGTCGAGGCGCATGTGGAGGCGGTGGCCGGTCTCGCCGCCTTCGGCGATGAAGGGGCCGGTCCGGTCCTCACGCGCGTGCGCGAGGGCCGGGCCGGAGAGGAGGGCGGCCAGGCCGACGAGCAGGGTCACGACCTTCATCGCGCACCTCCCAGGGCGTAGCGCAACCCGTCGCGGAAGGCGGGCGCCATGACGCCGCCATGGTCCTCGTCGAGAACGCGCGCGGACAGGCGGAGATCGGGGTAGTGCTCCTGGAGGTGCGTGCGCAGGAGATCGAACCACAGGTGCTGGACGGCGCCATCGTAGCGGGCGATGTCGAGGGACAGGACGCGGGGGAGGGAGCGGGTCCTGGGCGCGAGCGCGGCCTCGAAGTCGAGGATCCCCCCGCCGTCGTCGCCGAGGGAGCCGTCGGCGGCGACGAAGCGCTGGAAGGGCGGGTCGCTGTCGGCGCCGGTCTGGAAGAGCGCGTACAGGGTGAAGTAGCCGCCGAGCGAGTGCCCGATGAGGGTGCGGCCCAGGGCCGGGTCGAGGTGGTACTTGGCGTCGATGGCGGGGAGGAGCTCCTCGGTGAGGAAGCGGAGGAAGGTGGCGGCGCCCCCGGGACGGCCGTCGATCAAGGTGGTGACGTAGTCACGCCAGCGCCCGCGGTCCGAGGGCAGGTCGTTCTTGTAGGGGTAGCCGACGCCGACGACGATGGTGGGAGGGATGTCGCCGCTCGCCTCGAGCGCGGAGGCCCAGCCTGCCGTGAGCTCGAACTCGTTGCCGTAGTTGGTGGCGTCGAGCTGGAAGACGATGGGATAGGCGCGCGCGGGGTCGTAGTCGGGCGGGGTGCGGGCCAGGATGAGGTAGGTGTCGCCGACGAGGCGCGAGGGGAACTGGGTCTGCTCGATCCGGCCCGTGACGGCGGGGCGCGCGGGGTCGGCGCAAGCGGGGGCCGCGACGGCGAGCGCGGCGAGGAAGACGGCGTGGCGCATGATCACCTCCAGAAGGTTCGCTGGAGGGGGCCGCGCCGCGGCGGAAACGGCTCACGGCGATGGGCGGGATCTAGAAGGAGCCGGTGAGGACGAGGCCGCCGCCGCCACGCAAGGGGGCGATGCCGGCGCTGATGCGGGTGGGCTTGTGCGACGGGGGGCGGAGGCGCTGACGCTCGCGCACCCAGAGGCCGAGGCTGGTGGCGGTGCCGATGAGGGCGGCGCCGCTGGCGGTGAAGAGGCCGGCGATGGCGCCGCGGTACTGGGGGTTGGGGTGCTCGCTATTGAGGACGACGGCGCCGACGCCGAGGAGGCCGGTGGCGACGGTGGTGGCGGCCAGGCCGAGGGCGGTGTAGCCGCTCACCTTGAGCCGGCGCGAGGGGAGGGGCTCGGCCAGGGGCGTCCGGAGGGTGGGAGGGGAGGGCGTCTCGGCCGGCGATGGGGGGGAGGTCGGTATGGCGGACAGTGATGGCGGGGCGGTGTCGGGGGCCTGCCGCATGCGGCGCACGAGCTCGGCGAGCGCGAGGGCCAGGGTGCGCGGCCGGAGGGAGGGCGCCACGTCGAGGAGGGACAGGGGGTGCTCTTCGCGACGGTGCGCTTCCTCGGCGGTGAGGAGGAGCTGGCCGGGATCGGGGAGGCAGCGGAGCCACAGGGTCAGGGGGCGTCCGGCGAGCGGTGTGTCGGAGAGGAGGATCTCCTCGCGCGGCAGCTCGATCGAGAGGAGGGCGTTGACGGCGGCGATGTCGAGGGTCCCGGCGGGGCACTCGGCGAGGACGAGGGTGGCGGCGTGGCGCGGCTCCACGGGGGCGGCGATGGCCGCGGGCAGGGTGAGCCAGGTGAGGAGGAGCCAGGCGGTGGGGCGGGTCATCGGGCGTCGAGCCACTGCTGCATGCGCTCGCGGTATCGGCCGGCGGGGAAGCGGGCGCGATATTCGGCGGCGACGGCCTCGGCGGCGGGGCGCTGATCCGCTCGGAGTAGGGCTTCGATGAGGCGGGCGTAGATGTCCTCGGCGAGTGCCTGCGGTGGGGCGAGGGTGAGGGCCTGCCGGAAGGAGGTGGCGGCGTGTGCCGGCTCGGCGAGGTCGTCGAACTCGATGCGCCCGCGGGTGAAGGCCGCGAGGGCGGCGCGGGGGTCGTGAGGGTGCTCGCTGACGACCCGATCCAGGAGGGGGAGGGCCTCGCGGGGACGGCCGGATTGCCGCGCCATGTCGGCGAGGGCGATGAGGTCTTCGGCCGAGAGGGAGGGCGGTGCGTTGGATGGGGCGGGCGCCGCGGGCGGGCCGGCGCTGGGAGCGGGTGTCGTGGGTGCGGGCGAGGGGAGGGGCGGCGGATCTCCGGGGTGCTGGGAGTCCGCTGTGCTCGGGACCGGCCGCGAGGGCTGGGGGGCTTTGGGAGCCGCGGACCGTGAGGCCTGCGGGGCGTTGAGAGGCAGAGCAGACGGCGGGGGAGCCTGGGGGGCCTGGGGGGCCTGGGAGGCCTGGGAGGTGTGGCGGGCCTGCGCGGGTGATGCGGGTACGGCCTGCGCCGATGCGGGAGCCTCCTCTACGTTGAGCGCCTGACCGGCGCCGAGGCGCTGGGCGCCTCCGGTCACGCCGGGGCCACGCACCATCACGGCCCCTTCGTAGACCTCCACCTCGCAGCGCCGCTCGGCGTGGTAGATGGCCACCTTGGAGCCGGTGATCTCGACCGAGACGCCGCCGGCTTCGATGATCCAGCGCCGCGCGTCCCCGGATCGCACGTCGAGGCGTGCGCGGCCGTGGCGCAACCGGGCGCGGAAGAGCGGGCCGCTGTTGTCGAGGGGTTCGAGGCGGGTGCCGGGATCGAGCGAGATGCGCGAGCCGTCGGTGACCTGGACCACGAGCGGGGCCTGGGCCTGGCCGGGTTGCTCGAGGACCGGGATGACGGTGCGATCGGCCAGGTACAGCGGGTCCGGGCCGGAGGAGCGGCCACCCCAACGCCCGAGCCCGAACCCGAGGAGGACGGCGGCGGCGGCGGCCATGACGGTGACCCGCACGAGTCGCCGCGGGCGCTCGGCGCCGCTGCTCCGGCGGCGTACCGAGGTCCACATGCGCTGGAGCGCGAGCTCGTCGGGGGACGTGTCGCGGAGGACCTTCTTGAGGGGCAGGGGTACCCTATGCCGATCCATGGCGGGCCTCCTCGAAGTGTACCTTGGCGGCGAGCCGGGTCTGGGCCGCGGCGATGCGTCGTTTGGCGGTGGCCAGGGAGCAGCCGCAGCTCTCGGCCACGTCGGCCAGCTCGTAGCCCTCGACGTGGCGCAGCATCCAGGCGATGCGCTCGGCGGTGGGGATGCGATCGAGGATGCGGGCGATGAGGGCGAGCTCGGCGCGCAGCTCGGGCGGGGCGTCGAGATCCGCGAGCTGGTCGAGGGTCGCGTCCGGCTCGCCTCGGTCGAGGCCGAGCAGGCCGAGCAGGCGGCGGCGGCGGAAGTGGCGGTGGGCCTGGTGCACGGCGATGCCGGTCAGCCAGCCGCCGAAGGCGCCTGGCTCCTGCAGGTCGCCGAGGTCGCGGAAGGCGAGGACGAAGGTGTCCTGGGTGGCGTCTTCGGCATCGGAGCGGCAGCCGAGGAGGCGCGTGAGGAGGCTCGTGATGCGGGGCGCATGCCGGCGAAAGAGCTCGGCTTTGGCCTCGACCAAGCCGTCCTGGGCGCGCGCGACCAGGTCGGCGTCGCCGAGGGTGTCGGCGGCGCGGGGCCGGAGCGGCACGACGGTGCTGCGGGGCTCTGAACGTGTCATCTGCGCTGTAGGGCCACGAGACCGCCCGGATGGCTCACGGTTTCTTGCCCGCTGGTGAGCGTAGTCGAAAGGGCGGGCGTTGGAGCGGGAACGCCGCAGCGTGGGAGCTGACGGTGGGTGTTTCGCGCGCTGCGGACCGGACAGGGGCTGGACGGGGGGCCTGCGGCTGGACGATGGTAGGCGAGCGCAACCGGCGGCGCCGGTGCTCGCTGCCCGCGGAGGACGCTCATGGCCCCATCCCCGTCTCGACCCGATTCCCGTGACCGCATTGACACGAAGCTCGTCCACGCCGGCGAGCCCCGCATCGCCGGGGCCGTGGGCATGCCCATCTTCCAGTCGTCGACCTTCGTCTACGGCGGCGAGGAGAGCTATCACGATCTCCGCTACATCCGTCTCAACAACACGCCGAACCACCTGGCGCTGCACGCCAAGCTGGCGGCGCTCGAGAACGGGGAGGCGGCGCTGGTGACGGCGAGCGGCATGGCGGCGATCTCGACCACGCTGCTCACGCTGCTCGGGGCCGGCGATCACATCATCTGTCAGGACTGCCTCTATGGCGGGACGCGCGATTTCATCACCCAGGACCTCGCGCGCCTCGGGGTGACGCACACCTTCATCGATGGCGACCGGCCCGCCTCCTGGGAGGCGGCGCTGCGGCCGACGACGCGCCTCATCTATGTGGAGAGCCTGTCGAACCCGCTCTGTCAGGTGACGGATCTCGAGGCCGTGGTGGCGTTCGCGCGGGCCCACAACCTGGTGTCGGTCATCGACAACACCTTCGCCACGCCGGTGAACTTCCGGCCGCTCGAACATGGCTTCGATCTCGCGGTCCACAGCTGCACGAAGTATTTGAACGGGCACAACGACATCGTGGCCGGGGCGGTGATCGGCCGGGTCGGGCGGGCGGAGCTGGTGGAGCGGGTCAAGCACAAGCTCGACCACCTCGGCGGGGCGCTCGACCCGCATGCCTGCGTGCTCCTCCACCGCGGCCTCAAGACGCTGGCCCTGCGGGTGCGGCAGCAGAACCAGAACACCCTGGCCCTGGCGCGCTTCCTCGAACGCCACCCGGCGGTGCAACGGGTGAGCTACCCCGGGCTCGAGAGCCACCCGCATCACGCCCGCGCCCGCGCCCTGTTTCCGGCGGGGATGGGCGGGGTGCTGAGCTTCGAGCTGAAGGGCGGGGTGGCCGCGGCGGAGCGGCTCGTGGCCGGGCTGCGCATCCCGATCTACACGGCCAGCCTGGGCGGCGTGGAGACGTTCATCACCCGGCCGGCGACCACGTCGCACGCGGGGATGGCCCCGGAGGAGCGGCAGCGGCTCGGCATCTCGGACGCGCTCGTGCGCGTGGCGGTGGGGATCGAGGCGGAGGAGGATCTGATCGCGGACTTCGCCCAGGCGCTGGAGGCGCTCGGAGCCGGGGACGGGGGCCATGGGAGGTGAAGACATGAGCGAGACGCAGGCGCGTAGGCCGGTGGCACCCGGCAAGCTGTGGATCGACAACGCCGAGCACGAGGCGCAGGCGGGGGAGCGCTTCGAGACGGCCAACCCGGCCACCGGGGAGGCGCTGACCACGCTCGCGCGGGCCCGGGCCGCGGACGTGGACCGGGCGGTGGCCTCGGCGGCGCGGGCCTTTGGGCCGTGGAGCCGCATGGACCCGAATGAGCGGGCGCGCATCCTGTGGAAGGCGGGCGAGCTCCTCCAGGCGCAGACCGAGGCGCTGGCCGAGCTCGAGGCGCTCGACACGGGCAAGCCCATCACCAACGCCCGCACCATCGACGTGCCGCGCACGGCGGACACGTTCTTCTATTTCTCGGGCTGGGCCACCAAGCTCGGCGGCGAGACCATCCCGGTGCGCGGGCCGTTCCTCAACTACACGCTGCGCGAGCCGCTCGGCGTGATCGGCGCGATCATCCCGTGGAACTTCCCGCTCCTGCTCGCGGCGCGCAAGGTGGCGCCGGCGCTCACGGTGGGCAACACGGTGGTGCTCAAGCCGCCCGAGGAGGCGAGCCTGACGTCGCTCGCGCTGGCGCGGATCCTCGCCGAGGCGGGGCTGCCGCCGGGCGTGCTGAGCGTGGTGACCGGGTACGGCGAGGAGGCGGGGGCGGCCTTGGTCGAGCACCCGCAGGTGGCCAAGATCGCGTTCACCGGGGGGACGGCGACGGGGCGGGCGATCCTGCGCGCGGCGGCCGGCACGCTCAAGAAGGTGTCGCTCGAGCTCGGCGGCAAGAGCCCGAACATCATCTTCGCGGACGCGGACGTGACGGCGGCGGCGCGGGCCGCGGTGGGGGCGGCGTTCTACAACCAGGGCGAGGTGTGCACGGCGGGGAGCCGGCTCCTCGTGGAGCGCTCGGTCCATGATCAGGTGCTCGAGCTCGTGAGCGGCGGGGCGCGCAAGATGGTGCCCGGGGATCCGCTCGACCCGCGCACGCAGATGGGGCCGCTCGTCTCGGCCGAGCACTACGCCCGGGTGCGGGGCTACATCGAGCGGGGCGAGGCGGAGGGGGCGCGGCGCGAGCTCGGCGGGGTGCGTGAGGGCAAGGGGTACTTCGTCGAGCCCACGGTGTTCTCCCAGGTGGAGCCGGGGATGACGATCGCGCGCGAAGAGATCTTCGGGCCGGTGGTGGCGCTCCTGCCGTTCGACGGGCTTGAGCAGGCGGCCGAGCTGGCCGACGCCACGGAGTACGGCCTCGCCGCGGGGGTGTGGACGCGCGACGTGAGCAAGGCCCACGCGCTCGCGGCGCGCCTGCGCGCCGGCACGGTGTGGATCAACACCTACAACCGCTTCGACGCGGCGAGCCCCTATGGGGGCATGAAGCAGTCGGGCTTCGGGCGCGAGAACGGGCGGGCGGTGCTGGAGGAGATGACGCAGCTCAAGTCGGTGTGGGTGGCGCTGTGAACGCGCGTCGGGCGCGCGCTCGCGTCCGGCCCGGGCGGTGCCGCAAGGCGGCGTCGCGGCTTGATTTCTCGGGCGGCGAAAGGTAGACGGAGGACTCGATCGTGGGGATCTCGACGGAGGACGCATGATGAAGAACATGCAGTTCAAGGTCGTCGGCCGGACATTCATCGTCGTCTACGGCCCCCGCAATCCCACCAACGAGGAGTGGGAGTCGTACCTCGCGGAGGTGGAGCGGCATGGGTTCGAGAGCACGGTCCAGCTCATCGTGACCGAAGGGGGCGGGCCGGATTCGCCGCAGCGCAAGCTGCTCAACGACAAGCTCAAGGGACGCCCGGTGCCGGTGGCGGTGGTCTCGAAGAACCCCATCATCCGCGGGGTGGTGACGGCGCTGAGCTGGTTCAACAGCCAGATCCGGTCGTTCGTGCCGAGCCACTTCGCCGATGCGCTGCGCCACCTCGGCCTCCCGGCGGCGGAGGGCAAGGAGATCGAGCAGGTGGTCAACGAGCTCCGCGCTGGGCTCGACCTGCCCCCGCTCCAGCTCTAGTCGTAGCTCTCTCGGACGGTGGGCCGGCGCCGTCCGCCTCCGCCCGCGTCAGCGCACCTCGTCGAACTTCACCAGATCACACCACGATTCGGGCTCGGGCAGGCCCTTGAGCTCCCCCACCTGCAGGCCCGCGAACTGCAGCATGTAGTGCGCGTCGCTACCGAGGCCGATGAACGTGAACCCGGCGCGCATGCGCTCCCGCGCGTTCGTGACGTCCTTGCAGAGCGTTCCGAGCGGCAGCCGCCGCCGGGCGCAGGCGGTGCGGATGCGCTCGATGGCCTCGACGAAGCGCGGCTCGGCGCTCCAGAACCGCGGCGGATAGCCGAGCGCCATGTGGAGGTCGTTCGGGCCCACGAACACGAGATCGACGCCCTCGACGTCGAGGATGGCGTCGAGGTGCTCGAGCGCCTCGCGGGTCTCGATCTGGATGCCGACCAGGATCTCGTCGTTGGCGCGCTGGAGGTACTCGGGGCGCGAGATGCCGAAGCCGAGGTGCGGGGCGAGCCCGCCGGCCCCGCGGATGCCCTTGGGCGGAAAGCGCGCGTAGCGCACGGCGGCGCGCACCTCGTCGGCGTTCGTCACCATGGGGACGATGATGCCCTGCGCCCCGGCGTCGAGCGCGTGCTTGATGCGGTCGATGGAGCCCACGGGCACGCGGGCGAGCGGGGTGACGCGGCCGCTCGACACATCGGAGACCATGCTGAGGATGAGCGCGGCCGTGGACAGGTCTACGGGGGTGTGCTCGAAGTCGACGAGCAGCCAGTCGAGCAGGCCCTGGGCGGCGAGGAGGCGCGCGGCGTGGGGGCTGTGTAGCTGGAGCCAGGCGCCGATGGCCGGCTGCTGGGTGCGCAGGAGCGAGAGGGTGCGGTTGGGGCGCATGGCGTTCTCCGGGGTTGGGGTGGTCGCGAACGTCGAATCTCACGGGCTCACTGGATCGTGAGCGGGGCGGTGCTCGGCCGGGAGCGGAGCGGGGGTCGGTAGCCCGGCGAGCCGGCGGCCCGGGCGCCGCTGTGGAAGCGGGGCATGACGTCGGTGGCGAAGCGCCGCATCGACTCGACGCAGTCCTGCTGGTCGAGCGTGATGAAGTTGAAGGTGCACAGGATGTGGCGCAGGCCGAGGCGGGCCTCGAGCTCCTGCAGGCGCTCGGCCACGGAGTCCGAATCGCCGAACAGGCAGACCTCGCGGCTGAGGAAGTCATAGTCGAGGCCGAGGGGGCCGAACTTGTTGAGGAGGTAGGTCTTGAAGTCGGCGGCCCGCTCGGAGAGGAACTGCAGGAAGGGCTCGCGGATGACGCGGTGGGCGTGCTCATTCGTGCGGCCGACGAAGACGAACCGGTTGACGGGGATGTCGATGCCGTCGGGCTGGTGGCCGGCGGCCAGGCTGACCTCGCGATAGCGAGCGAGCGCGTGCGCGAGCTCCTCGATGCGCAGCGCGCCGTTGAGGAAGATGGACAGGCCGCGGGCCGCGGCGTGGTCGAGCGACAGCGGGTGGTTGGCCACCATGTACAGGGGCGGGTGCGGCCGCTGCACGCAGGTGGGGCGCGGCGTGACCTCGTCGAGGTGGAAGTAGCGGCCGTGGTACGAGAAGGGCTGACCCTGGAAGGCCCGGAGCAGGATCTCGAAGGCCTCGTCGAAGCGCGCGCGCGCCTCCTCGCGGGGCACACCAAAGGCGGCGTGCGGCGCCTCGTCCATGCTGCCGCGGGCCAGGCCGAGATCGACGCGCCCGCCGCTCAGGGTGTCGAGGATGGCGGTGTCGGCGGCCACGTGGAGCGGGTGGTGGAACGGCAGCACCCGGGCCGCCAGGCCGAGGCGGATCCGCGAGGTGCGCGCCGCCAGGAAGGAGGCCAGCACCATGGGCGAGGGGCAGAGCAGATCCGCGCTGGCGAAGTACCGCTCCGCGAGCCAGGCCCCGTCGAGACCGAGATACTCCGCCTCACAGACCTGGTCGATGATGTCGGTGTAATGAGCCGTCTTGGTGCCCATCAAGAACATGCTGAACTTCATGGTCCTCTCCCTCCTCGCGCGCCGGGCGCACGAGTGGCTATAGGCTCTCCTCCTCACGGTCGGGCGAGACACACCTCCGGAGGGCCTCCGAGCCTTGGGGCCTGCCGCCTCATGGCGGGGCGCTACTCAAGACGCACCATGTTCCGCTGCTTGAACGTCCTCCCCTAGTGGAGCAGCGGGAGAGTTCAGCTACCTAAAACATCGAAAGCTGACTCACACTTTCATCTAGGGCGAGCCGCGGCAGAACGTCAAGTTTTTTGCACAGAGGAACGCGATTCCTCGACGAGAAAGAGTTGTATGGAGGGTGCGACACGCGCGCCGCGCGGGGAGGCACGGCCGAAAACGACGATTCTCAGGGGAGCGGAGGGGGCAGGAGGGGCCGAACAGGGTGGGGCAGGGCTGACAGCGCTAGCGGGGCGGCCGGCGATACTTCTCGAACAGCGCGGTCTGCCGGTTGCGCAAGGACACCGGGCGGCCGTGGATGAGGAGCGCGCGCACCTGCGTCCCGATCTCGAGGGGGTCGCCGGACCAGATGGCGATGTTGGCCACCTTGCCCGGCGTCAAGGTGCCGTAGCGCGCGCCCATGCCGAACGCCTCGGCCGGGACTCGGGTGAGGGCGGCGAGCGCGGTGTCGTGCGGCAGGCCCGCGCGCACGGCGTTGCCCGCCACCTGGCGCAGCTTGCGGACGTTGTGCGTCTCCTCGGTCGAGAGGATGACGGGGACGCCGGCGGCGGCGAGGAGCGCGGCGTTGTCCTCGCGCGCGCCGAGGGTGTCGAAGGACTCGGGCCCGGTGACGAGCGGGAATACGATGACCGGGACCTTGGCCTGCGCGAGCGCGTCGGACACGCGCCAGGCCTCGGCGCCCCCGGCGATGACCGGCCGCAGCTGGAACTCGCGGGCCACGTTGAGCACGGCCAGGATGTCGGCCGCGCGGTTGACGTGGAACACCACCACGACCTTGCGCTGGAGCGCGAGGCCCAGGGCCTCGAGGTCGAGGTGGCTGGCCGCGAAGGGCCGGCTCTGGTTGCGCTCCCAGGCTGCCCGGTGGGTGGCGAAGGCGCGCGCGTCGTCGAGCGCCTCGCGCAGGCGCAGGAGCGCGGTGGCGTGCCCGGCGCTCTTCTCGTCGACCCGGAGGTGGACGTGCAGGGCCAGCGGTGCCTGGGCGATCGCCTCGCTGGTGGTGGCGCCGTCGAGGTCGGCCCAGGCCGACTGGCCCGACACGAGGCCGCCGGAGGGGACCACGCCCACGGAGGTGACGCCCTCGGCGCGGGTGACGCCGATGGTCACGGAGGCGGGGTTGTAGCCGTCGACCACGCGGAAGGCGGCGCGGATGAGGTCATGGCCGCCGAGGCTGTCGTCGCGCGTGGCGTCCTCGGCCGCGACCTCGACCAGGCCGATGCCGGTGAGGACGTCGGTGAGGCCGGGGGTGACGACGGCGCCCTGCGCGTCGATGATCTCGGCGCCGGGCGGCGGCGCGAGGCCCTTGCCGACGCGCTGGATCCGGCCCCCCTCGACCAGGACCACGCCCTGTTCGATGACCTCGCCCGTGCCGAGATGGACGGTGCCGCCGACAATGGCGAGCGGCGGGCGAGGCCGCGGCGGCGCGGCATGGCCAGGGGCCGAGGTGCTGAGCGTCAAGGCGCCGTAGAGCGGGATGGCGAGGAGCAGCGTGGCGAGCAGAGAGGACCGGCGCTTCATCGCGCACCTCCTTGGGTCTGAACGGGGGCCGGGCCGCGCGGCGGGCCGCCGTCCTCGGTCCTCGGTTCGGGCTCGGGCCGGGCCTGCACCTCGAAGTCGCTCCAGTGCGGCGCCCCCCGCGTATAGACGGGCGCGCCGTCGATCCACACCTTCTCGGCCGCGGCATAGACCGAGAATGGGTTCTTGTTCCACAGCACCACGTCGGCGTCCTTGCCCACCTCGAGCGAGCCCGTGCGCTCGTCGACGCCGAGCGCCCAGGCCGGGTAGAGCGTGATCCAGCGGATCGCGTCCGCCTCGGTGAGGGCGATGCCGGCGCGCCGGCCGCTCGCGAGCGCCTTGCCCGCCTCCTGATTGAGCCGCTGGATCCCCTCGGCCGAGTCGGAGTGGATGATGGGCCGCACGCCGGCCTCGTGGAGGAGCGCGGCGTTCTCGGGGATGCCGTCGAAGGCCTCCATCTTGAAGCCCCACCAGTCGGCCCACGTGGAGGCGGCGATGCCGCGGTCCTTGAGCACGTCGCGGATCTTGTAGGCCTCGAGCGAGTGGTGGAACGAGCGGATCTTGAAGCCCATCTCGTCGGCGAGCGCGATCATGTCGAGCATGTCGTCGGCGCGGTAGCAGTGGATGTGGACGAGCACGCGGCCGGCGAGCGCGCCGGTGAGCGTCTCCATGCCCATGTCGCGGTCGGGCGGGGGCATGGGCTCGGTGGGATCCGGCTCCTCGAGGGGCTTGTTCCACTCGGCGCGCCATTTATGGCAGGAGGTGCTGCCGCCGTGCGTGCGGCAGAAGGCCTGCTGCCGCTCCCGCTCCTCGCGTTTGGCCTCGTAGGCGGCGCGCTTCTTGCCGAGGGCCATGGCGCGGTGGGTCTCGGCCGCGCGCCAGCGCGCCCAGTCGCGCTCGAGCTTCTGCGCCTTGAGGAACGCGGCGCGCTGCACCGCGAGGTTGCCCATGCGCGTCGACGGCATGCGGTGATTCTGGCCGTAGACGCGCTTGGGGTTCTCGCCGCAGGCCATCTTGAGGCCGTCGGGAGCGCCGGGGAAGTGCATGTCGCGCGGCGAGCGGTGAGGGTAGAGCTTGAGCGTCACGGCCCGGCCCCCGATGAGGTTGGCGGAGCCCGGCAGCACCTGAATGGTGGTCACCCCGCCGGCCACGGCGCGCTCGATGCTCGGATCCTGCGGCCAGAAGGCGTCGATGGTGTGCACCTGCGGCGTGATCGGATCGGTCGCCTCGTTGCCGTCCTCGTGGGCCTGGGCGTCGGGCATGGCGTAGACGCCGAGGTGCGAGTGGGTGTCGATGATGCCGGGGGTGACGAACTTGCCGGTGCCGTCGATGATCGTGGCGCCGGCCGGGGCGGGGAGTTCGCCCGCGCCCACGGCGGCGATCTTGCCGCCCTGGAGGACGATGGTGCCGCGCTCGATGGTGGCGCCGGTGGCGAGCATCAAGGTGGCGTTGCGGATGACGACCGGCGGGGCGCCGGCGGTCGGGGCGCGCGACGCAGGGCCCGCGGCGGGATCGCTCACCACAGAGGCGGCGGGGCGGTCGGCGACGGACTGCCGGGCCTCCCACGGCGGCGGCGGCAAGACCGGCGCGGTCGGGGCCTTGGGCGTCGCCATCGGTGGCGCGGTCGCCGAGCAGCTCCAGCAGGCGGCGGCGAGGAGGAAGGGGATCCGGAAAAAAGATCGCTGGTGGACGGTGTGGTTCATGGTGGCGGCAGCCTAGCACTACTGTTCCCCGTCTCTAGGGCCGTGGCGCCCGGCCCTTGCTCGGGGCGAGGCGCAGGTGAGGGCCCTGCGTGCTAGCCTCGCCGCGTGCAGCCCCGTCTCCTCCAGGATCCGATCGGCGGCGATCTCGCGTTCGACGCCCCGCCGCGGCGCATCGTGTCGCTCGTGCCACCGCTCACCGAGCTCCTGTTCGATCTCGGGGTCGGCGATCGCGTGGTCGGCGTGTCGCGCGAGTGCCGCGAGCCGGCCGCGGCGCTCGCGGGGCTGCCGCGCGTCGGGCGGACGCGCGATCCGGAGGTGGCGGCGGTGCGGGCGCTCGAACCCGACCTCGTTTTCACGGTGGCGGAGGACACGCTCGTGCGCGAGGTGCGGCGCCTCGAGGCGGCGGGCGTGGCGGTGTATCAGGCGCGGGTGGAGAGCGTGGAGGACGCGGTGGGGCTCATCGGCGAGGTGGGCGACGTGGTGGACGCGCCGCCGCCCGCGGTGGCGGCCCTGTTCCAGGCGGCGCGCCGCGCGGTGTACGAGGCGCGCAAGATCGCCGCGTCGCACCCGGCCGTGCCGGTGTTCTGTCCCCTGTGGCGGGATCCGTGGATCACGTTCGCGCCGAACACCTATCCTTATGATGTGCTCGAGGCGTGCGGGGCGCGGCCGGTGACGGTGCCGCTGCGGGGGGCGAAGGACCGCCGCTATCCGATCGCGGAGCTGGCGGCGGTGGCGGCGGCCCAGCCGGCGCTCGTCCTCCTGCCGGACCGGCCGTTTCCGTTTGGTCCGGCGGACGTGGCCGAGCTCGAGCGGCTCTTGCCGGAGGCGCGCATCCTGCGCTGCGATGGGCGCGATCTCATGTGGTACGGGCGCCGCATGGGGGCGCTGCCCTCCCTGGCCGAGCGCATCGGCGGCCAGAGGCCGGACAGGGGCGGGGATCCGCCATGAGGTCACAGGATCGCACCGAAACGCGTGTCACCGGCCCGATCCCTCTACAGGAAGCGCCCGCAACGGCTTCTGGCGCATTCCTGAGCCTACAGAGACACGCTGCAAGCGCTCCCCGTGCACTCCTGAGCCTACAGAGACACGCTGCAAGCGCTTCCCGTGCACTCCTGAGCGTACAAAAACGCGCCGGCAGCGCTTCCCGTGCGTCCCGTGCATACAAAAACGCGCCGGCAGCGCTTCCCGTGGCGCTTTGTGCCTACAGGACCGCACGGGAAGCGTTTGCGGCGCCGGTCCTGACCCACAGGAGCGCACGGGAATCGTTTGCGGTGCCGGCCCTGATCAGCAGGAGCGCACGGGAAGCGTTTGCGGCGCCGGCCCTGACCCACAGGAGCGCACGGGAATCGTTTGCGGCGCCGGCCCTGACCCACAGGAGCACACGGGAAGCGTTTGCGGTGCCGGCCCTGATCAGCAAGAGCGCACGGGAAGCGTTTGCCGAGGCGTCCTGGCGAGCAGGGCCATATCGGGAGCACTTCGCCCTTCAGGCGAGTCCCACCCGGATCAGCCCCTCTTTGGATCGGATCTCGTAGTTGAAGTGGCGGAGGACATCGAGGCCGAGGAGGCCATCGATGCCCGATGTCTCGGCCAGATCATGGGCATGCACCCGGACATCGGTGAAGGCATGCCCGAGCGTGCGCAGTTCCTGGAGCCGGAGGAGGTACCCCGACTCCCTGCCGATCGCTGTCGTGATGACGCTGATCGAGTCCCCGTCTCTGGCGGAGTAGCCGAGCTTGTCCAGGGTGTCGAACGTGATCAGGGTGACGCTCGCGCCCGTGTCGAGCACGAGGTCAACGTCCGCGTGGCCGAGCGGTCCCGTGATGCGCGCCTCGATCCGGATCAACTCTTCCGTGGGATCGAAAGGGACATCGATCATCGGTGGCCCTGGCCCGGGAGCAGGTCGGCTCCCGTGGGGCGCCCGGTGTATTTGAGCGCCCACCCCGAACCCGGCGGCAGCCAGGTCGACGCCAGCACTTCCTTCCGGCTCTTCGAGTGCCCTGCGACCTTGCCACCGCGCACCCTGGGGATGCTGGGATCCGCGTCCACATCCACAAGGAGGACCCATTCGTCCGGGTACGCTCGCTTGATGTCCTCCCAGGTCATCCGCGTGGTGTCCATGAGGGTCCTCGTGAAGATTCTGCGTCCAGGATAGACCGAGGGCTCGATCGGGCAAGTTTCCGGGATGACGCATCGCGCGTGTCCGCATGGGGGCGTCTGTCGGGGCCCGCGGTCGCAGCAGCGGACCCTGCGAAGGCGCGGCGCGCCACGCGTCGACTTGCCGCCCCTCGCCTTGCCTGCCCGGACACTGTATCTTCCGGCCATGTCGACCGCCGCCGGCCTCGTCGAGACGAAATCCACGAGCCATCGCGATGGACACGCAGGCATGGACCAGGCGCCCAAGAGCCCCGGCCCGGCCCGCTGGCTCCGGACCTTCTGGACCTGGCTCAGGCGCCTCGTGCCCTTCGGCCTCCTCGCGCCCAGCAAGCCGCGCCACTACCGAGAGATGCTGCGCGTCCTGTGGCACAACCGCGGCCGCTGGCGCTACGCCTGGCGCATCCTCAACCACGGCGTGTGCGACGGCTGCTCGCTCGGCCCGCGCGGCCTGCGCGACGACGTCATCCCCGGCGTCCACCTGTGCCTCACCCGCCTCGGCCTCCTCCGCCTGAACACCATGGGCCCCATCCCCGACCAGGCCCTCGGCGACATCGAGCGCCTGCGCCGCATGACCAACGAGGAGCTGCACCAGCTCGGCCGCGTGCCCGCGCCGCTCGTCCGGCGCCCCGGCGACCGCGGCTTCACCCGCGTCTCCTGGGACGAGGCCCTCCGCCTCGGCGCCGACGCGCTCGCCCGCACCGATGGCGACCGCATGGCCTTCTTCGTCTCCTCGCGCGGCCTCACCAACGAGGCCTACTACGCCTTACAGAAACTCTCGCGCGTCGCCGGCTCGCCGCACGTCGACTCCTGCGCCCGCCTGTGCCACGCGGCCTCGGCCAACGGGCTCAAGAGCACCATCGGCTGGGGCGCGCCCACCTGTTCGCTCTCCGACATCGTCGGCACCGACCTGCTCGTGCTCCTCGGCACGGACCTCGCCAACAACCAGCCGGTCACCACCAAGTACATGCACGAGGCCAAGCGCCGCGGCACGCGCATCGTGCTGGTGAACCCCTTCCGCGAGCCGGCCCTCGATCGCTACTGGGTCCCCTCGGTGCCGAGCTCGGCGCTGTGGGGCACCAAGCTCACCGACGACTTCTTCGCGGTGCGGCCGGGCGGCGACATCGCGTTCATGTCCGGGGTGCTCAAGGTCCTCGACGAGCGCGGCCTCTGGGACGAGCGCTTCATCGCCGAGCACACGACCGGGGCCGAGGCCCTGCGCGCCCACCTCCGGCAGCTCCCCTGGTCCGAGATCATCGAGGGCGCGGGCCTTGTGCAGGCCGAGATCGAGCGCTTCGCCGACATCTACGGCCAGGCCAAGACGGCCGTCCTCATCTACTCGATGGGCCTCACCCAGTACACCTTCGGCGTCGAGAACGTGAAGATGGTGGTCAACCTGGCGCTCGCGCGCGGCCACCTCGGGCGCGAGAAGTGCGGCATCATCCCCATCCGCGGCCACTCGGGCGTGCAGGGCACGGCCGAGTGCGGCGTGGATCCCGACAAGCTGCCGGGCGCGGTCGACCTCAACGAGGAGAACTGCAAGAAGTTCGAGGAGGCCTGGGGCCATCCGATCCCGCACCGCAAGGGGCTCAAGGCGGCGCACGCGCTCGACCGCGCGGCCGAGGGCGAGCTCGATCTCCTCTACCTCGTGGGCGGCAACTTCCTCGAGACCATGCCCGACCCGGAGAACGCGCGTCAGGGCCTGGCCCGCGCGCGGGTGCGCATCCACCAGGACATCCTCCTCAACACCTCGACCCTCGTGGACGCCAAGGAGCTGGTCCTCGTGCTGCCGGCGCAGACCCGCTACGAGTCGGGCGGGACCTCGACCTCGACGGAGCGGCGCATCCGGTACTCGCCGGCCATCGAGGATCCCGACGGCGTGCAGATCCCCGAGGCGCGGGCCGAGTGGCAGATCCCGGCGCTCCTCGGGCGGGCGCTCCGGCCCGAGCACCCGCAGCTCTTCCCTTATCAGGACGCCGCCGACGTGCGCGCCGAGATGGGGCGGCTCATGCCGCTCTACCAGGGCATCGAGACGCTCGCGGCCGAGGGCCAGTGGGTGCAATGGGGCGGCGCGCGGCTCGGCACGAACGGCTTTCCCAACATGCCGGACCGGCGCGCGGTGTTCACCGCCATCGATCTCCCGCGCACCGTCATCCCCGAGGGCAAGTTCTTCCTCACCACGCGCCGCGGCAAGCAGTTCAACTCGATCACCTACGGCCAGCGGGACCCCATCACCGGGGCGCGGGATCGCAAGGAGGTGCTGTTCGCGGCCGGGGATCTCACGGCGCTCGGCCTCGAAGAGGGCGACGAGGTGCTCCTCCGCTCGGAGGCGGGCGAGATGCGCGCGCGGGTGCGGGTGGGCCCGTGCCGATCGCGCCACATCCAGGCCTTCTGGCCCGAGTCGAATGTCCTCTTGCCCCGGCGCTACGACCCGAACTCGGGCGAACCTGACTACAACGCGGTGGTGAGCGTGGATCGCGCCTCGGCGTGAAGCCCGGCCATCACCGCTTCGAGACGAAGTAAACCCCAAGGACGACAAGGAGAGAGACCATGCTCACGCTCTACTACGTGCCGCAAACTCGCGCCGGCCGCGCTCGCTGGATGCTCGAGGAGCTCGGCGTGCCCTACCAGCTGCACCGTCTCGACCCGAGCAAGGGCGAGAACAAGACGCCCGAGTACCTCAAGATCCACCCGCTCGGCCACGTGCCCGCGCTGGCCGACGGCGACCTCAAGATGTTCGAGTCCACGGCCATCGTGGCCTACCTGGCGGACAAGTACCCCGAGAAGCACCTCGCGCCGGCGCCGCAAAGCCCGCAGCGCGGGGCGTACTACCAGTGGCTCATCTTCTGCGCGAACGAGATCGAGCCGTGGGTCGCGCGCATCGCCGAGCACACGCGCTTCTTCCCCGAGGACAAGCGCAACGCCGCGCTGGTCGACGAGGCCAAGACGCGGCTCGCCGGCAACCTCGCGGCGATCGAGGGCGCGCTCGCCCACCAGCAGTACCTGCTCGGCGGGGAGTTCAGCGCCTGCGACCTCATGATGTCGGCCACGCTGCGCTTCGCCGACTTCATCGGCGCGCTCGGCGACCGCCCGGTGCTCAAGGCCTACGTCGAGCGCTGCACCTCGCGTCCCGCCCTGAAGCGCGCGATGGCGGATTAAGCCGAGCCTCTACGGCTCGGCCGCGCCGCGCGTCCACCCGCGATCCCTCCTCCTCTCTCCCAGCCGCTCCTCGCGCTTCCCAGATCCCCAGGACCTCGGGCGGGACCCTTGCTGCGTAGGGTCCCGCGGCTACATGGGCAGTATGAGGGGTCGATGGGGCGTGTGGTGTCTGCTTCTGGCCGGTCTGCTCGGGTGTGGTGCATCTCGGCCAGCGAAGCCGGGGATCCACCTCACCTTCACCGGTAGCTCGGTCGGGGCAGAGGGGCAGGTGCTGAGGCGGCAGCTGGCTCGCTTCATGGCGACCCATCCCGGTGTCGAAGTGACGCTGCGTCCCACGCCGGACGCCGCGGACCAGCGGCACCAGCTGCTCGTGACCTGGCTCAATGCCGGTGCGCGCGAGCCGGACGTGATGCAGCTCGACGTGGTGTGGACGCCGGAGTTCGCGTCCGCGGGCTGGATCCGGCCGCTCCCGGTGTCGAAAGGCGAGGAGAAGGATTTCTTCGCCGCGCCGCTCAAGGCCGATCGCTACAACGGAAGGCTCTATGCGCTGCCCTGGTTCATCGACGTGGGCATGCTCTACTACCGTACGGATCTCTCGCCGCGGGCGCCAGCCGACCTCGACGCGATGGAGCGGACGGCCGGCGAGGCCATGAAGGAGCGTGGCCTGCCGTACGGCGTGGTGTGGCAAGGGGCCCGCTACGAGGGGCTCGTGACCACGTTCCTCGAATACCTCGGGGCGTATGGCGGGACCGTCCTCGACGACGAGCAGCGGGTGATGGTGGATTCACCCGAGGCCGTGCGGGCGCTCACGCGCATGCGGGATGAGCTCTCGTCGGGTGTCGTGCCCCGAGAAGCGCTCCTCTGGCAGGAGGAGCAGGCCCGCTTTGCGTTTCAGAACGGGCAAGCCGTGTTCATCCGCAACTGGCCGTACGCCTGGCGGGAGCTCAACGCGCCCGAGCAGTCGAAGGTGTCGGGCCGGGTCGCCGTGATGTCGCTGCCCGCGGCGAAGGGGGCCGCCGGTGGGCACCCGACCTCGGCGCTGGGCGGTGCGCAGCTCGCCATCAATGCCAACAGCGCTCATCCCAAGGAGGCCTGGGAGCTGATCCAGTTTCTCCTCGCGCCCGAGCAGCTCCTCGAGCGGGCGAAGGAGGTGGGCGAGTATCCGCCGCGGCGCAGCCTCTACGAGGGGGCGCAGCTCGGCGGCGTGTTGCCGGCGTCGCCGGCCAAGGTGAAGCAGATCCTGGAACACGCGGTGCCAAGGCCGGTGACACCGGTCTATGCCCAGCTGTCGCGGGGGCTTCAGGTCCACCTGCACCGCGCGCTCTCGGGTCAGCAGGC
The DNA here is from genome assembly GCA_036263495.1 of Polyangia bacterium. Classification (GTDB taxonomy): domain Bacteria; phylum Myxococcota_A; class Polyangia; order Palsa-1104; family SHYY01; genus DATAGU01. The sequence continues at coordinate 2,796 of DATAGU010000246.1, read as the reverse complement.
GCCCGAAGCGGCGCTGCGTGCCGCGGCGGACGAGATGAGGGCGCTCCTTGCGACCACCGGCGCCGCTCGGCCCTCTTTCCCCAGGGCCGGCGTCTTCGTGAAGTGGGTGCTGCCCCTCGGCCTCTGCGGGGCCCTCTTGCTGGCCGCCGTGGTGCTCTGGCGCCGGCGGCCCGCGGTGGACGCGGACTTGCTCGGGGCCACGCTCGAGGAGCGCCGCCTGGCGCGATCCCTGGTGGCGCCGGCCCTCGCCCTGGTGGCGGTGATGGCCCTCTTCCCGCTGATCTACACGCTGTGGGAATCGCTCCACGAGCACGATCTGCGCCTGCCCCAGCTGGGCCGGCCGTTTGTCGGGCTCGCCAACTATGTCGAGGCCCTCCGCAGCACCCGCATCTGGGCGGCGCTCGGTCACACCGCGCTGTTCGCCGCGGTGAGCGTGACGCTCGAGCTCGCCCTGGGCCTGGTCCTCGCGCTCGCGCTCCACCGGGCCTGGCGAGGCCGGGGGCTCATGCGCGCGGCGGTCCTCGCGCCCTGGGCGCTGCCGACGGTGGTCGCGGCGCTGGTGTGGCGGTTCCTGTTCGAGCAGCCAGGCGGGGGGCTCGCGGGCCTGGTGGTGCAGGGGCTCGGCCTCATGTCCCATCCGCCGGTGTGGCTCGCCGATCCCGCCGGGGCCTGGGTGCCGCTCATCCTGGCGGACGTGTGGAAGACCACACCCTTTGTCGCCCTGCTCCTGCTCGCCGGGCTGCAGAACATCGACCCGGCCGTCTACGACGCCGCGCGCATCGACGGCGCGAGCCGCTGGCAGGAGCTGTGGCGCATCACGCTGCCGCTGCTCCGCCCGGCGCTCGTGGTGGCCCTGATCTTCCGCACGCTCGATGCCCTGCGACTCTTCGATCTGGTCTACGTGCTCACCGGGGGCGGGCCGGGCACGGCGACCGAGCCGATCGCGCTCAACACCTTCGACACCCTGCTCGCCGACATGCGTTTTGGCGATGGGTCGGCGCTGTCGGTGCTGGTGTTTCTCCTCACGTTCGGCCTGGCGCTCGTCTATCTGCGGGTGCTCGGCGCGGACCTCACGCGGGGGCCAAGATGACGAATCCGACGGAGACGATCCAGATGGACCCCGGGGCGCAGCGGATCCTGGTCCTCTGGGAGGCCGGGGCGAAGCGCGTGCACCGTGTCATGCGTCGTCTTGGCCAGTACCTGCCGGCCGTGGCCCTGGCCGCCCTGGTGGGCAGCATCGCCTTTCCCTTGGGCTGGGCGATCTGGGCATCGCTCACCCCGGAGGCGAAGCTGTTCGAGGCCCCCACCCTGACCGGGCATGCGCTCACGCTCGCGAACTATCGGGCCCTGTTCGCGGAGCGCAGCTTCTGGCTGCCCATCCGCAACTCGCTCGTGGTGGCCGGGGCGACCACGGCGCTGTGCGTGCCGCTCGGGGCGCTGTGCGCGTATGCGCTCGCGCGGCTGCGCTTCCGCGGCAAGAACACGCTCCTCGGCCTGCTCCTCGCGGCGAGCATGTTCCCGCAGATCTCGATCGTCTCGCCGCTCTACCTGCTCCTGCGCGGCCTCGGCCTCATCGACACGTATCCGGGCCTCGTGCTGCCGTACGTGACGTTCGCCATGCCGCTCGACGTGTGGCTCCTCGTGGGTTTCTTCCAGCAGCTGCCGCGGGAGCTGGAAGAGGCGGCGCTGGTCGATGGCGCGACGCGCTTTGGGGCGCTCGTCCGGGTGGTGATGCCGCTGGCGCTGCCGGGGCTCGCGACGACGGCCATCCTCACCTTTGTCTATTGCTGGAACGAGTTCCTGTTCGCCCTGTCGTTCACGACGGGGCCGGCGCGGCAGACGGTGCCGGTGGCGATCGCGCTCTTCCGCGGGCAGTATCAGGTGCCGTGGGGGCAGATCCTGGCCGCGGCGATCGTGGCCACGGGGCCGGTGGCGGCGGTGGTGCTGTTGTGGCAGCGGCGCATCGTGGCGGGCCTCACCGCGGGCGCGGTCAAGGGGTAGGCGAGCGGCCGCCCAACAGCGGCAGGAGCGCGCGCAGCCATACGGTGACCGCCTCGGCCCCCGGATCCCGGTGACCGAGCACGCGATCGCCGAGGTAGCTCGAACGGCCGCGCCGCGGCGGCATGCGCTCGGTCTCCTCGGCGCCGCGCTCGGCCGCCTCGACGCAGGCGGTGAGCGCCTCGGAGACGTCGAGCTGCGCCGCGAGCGCCGCCCGCAGGGCCGCGGCGGCGGGGAGGAGCGCGTCGAGCATGGTGCGATCGCCGCTCGTGGCGCCGCCGAGCTCGGCCACGGCGTTGCAGCCGGCCTCGAAGGCCATCGCCCAGGCCAGGGGATCGTCGGCCCGGTGGCTCGCGAGCGTGGCAGCGGCGCGCAGGAGGAGCACGGCGTAGAGCGGACCCGAGGTGCCGCCGATGGCCCGCTGCAGGGTGTAACCGGCCGCACGCAGGGCCTGCGCCGGCTGGTCGAGAGGGTACGTGGGCAGGTCGTGGCGCAGCGCGCGCATCCCGCGCTCCAGGCTGATACCGAGGTCGCCATCGCCCACCACCTGATCGAGCCGGGTGAGGTGGGGCGCCGCGGCCACGAGCGCCTCGGTGCAGAGGAGGAACCCGCGCTCGAGCGCTCGGCCGATGGAGGTGGTGGGGGATGTGATGTGTGTGGGGCTCGGTGCGGTGACCGGCGGCACAGGCGCTGGAGCGCTCCCTGGGATAGCGGGCGGTCTCTCGCCCCTCGTCCCTCGCCAGATCACGGAGGGCTGCGGCCGTCCCGGCGCGCCGGCCGGCGGATGCGGCCAGGCCG
>DATAGU010000245.1:0-19413 GCA_036263495.1 Polyangia bacterium | reverse complement strand
GTGGATTGGTCGAGCTGGTACCTCACGGACGAGGAGGACATGGGGGAGAGCACCGAGCACGGCCTCATCATCCGCGTCCTCCTCTCGGTGCTCCTCGAGTGGGTGCGAGAGCGCGGCTGGTCGCGGGTCTTCGTGGCTCAGGATCAGTTCTTTGCGTGGGTGCCGAGTCAGCCGCTCGTGCGCGTCTCGCCGGACGTCTACCTCATGGACATCGACGAGTCCTTGCCATCGCCGCTGCCGGACAGCTGGCAGACCTGGCTCCCGGGGCATCGGCCGCCGCGCTTTGCTGTCGAGGTGGTGTCGCAGGACCGGAAGAAGGACTACGAAGACGCGCCGCTCAAATACGCGCTGCTCGGCGCGCGGGAGCTGGTCATCTTCGATCCGGGCGCCGTCTCCGGGAGAGACCCATCGCAGCGCATGCCTCTCCAGCTCTATCGGCGCAACGCCGTGGGGGCCTTCCTGCGGGTCTATGCCGGCGCGGGGCCGGTGCACAGCGTGGAGCTCGACGCCTACCTGATCATGCGGCGGGAGGGGAGTTCCATGCGGCTGCGACTGGCTCGGGACGCCGCCGGCCAGGATCTCGTTCCCACGACCGAGGAGGCCCGCCACCAGGCCGAGCAGCGAGTCGCCCGGGAGGCTGAGGCCCGCCACCAGGCCGAGCAGCGTGCCACCACCTCCGAGCAGCGCGCCGCCCGGGAGGCTGAAGCCCGCCACCAGGCCGAGCAGCGTACCGCCCGGGAGGCTGAGGCCCGCCACCAGGCCGAGGAGCGCACCGCCCGGGAGGCTGAGGCCCGCCATCAGGCCGAGGTTCGAATCCGAGAGTTGGAAGAAATGATCAAGAAACTTCGCGGCTAACGCTCCATCGAACCCTCCCTCCGGCCCGCGACCTGCGGGCGAAGCCAGGGGGGACCTCCGGAGGTTCCGATCGGCGAGATCGTTGACCAGGAGGAAGCTTCGAGGGTTCCGATCGGCGAGATCGTTGACCAGGAGGAACCTCCGAGGGTTCCGATCGGCGAGGTCGTTGACCAGGAGGAACCTCCGGAGGTTCCGATCGGCGAGATCGTTGACTAGGAGGAACCTCCGGAGGTTCCGATCGGCGAGATCGTTGACCAAGAGGGACCTCCGAAGGTTCCGATCGGCGAGATCGTTGACCAAGGGGAACCTCCGGAGGTCCCCGATCTCGGGACCGCTGACCTTATCTGCTCCTCAGCTATGCCTGGCCAGGCCGAGCGGTGAGCCGTGAGGCGCCCGCGCGCCCGGCTTGGACCGCTTCAGAACATCACGCGGCCGGAGGATGGCGCGTCACTCTGTGACACAGGCCCCGAAATCCCTGTGAGGGCTGGGGTTTCTGCGTACTGAGGCGATGGTGCACGAAATGGTAGGCGAAGCGCGCCTTCCGGCTCCGGTGCCCTGCGTCATGAGGTGACGCAGGACGGCGGTAGGCGGACGGTCTCCTGCAGATGTATCGGGCACTTCGGGTCCATGCCGTGAATGGCCCTGGGTTTGCGTCAGCTGGCGCTCGGACGTTGGCCCACCGGCCACCGCCTTGAGCCGCCTCCATGCGGCGAACCTTCAGGGGAGGACTCATCGATGCGGATATGGGCAGGAACATGGCGTAACTACTTGCTGTCGTCGCGCGCAAAGGTGCTGCTGGGGGTGGGCAGCGTGGCGTTGATGTCGCTGCTGGGTGGCGGGATCTATCTGGCGCGGGCGGCTGCGGGAGGGCCGACACGGTCGGCGCTGTCGTTTGCCGGCACGCTGCGGCTGGGCAGTGGTCCGGCGGGGCCGGTGACATTAACGTTCGGCTTCAAGAAGAACGGCAGCACCGTGTGCAGTCCGGCGGTGTCTGTGACGCCGGACAGCAGTGGTGCATTTCAGGCGGAGATCCCGATCGCCTCATGTCCGAGCAATTTGTTCGATGGCAGTGACGTCGTGGTGGATGTGAGTGCGGGCGGGACGATGATCGCAGCGAATCAACCGATCAATCCCGTGCCCTATGCGAAGTATGCCGACCAAGCCGGGCAGATAGGCGACCCAGACTGCCCACTGGGATGGACAAAGGATCCGACGCCACCCAATCCGCTCAACGCACTCAGTGTGCTGTGCCGTCGAGGTCCAGAGGAGATTGTGAAAGTCGGGACTGGCCCCTCCTCATTTTGGATCGACCGATATGAAGCTATAGTGACGTCGCTGCCCGATGGGGGTGGCACACAAAACAACATTGGTGCAGTACCTGTCAATGGACAGGTAGGACCAAGTGCCTATGCAACCCCACCTGGCTATGCGCTGAGCATCAAGGACAGAACTCCAGCAACAGATATCAACTGGCTCCAGGCGAATGCTTACTGCGGGTTCAGTGGAAAACGATTGCCGACAGGACCGGAGTGGCTACGAGCGGCCGAAGGAACTCCGGATCCAGTATCAGCCAGCTCAGGCGCAAATTCCTGTTTCACTTCCGGCAGCATCGCCCGAAAAACTGGCGTAAGCATTGGTCTGACCCCCGGCTGCACAAGTAGCTGGGGTGCAGAGGACATGATTGGAAACGTCTGGGAGTGGATGAGTGAATGGAGCGTAAGAATTAACGGGTCCAGCAGCGTCCAAGGAACTGCGCAATTCAATTTCGACTACCTTTATTTATCGGATGCTGTAACTGCGTTGGCCCGTGGCGGCAGTTTCAGTAGTGGGACTGGTGCTGGCATTTTTAGTCTACACGCTGGCCTAGGACCGAGCATAACGTATAGCGCTGTCGGCTTTCGCTGCGTCATCCCGCGCTGACTGAGCACCCGAGGCAACGATGGCTGACGCAGCGCCTGCGCGCGCCGAACGCATCATCGATGGCCGTTACCGGCTCCTCCAGCCGCTCGGCCAAGGTGGCATGGGGACGGTCTACGAGGCCGAGCACGTGTTCACCCATCGCCACGTGGCGGTGAAGATCCTCCACGCCCAGCTGGCCGCCAACCCCGAAGTGGTCCGCCGCTTCCTCCACGAGGCCCGCAGCGCCGCCCGCATCGTCCATCCGCACTGCGTCGACATCCTCGACATGGGGCAGGCGCAGGACGGCACCCTCTACCTCGTAGAAGAACTCCTCGTCGGCGTCGACCTGCGACGCCACCTCAACCAGGTCGGGCGCCTCCCCCCACGAGAGGCGCTCGCCATCGCCCTCCCCATCACCGAAGCGCTGGCGGCGGCACACACCCAGGGCGTGCTCCATCGCGACGTCAAACCGGGCAACATCTTCCTCGCCAACGGACCGGGGTCCACCCGGATCCCCAAGCTCATCGACTTCGGCATCGCCAAGGCGTTCGAGGTCGCGGACGACGGACCCGAGCAGACCCGCACGGGCATGACCATGGGGACACCGTCGCACATGGCCCCCGAGCAGCTGCGCGGCGAGCGGGGGCTCGATGGCCGCATCGACGTCTGGGCCATGGGCGTGGTGCTCTACGAGATGCTCACCGGGCACTGCCCCTTCGAGGGGGGGAACGCTCAGTTCCTGATGGTGAAGATCCTCACCGAGCGCGCCCCCCGCATCGAACGGTGGGTCCAGGATCTGCCCGCCGGCCTCGGCGGCGTGGTCCATCACGCATTGGAGCCGGAGCGGGAGCAGCGCCTGGGCTCCATGGAGGAGTTCCGAACCGCGCTCCTCGCCTGCGTGCAGGGCTCGGCGCCACATCGGCGGTCTTCCACGCCGGTGGCGACCGTCGGCGCCGAGGTTCCTTCCGAGGACCAGACGGTGATGGATCCCATCATGATGGTCGAGCACTCGAGCGGCGTCTTCACACAGGCCACCCCCGCGGCGGCACCCGCCAGAGACCGGGCTCCTGATCTCATCTCGCCCCCGGCACCGGCCCGGGCGTTGGTCCCGGTCAGGGCCGAGCTCGTCCCGCGAGGGATGTCTCGGGAGGTGATGACGCGGGCCGAGCGCGCATGGCCGGCAGAGCCGGTTCACGCATCGACGCACGACGAGCCCACCCTGCTGCGTCGTCGCGGGCGCTGGGCCGAGACCGTGATGATCGGACTCGCCGGGCTCGTCTTGCTCGGTATCGGCGTGGGCGTCTCTCTGGTCCTGTTGCACGGTCGCGGGCAGAAGGAGAGCCCACTGCCTGCGCCACCGGCGAGCGAGACTTCACCGCCGCCCGTCCCTTCGTCACCCACCGTCGCCCCAACGGCTCCGGCACCACCGCCCCCCACGGAACCGACGGTGCCCGCGCCTCAGGCAACGTCGCGTCCCGCGTCTCCCCATCGACGCCGGGAGGTCATGCTTCCACGCCTGGTGGCCCCAGCGACCACGACGCCGTCCCCCGTCACCGCGCCACCCGCCGTCTCGGCACCCGCGGCGCCACGGCCTCCGTCGCAGGAACCGCCCGCTCCCCCGTCACCCGCTCCTACGCAACAGGGCACCAATGGCGCCCCCATCCTCGATTGACCCGGCAGATCGCCAGGAGACTTCACGATGACGCATCGACTCATTGCACTCCTCTTCACAACGGGACTCGTCCTGTGCACCCTCGCGGTGCCCGGCCAGGCCCTGGCGCAGGCCAAGAAATCCTCCTCGTGCGCCGAGGCCGAGACCCGCATCCGGCTGGGACTCAAGATGCGCGCCGAGCATCGCGACGACGGCGCCCTCGAGGAGTTCCAGCGGGCGTATCGTCTGTGCTCGAGCGCGCGGGCGCTGGCCCAGATCGCGCTGGCCGAGCAGGCCACGGGCCGCTGGAACCAGGCCGAGCAGCACCTCGAGATCGTCCTCTCCACCGCGGGCGACTCCTGGGTCGAACAACATCGCGGTGACCTCGAGAACGCCCGGGAGGCGCTGGCGCAACGCCTCGGGTCTCTGGAGGTGTCGCTGACGCCGACGGATGCCACGGGGGAATTGCTGCTCAACGGCGAACGGGTGGCCCGCTTGCCGCTGGAGGCTCCCCTGCGGGTGGTGGCGGGGACGGTCACGATCGAGGTGCGGGTCCAAGGCTTCACGCCCGTGACGCGCCCGGTGACGATCCCGCCCGCAGGGCGCACGCGCGAGGTGGTCGCGCTCACGCCCATCGCGCCGCCCCCACCGGTGGCCCTCGAGAAGCCGGCGCCCGAGAAGTCGCCGCAGCCACCGCCGGTCATGGATCGAGAACGGGCCGAGCGACCCCGGCCCCGAGGTCGCTCCCTCCAGAGGACCCTGGGGATCGCCGGCCTCTCGGTCGGAGGCGCGGGCCTGGCCGTCGGGATCGCGGGGCACGTGCTCCGCGAGCAGAACGCACGGGCCTGGAACCGGGATGACGCCTGTGTTCACGCCCTGCCAGACAGCTTGCCATCCCAGTGCCAGACGCGGAGGAACGCCGTGGAGCTGGGGCAGCAGCTGGCCATCGCCGGTTACGTGACGGGAGGGGTGCTGGCCGTGGCGGGCGTGTTGCTCCTGGCGCTGCCGGCACGGACGGGGGAAGGGAGGCCGAAGGCCCGGGCGCAGCTCGTCCCGGGGCCAGGGCAGATCGGGGTGGGCCTGCGAACCACGTTTTGATGCCTGAACACGCCATCTCCAAGGAGTCGAGCGATGCGGAAACGAACTCAGAAGGTGTTTGCGCTGTGGGTGGGTTGCGCGCTCCTGGGCGGCTGCACGGCCCTGAACATGGAGCCGCCCGGAGAAGACATGCAGACGGAGGATTCGGGCACGGCGGCCGACGCGAGCCTCCCTCCGGACCTGAGCGTCCCACCGCTGCCTGATTTGCAGACCCCACCGTTCGATCTGACCAGCGCCGTCGCGGACATGACGCAGACGACCACCGACGCAGGCAGCCCCGGAAGCCTGACACTGCAGGGGGGCTTCGTCGGCGGGGGGTTCACCGGCGGCCAAGGCGGATATCAGCTGCGCGGGCAGTTCCTCTGGCATGGCGCCATCTCCGGCTCGAACGGCGGCTACACGCTATCGGGCTGGTTGCTCTAACGCGCGTGCCAAGCGCCTCGCTGCTGCACAGGCGCCCATGTAGCGATACCGGAGTCGAATGAATGATGGAGAGACGAGATCACAAAGCGATTGTGCTCTGGGTGGGGTGCGGCCTGCTGGGCGGCTGCACAGCCTTGAACATGGAGCCGCCGCTCGAGGACATGCAGGTGGTGGACGCAAGTGTGGGGGCGCAGGACGCCAGCGCGCAGCCGGAGGACCTCACCATGCCGCCGCCCGACCTCAGCGCCCCACCGCCTGACCTCAGCGTTTCACCCCCTGATTTCAGCGTCGCGCCCCCCGATTTCAGCACGCCGGCGCCTGACTTCAGCGTCTCGCCGTCCGATTCCGGCGTCCCACCGCCGGACTTCAGCGCACCCGTCGCCGATCTGGCGCTCCCTCCCATCGATGCGAGCACGGGAGGACCCTTGACGCTGCAGGGAGGCTTCGTCGGCGGCGCGATCACCGGGGGCCAGGCGGGACAGGCAGGCTACCAGTTGCGCGGGCAGTTCCTCTGGCACGGCGTCATCTCCGGCTCGGGCGGCGGCTACACGCTCTCGGGTTGGCTACGCTGAGCAAGGGCCACCGAAAAAGACGGATGCAGCGCCGGAACCCTATCCGCCTTCTGGTGCCTCCGCCGCCCCCACGGCCTGCCCTCGCTCCGCCTCCTCTGCCGGCCACAACTCGGCCTGTATCACCCCCTCGTCGATACCGAGCGCCTGACAGAACGCCCTCAACTTCTCCCACTCCCGCCGCAACAGTCGGTGATGGTTGCGATTGGCCAGCAAGTGCCCCTTCCCGAGCCACTCCATGGCCTGCTCCCGCCCCCCGGCCACCTGGATCGCCCTGCCCACGACAAAGCCACGGAACACATCCGCCTGATCGAGATCCAGCCTCCCCTCTCCATCACCGCGCCGGCGCTCGCATTCACGCACGAACGCACTCGCCGCTCGCCGCAGGAGGGTCACGAGCGATTCTTCCTCCTCCTCGTCGCCATCGAGGGCCGCCTCGATGTGTCCCCGATCGATGACGAGCTCCTCACGAACCTCCTCCACCAGGGCGCCGGCCGCGAGGGCATAGGCGCGGCGCAGGATGTTGTCGAGCTGGCGCAGATTGCCCGGCCACGACGACGCCCGCAGCCGCGCGGCCGCGGCCTCGGCGAGCCGGACCCCACACCGGGCATCGCTCTCCAGATGCCGGCGCCGCAGCATGTACCCCGCCCAGCCGACGATCTCGTCCACCCGCTCGGAGAGCGGCGGCACACGGACCGGTAAGACGTTGACGCGATAGTACAGATCCTGACGAAACCGCCCCTCCCGCACCGAGGCGCGCAGATCGACGTTGGTGCCGACGATGATGCGGACGTCCGCCGCCCGCTCCCGGCCGCCCTCGCCCAGCGACCGGAAGGTGTGGCTGTCGAGGAACTGGAGCAGCCCCGCCTGGGCGCGCAGCGACAGCTTGTCGATCTCGTCGATGAACAGGGTGCCGCCCTGGGCCCGGGCCACGCTGCCGGGGTTGTCGCGGATGGCGCCGGTGAAGGCCCCCTTCCGCCACCCGAACAGCTCACCGAGCTGCAGCTCCTCGGGCACCCCCAACAGGGACAAGGTCTCGAAGACCCGGTGCCTCCGGCAAGACTGGTCATGACACCAGCGCGCCAGCTGTGACTTGCCCACCCCCGTGGGCCCTGTGAGGAGGAGCGTCTCCTCCTGCCGGGCAAACACTCGAAGCCGCTGGAGGACCGGCGCCATCGCGGCGCCGACCACCGGTAGGGTTGATTCCATTTGGCGGAAATACAGTTACCGCACGTTGCCCCACAGAACCGCCCGCACCTCGGTTGCCGCGACCGCCTCCGTCCGCTGCGAGCCAGCGCGCCGCTCTGCTAGCATGCGCCCGGAGGTTTCCCATGCCCTTTCACTTCGCCCCCCGACTCCAGCGACACGCCCTCGTGCCCCTCCTGCTCTTCGCCGCCGCCTGCAAGGGTGACGACAGACCCTTCCCGCAGAACTTCCAGTTCGGCACGGCCGTCGCCGGCTTCCAGGTGGAGATGGGCTGCCCCACCGTGGCCGCGACCGAGTGCGAGGACCGCAACTCCGACTGGTACGCCTACATCACGACCCCCGCGCTCGTGCAGGACAGCACGCTCTACTTGAACGGCGACCCGCCCTCGGTGGGACCCGGCTTCTACGAGCTCTACCCCCAGGACGTCGCGCGCGCCGCCGACGAGCTCCGCACCAACGCCCTGCGCATCTCCATCGAGTGGAGCCGCCTCTTCCCCACCTCCACCGAGAGCATCGCCGCCGACAACTTCACCGCCCTGCGCGCCGCGGCCGATCCCAAGGCGCTCGCCTACTACCACAGCCTCCTCCAGACCCTGCGGCAGCGTGGCCAGCGCCCGCTCGTCACCATCAACCACTACACGTTACCCACCTGGATCCACGACGCCGTCGCCTGCCACGCCGACCTCAGCACCTGCACCGCGCGCGGCTGGGTCGACCGCACCCGCATCGTGCCCGAGATCGCCAAGTACGCCGGCTTCCTCGCGAAGGAGTTCGGCAACGACGTCGACCTCTGGGCCACCCTCAACGAGCCGTTCACCGCCGTGGTCGTGGCCGGCTACATCCTCCTCACGCCGACCCGCACCAACCCGCCCGGCGTGTCCCTGCGCTCGGCCGAGGCCAAGACCGCCACGCTGGCCATGATCGAGGCCCACGCCCGCATGTACGACGCGGTCAAGCAGTACGACACCGTGGACGCCGACAACGACGGCCGCCCCTCGCGGGTGGGCCTCGTCTACAACATCTCCCCCGTCCAGCCCGCCAACCCCGGCAACCCGGTCGACGTCACCGGCGCCAACAACCTCCACTATCTCCTCAACCAGGTGTTCCTCGACGGCGTCGCCCGCGGCCGGGTGGACGAGAACTTCGACGGCAACCAGGTCACCCGCCAGGACCTCGTCGGCCGCATGGATTACATCGGCCTCAACTACTACAACCGCACCACGGCGACCGGCACGCCGGGCCCCATCCTGCCCGACCTCTCGCCGCTCCTCACCGTGGACCCCACGAACCTGCAGTTCGACTATGCCGATCCCAAGGGGCTCTACGACTCGCTCAACTTCGTCAAAGGCTACGGCCTGCCGATCATCATCACCGAGACCGGCTTCGAGGATCAGACCGACACCGGGACCGCGGCGCGCTGGGTGGTGGAGACGCTCAACTGGACCGCGCGCGCCCTCCGCGAGGGCGTGCCCATCGAGGGCTACTACTACTGGACCCTCATGGACAACTACGAGTGGAACCACGGCGCCGACATCCGCCTCGGCCTCTATGCCGTGGACAAGAACGACCCGCAGAAGGTGCGGCGGGCCCGCAAGTCCGTGGCCGCCTATCGCCGCATCATCCAGGCCCGCGACATCCCCGCCGACCTGACGACCGCCTACCCGCCCCTGCGCTGATCGCGGCCCTTGCGCTGACCGTGCATGGCCACGCGCGCATCCACCCGATCATCGGATGCTCCTGCGATCGATGAAGAGCAGATCCAGGAGCGTCGCATCGCCGGGATCGACGAGCCCGGTGCTGAGGTCCGGCACGATCACCTGCAGCGCCTCCCACGCGATCGGCCGATGGCCGAGATACTGCTCGAAGTGCTCACTCAGGATGCGCGCGTAGTGGCCGCATCGCCCCCCCTTGGGGTCCCAGGCGATGACCGAATCGGAATACTGTCCCGAGGGTTCGCGGCAGTGATACGAGCTGAAGATGATGTAGTAAGGCGCGATCACGCTGGCCAGCCCACAGACCTCCGTGTACTCCGGCTGCCCGGGCGGCGTCTCTGGGGGTTGGAGAATGATACGGAGATATCGACATACTCCATGTAACGGGATCGTGTAATCCCACAGCGTGCATTCGGGGTGTGCCGTGCGCAGCGCCTCCAGCATCGCCTGCCAGGCGCCCTCGTCCTTGAGTCCCTCGTCCCACAAGCGGCGAAAGCGCTGCCCCTCGGGCGTCTCGTCGTAGCCGTCATCGAACTGGAATAGACCCGGTGGGTAGTATGGCTGCACCAGCCGGATCAGCTCATTCACATCAGGGGTCTCGCGTTTCATCATGGCCTTGTCTAGTCACCGGGGTCGAAACTGATCGGTGGGACCTTGCCATCGCATGGATACACCCTTGCACCGTAGAGCTTCTTGTTGAGCACGACCTGCATCAGATCCATGAAGGGGCGGCAGGCGATTCCCACGGGCGTCCCCTTCATCAGCACAGTGTAGGCCGCGATGTTGGCGGCCTCGGCCGCCTCTTGCCTCGCGAAGTCATCGGAAATGAACCCTTGATCTTCGTTGACGATCGGGACACCGGTTTGAAACCGGCACAGGATACTCCTCCCGGTCTCGGCGTCCCGCATGCGCGCATGGACGCATGCCTCCTTCCAGCCGCCCGTCCCCGGCTTGTGTGGGTCGTGCGGCACCTTCACGTAGAACTTGAAGTGCTCGGGCATGATCTTGCCGCCGACCAGACGGAAGCCGCTCCCCCGAGGCACAGCAGGGATGACGATGGGCGGTTCGCGCCATCCCTCGTCGTCCGCACGGGATCCCGCCGCGCTCGCGCACAAGATCACCGCTACAACGCCGACCCTCCGCAGATCCATGCCTCCATCGTATCAACTCCTGCGGCCATCACCGGCGCCCCGCCGACCTGACGACCGCCTACCCGCCCCTGCGCTGACCGCGACATCCCCCTTCCCACTCCGGCGCGGGGCCTACCATCCCGCGCCATGGCATACCAGCCGATTGAGAACTACGGGATCATCGGCGACCTCCGCACCGTGGCGCTGGTGGGCATCGACGGGTCCATCGACTTCATGGCCTTCCCCCGCTTCGACTCGCCCACCATCTTCGCCGCCCTGCTCGACGACGAGAAGGGCGGGCGCTTCCAGATCGTCCCCACCCACCTGTCCCACGGACGCCAGAAGCAGCTCTACCTCCCGGACTCGAACGTGCTCCTCACCCGCTTCCTCTTCACCGAGGGCGTGGCCGAGATCTCGGACTTCATGCCCGTGGGCGCGTCCCACCAGCCGCGCAGCCTCATCCGCCGCGTCAAGACCGTGCGCGGCGAGATCGCCTTCCGCATGCTCTGCGCCCCACGCTTCGATTACGGACGCGCCTCCCACCGGGTGGAGACGGTCTCCGAGCGCGAGGTGCTGTTCGTCTCCGAGGGCCAGGACCGCACGGCGCTGCTCCTGCACAGCGACGTCCCCCTGCGCGTCGTGGACGGCGCGGCCGTGGCCGAGTTCACCCTGCGGGGCGACGAGAAGGCGGGGTTCGTGCTGGAGGAGGCGCGGCCCGGCCGGGCCTCCTGCGCCAGCCAGGAGCACTACCTCGCCGAGAACTTCAAACGCACGAACAACTTCTGGCGCAGCTGGGTGGCCCGCTCGACCTATCAGGGGCGCTGGCGCGAGATGATCCATCGCTCGGCGCTCACCCTCAAGCTCCTCACCTCGAGCGAGTACGGCTCCACCGTGGCCGCGGCGACCTTCGGCCTCCCCGAGGAGATCGGCGGCGAGCGCAACTGGGACTACCGCTACACCTGGATCCGCGACGCCTCGTTCACCCTCTACGCCCTCATCCGGCTCGGGTACACCGACGAGGCCGCCGCGTTCATGAACTGGATCGAGGCCCGCTGCGGCGAGCTCAAGCCCGACGGCTCGCTGCAGATCATGTACGGCATCGACGGCCGCCACGAGCTCGTCGAGGAGACGCTCGAGCACTGGGAGGGCTACCGCCGCTCGCGGCCAGTGCGCGTGGGCAACGGCGCGGCGCTCCAGCTCCAGCTCGACATCTACGGCGAGCTCATGGACTCCGTGTACCTCTACAACAAGTACGGCCAGCCCATCTCGCACGACCTGTGGCTCAACCTCACCCGGCTCGTCGACTTCGTGTGCCGCAACTGGCGCCGCACCGACGAGGGTATCTGGGAGGTGCGGAGCGGGCAGCAGGAGTTCCTGTTCTCGCGCGTCATGTGCTGGGTGGCGGTCGACCGCGCCATCCGCCTCGCGCAGAAGCGCTCCTTCCCGGCGCCGCTCGCCGAGTGGCACGCCGTGCGCGACCAGATCTACGGCGACATCTTCGCGAACTTCTGGGACGCCCAGCGGCGCACCTTCGTGCAGCGCAAGGGCGCCCGCGACCTCGACGCCGCCTCGCTCCTCATCCCGCTCATCAAGCTCATCAGCCCCACGGATCCGCGCTGGCTCTCGACGCTGCGGGCGATCGAGAAGGACCTCGTGCAGGACTCCCACGTCTTCCGCTACGTCGGCAACAAGGCAGGGCTCGGCGACGGCCTCTCCGGCCACGAAGGCACCTTCAACATGTGCTCGTTCTGGTACGTCGAGGCGCTCGCGCGGGCGGGCGAGCTCGACAAGGCGCGGTTCATCTTCGAGAAGGCGCTCGGCTACGCCAACCACCTCGGGCTGTATGCCGAAGAGCTCGGCCCCTCGGGCGAGCACCTCGGCAACTACCCCCAGGCCTTCAGCCACCTCGGGCTCATCAGCGCCGCCTACTTCCTCGACCGCGAGCTCACCCGCGCCCGGCGGCCCGGCTGACGCCCGCCGGAGCCCAGGAGGTCTTCGCAGGCCCCCTTTCGCGCGCAGTCGCTCCCGTTTGTGACCCATTGTTCCCCGGGCTAGGATGTCCCCGATGCATCGATCCCGGCCGGCCCATCGAAGCCGAAACACCCCCGTGGTCTGCCGACTGCGGCCCAGCCAGCGACGGCATCCCCCTGTGGCGTTCCGGCGCAGGAGCAGGGGGTTCGCCCCGGCGCTCATCGCGGCGCTCCTGCTCGTGGCCTGCCGCTCGTCCTCGCCCCCGGGAGCCTCGGCCCGGATGCCGCTCAAGGTCGCGGCCGCCGCGGACCTCGCCTTCGCCTTCCGCGATCTCGGAGCGCGCTTCGAAGCCCGCACCGGCGTCCCGGTGGTCCTCTCCCTGGGCTCCACGGGCCTCCTCGCGCGCCAGATCAAGGAAGGCGCCCCCTTCGACGTGTTCGCCGCCGCCAACGTCTCCTTCGTCGAGGACGTGGTCCGCGCCGGGCGCTGCGACGGCAGCACGCAGGCGCTCTATGCCTACGGCCGGATCGTGCTCTGGTGGTCTGCCAAGACCCAGGTGATGCCGCCGCAGACGCTCCGTGATCTCGAGGATCGGCGCTTCACCAAGATCGCGATCGCCAACCCCGAGCACGCCCCGTACGGCCGCGCCGCCGAGGAGGCGCTCCGCAGCGCCGGCGTGTGGGAGGCGGTCAAACCACGCCTGGTCTTCGGCGAGAACGTGCAGCAGGCGCTCGAGTACGCCCGCACCGGCAACGCCGACGTCGCGTTCGTGGCCCTGTCCCTGGCCACGGTGACGCCGGGCGGCTGGAGCCTGCCGGTCGCGCCCTCGCTCCACAAACCCATCGACCAGGCGCTCGTGGTCTGCGCCCAGGGCGCCCGGGGTGCCCAAGGCGAGCGTGCCGCCCTGGCCCGCCGCTTCACCGCCTTCGTCAACAGCGACGAAGGGCACGCGGTGATGCGGCGCTTCGGTTTCCTCCTGCCCGGCGAGACCGAGCGCCCGGCCGCCCCGCCGCCCCCAGCCCGAGGAGAACACCGCGAGTGATCTCCGCCCCCCTGGCCCTGTCCCTGGAAGTGGCCCTCCTCGCCACCCTCATCGCCGGAACCCTCGGCATCGCCGTGGGCGCGCTCCTCGCCCTGCGGCGTTTCCCGGGCCGCGACCTCCTCGACGTCCTCATCACCACCCCGCTCGTCCTGCCGCCCACCGTCCTCGGCTACTACGTGCTCGTGTCGCTCGGCCGGCGCAGCCCCCTCGGCGCCCTGTTCGAGCGCCTGACCGGCGGCCCCATCGTGTTCACCCGCACCGCCGCCGTGATCGCGGCCACCATCGGCGCCCTGCCGCTCATCACCAAGTCGGCGCGCGCCGCGCTCGAGGCCGTGGATCCCACGCTCGGCCGCGCCGCCCGCACGCTCGGCGCCGGCCCCCTGCGCACCTTCTTCACCGTGCAGGCGCCGCTCGCGCTCCGGGGCCTCGTGGCCGGCCTCATGCTCGGCTTCGCCCGCTCCCTCGGCGACTTCGGCGTCACGCTCATGGTGGCGGGCGACATCCCCGGGGAGACGCAGACCGCGGCCCTGGCCGTGTACGACGCGCTGCAGGCGCAACGCGACGCCGAGGCCGCGGGCCTGGTCGCGGTGCTGAGCGCGGTGGTCGTGCTCGTGCTCTACCTCGTCAACAAGCTCACCCTCACGGGGCGGCGGAATGACCTCTGAGGGGCCCGCCTCGCTCGCCGTGACCCTCCGGTATCGGCCCGCGCCCGCGGCCTCGGCCCCGCCCGCGGCCGGGTTCGTGCTCGACGTGGCCTTCACCTTGCCGCCCGGCATCTCCATCCTGTTCGGCCCCTCGGGCGCCGGCAAGAGCACCCTGCTCGCGGCCCTCGCCGGCCTCGTCCGGCCCGCCGCCGGCCGCATCGCGCTCGGCGACGAGGTGTGGTTCAGCGCCGCGTCGGGCATCGACCGGCCGGCGCATCGCCGCAGCGTCGGTTTCGTGTTCCAGTCCCTGGCGCTGTTCCCCCACTTGAGCGCGCTCGACAACGTGACCTACGGCATCGACCCGCGCCTCGGCCGCGCCGAGCGGCGGCACCGCGCCCTGGCCATGCTCGAACGGATGCATGTCAGCCACGTGGCGAGCCGCCGGCCGACCACGCTGTCCGGCGGCGAAGCCCAGCGCGTGGCGCTGGCCCGCGCCCTGGCCCGCGCGCCGCGGGTCCTGCTCCTCGACGAGCCCTTCACCGCCCTGCAGCGCGAGCTGCGCCGCGACCTCGGCGCCGACCTGCTCGCGTACGTGCGCGACGCCCCGCTGCCGGTCCTGCTCGTCACCCATGACGCGGAAGAGGCGCGGACGCTGGGCCAGCGGATCCTCCACCTCGAAGCCGGCCGGCTCCGCGCCGAGGGACCCGCCACGACCTTGCTCAAGGACGGAGCGCCTTAGGCTCACGCAGCGAAGCGGCGGATCTCCACCTCAGCGCCAGAGCGCACAGCCGACTCGGCCGCTGCGTACACGCGCTCTGCAATCGCCTCCGCCAGGTAGGCCTCCCCGCAGTTCTCGCAGACATCCGCCGGAACGCCCTTGATCACGATCGTGGCTTCCCCCCGCCGCAGCACGACCGTCGTCGTGCCCGGCAGTGCATTTCCATGCCTGCATAGCTGACAGGTCATCGTCTTTGTCTCCTCTTGAACTCATTGTCCCACAACAATGCATCGGGAAGGTACACCGTGATCACATGACAGCGTCGAGCGGCCATATCTCGGGCCACGACGACGTGAATCACTCGCCCCGCCACGGTGCCGAGCAGCAGGTAGCTCGGATAAGGACGGTCATCGCGATACTCGGCGATCTGCTCCCCCTCAACAATCACCTGCCTCACATCATCAGGTGAGATGGAGCGCTCGAACATGCGGGCAAGCGCATGGCTCGTAAACATAAGCTCATCGCAATCCATGATCCCCTCACGGATATCTTAGCTCTACCCGGCCGGACGCAGCGACTCGTCGCGGTCGTAGCGAATATCCCCCGAGCCGGCCGCGTCGTAGCCCGGCACCGCCGCCACGGCGCGGCGATACTCCTCGCTCTGCGCCACCTCGCACAGGCGCACCACGCGGGCATCGCCGAGGTCCGCGGCGCGCACGAGGAGGCCATACCCCTCGGTCGCCAGCGCCCGGAAGCCGAGGCCGAGACGCGCGGCCCAGGAGCGCGTCGCCAACCCCACGTCCGCCTCCCCCCGGAGCACCGCACACACCACCTCGCGATGCGACTCGAGCGGCCGCGCGCCCGCCAGGACCTTGCGCGCGTCGAGCCGCTCGCGCCGGATCGCCTCGTCCAGATGCACGACGATGCCCGCCGACGGGGGACGGGTGGCAAAGCGCAGCTTCCCGAGCCGGGCCAGCGGCGGCACCTCGCCCACCGCCACGAGCCCGACCTCCCGCTCGACCAGGTGGATGCGCGCGAGGCGCACCGACCCGAGCCGCGCCGGCGGCCCCTGACCATGACAGCCGGCCGCCAGCACCCGCCCGCGTTCGAGGAGCCGCAGAGCGCGCTCGCGATCCGACTGCACGAACCCGAGGATCGGCGCCCCCTCATTGACCAGGGCGAGCAAGAGCTCGACCGCCACGTCGCCATTGGCGGCCAGGAACGGAGGGGCCCCGCCGCCCGCCCCACCAGGAGCAGCGGCCTCGCCCCGGTCCGCCTCCGGCTCGGCCTCCGCCGCCACCTCCTCGCGGCCGGCCTGTCCCATCCACGCCAGCACCTCGCGCCGCAGGAAACGCCATTCCCCCCCGAGGCGCCGTCCGGGCAGCCCGCGTCGCAGCAGGCGATACACCTGCTTGGGGTGGATCTGGAGGAGCGCCGCCACCTCGGCGGTCGTGAGCAGGGGCTCTTCGGAAGGGGGTTCCATCGCGGTCTGATTGTACGTCGCCTCCCCCGGCCGTGACGGCGACCTTCCGCGGAAGGTCACCGAAGTCCTGCGCGTGAGCTGTCCACTGGAGCACGACCTACATGCAGCGCTCGCCTCCTTCCCGGGGATACACCCAGGGGACGGGCGATTGCGCGCAATGCCCTGGAGCGGCGAGTCCCAGCGCCTATAAGAGCGCCAGGGAGGACCCCATGGAACACCGTGGCTTCTGGTTGATCCTGGCCGCCGGACTTTGTGCTTGCGCCACGGGGCCGGAGCGAGCCCAGCCGCAGCGAATCGAGCTCGGCTACACCGACCGGCGATACTTTGCCATCAAGCACACCGAGGCGTGGCAGGCACACGAGGAGCCAGCGCAGAGCACGCCCTACAGGGCCACGCTCTCCGGTCAGGTCTGCGGCGTGGATGTGAACTACAACGCATCGGGCAAGGGTCCCCACCTGCGCATGAACGGGTTCCTCTCGCCCGCGCCCCAGGGCGGCCCGCCCATCTTGTGGGCGAGCTATCTGGAGGTCACGGAGACGACGCCCCTGGGACTCGAGGACCGCGGGCGCCGCATCGAAGGCGCCGTGGGGAGCACGGGCGCGGCGTCGGCGCAGGGCATCGGCGCAGAGGCGGCGTCCCCGATCCACAGGGTGAGCTTCTGGCTCAGCAGAGACCGGCTCCAGGGACAGATCGGGATGCGGCTCTTCGATCTGGTCGCGAGCGGCGACGACTACATGGGCACGGTGCAGTTCCCCCGCGGCCTGTTGCGCCCCGACCAGCCGGTGCAATTCATCATCCACGGGAGGGAGGCCTTGTGGCGGCTGCCGACAGTCGCCCAGACGGTCATCCTGCCCCTCATGCTGACCTGCGTCGACGCGTCCTCCTCTGATTTCTCCCTGCCCATCCTGGAGGTGGATTTCACCGCGATGGCGGCAGGGGGCCCACCGGCTCCTCTGAGCCGCGAGAGTCGCTGAGCTGAGGACGGCTTCGGGCCGCGGCGCGGCGCAGCCTTCAGCCATCGAGGTGCGACGGCGCGCGTTACCGCCCGCGCAGGTACGGCGCGACGTTGCCCGCGATCGCGCGCAGCTCGCCGTCGGTCAGCGGCATCTTCTGGGCGAACGCGGCCCAGGACTCGCGCGGCTCGGCCTTGCCGGCGTCGGAGCCGTAGAGGATGCGGCCAAGGCCGATCTGGCGCATGCGGCGCACCATCGCCTCGCGCTCGCGCGGGCCGCCGAAGAGCCAGCACTCGGCCACGTCGAAGTAGAGATTCTTCGTCGCCCGGTGGCCGGCCGACACGGCGTCGGCGAAGTACGCCAGCGCCGACTCCGAATAGTTCTCGCCGCCCCACAGGTGCGCCACCGTGATCGGCACGTCCGGCGCGGCCGCGACCAGCTGGTGCAGAAAGATCTCGGCGTGCTCGCGCCCCCACTTCCCGCTCGAGCGCACGTGGATGATCATCGGCAGCCGCAGCCGGTTCGCCGCCTCCATCACGCGACGCACCTTCGCCACCTGCTCCGCGTCATCGAAGTCGAGCTGCGCGCCGCCGAAGTGGAGCTTCAAGCCGCGGAACCGACCGCTCGACGCGCAGCGGTCCAGTTCCGCCATCGCATAGTCCTTGAGCGGATTGAAGCTGCAGAACGCGACCAGGCGCTCGGGGAACTCGCCCACCTGCGCGGCGGTCCAGTCGTTCTCCGCGCGCACCTGGCCCGCCTCGTCGGAAAGCGGCCTGCCGCGCGCGGTGCCGAAATAGTATGCGTCCGACAAGACCACCGCGCGCCGGATGCCGGCGCGGTCGAGCGCCTCCACCAGTTGCCGCGCCGTCTCCGGCTTCTTCTTCGTGGGTCCGGGGAACGTGTGCGTCTCCGCCGCGATCCGCCACGCGCCGTCGCCCCCCCCGGATGGCCTCGATGTGGAAGAAGCCGAAATCGTCGGCCCCCGGGCCCTCCCCCTCGGTCATGTAGCCGGTGACGTGAGCGGCGCCGCCGTCGATGCGCGCCGCGATCGGACGGAGGTGGTACGGCCCGTCGAAGCGCTGCGGCAGGTAGGCCGCGGCCGCCGCGCGCCCGCGGATCCAGCCCGCGCTCGGGCTGCTGAAGACCATCGCGTCCTCGACGAACAGCTCGCCCAGCGCGCTCGCGTCGCCCCAGCGCCGCTCCCGCTCGCGCAGCAGGCGATCCAGCGGGGCGGGCACCTCGACGATCGGCTGCGCCGGGGTCGAGATCAACTCGGCCCCCGCCGGGCTCAGCAGGTGCTGGTGGTGGTCCACCAGCGGCGCCGTGCCGCCCCGGATCGCCGCGCGCGGCGCGCACGCCACCAGAAGAGCCATCCATCCCCACAACGATCGTTTGAAGAGTCGTCTCATCTCGATGGTGCCGCCGCTCATCGCGGCCAGGGCGGCGTCGCCGGCGACCACACGCGGCCCGTCGTCGGTGAGAGGATAGGAACAACAACCGGCCGATCGCAAGCCCTCGGCCAAGGCGGCACAGGTGGCGAACGATTCGACAGCCGGGGCGGGCCTGCCGCCGAGCGCCAAAAGGGCGTTTTGAGCGAACAGGAGGTCACTTCGGCGGGCGGCGACGTCGCTTCGGCGAGCGGCGACGTCGCTTCGGCGGGCGGTGACGTCGCTTCGGCGGGCGGCGGCGTCGCTTCGGCCGGCGGCGGCGTCGCTTCGGCGGACAGCGACGCCGCTTCGGCAAACGGAGAGGTCGCATTGTCGGGTGGGGAGGCCGCCTCGGCGCGCGGGGGTGCCGGTTCGGCGGACGGGGGAGGCGCTCCCTGCGCGCGCAGGGGCGCTTTGGATGTGCGCAGGGGCGCTTTGGATGTGCGCAGGGGCGTTTTGGATGTGCGCAGGGGCGCTTCGGGTGCGCGCAGGGGCGTTTTCAGTGCGCGCAGGGGCGCTTTCAGTGCGCGCAGGGGCGCTCTCAGTGCGCGTAGAGCCCTTTTCAGTGCGCGTAGGGGCGCTTTCAGTGTGCGCAGAGGCGCTTTCAGAAAGCGCCTCTGCGCACACTGAAA
>DATAGU010000244.1:0-112880 GCA_036263495.1 Polyangia bacterium | reverse complement strand
GGCGAGCGGTCGGATGCGCGCGAACACGATGGCCGACTCTTCGACCGTCGGCACGGCCAGGGTCCGGGTCGCCACGGGGAGCGACTTGTCTTTGTTCTTCGCCATGTTGACATGGTAGCCAAGCTGCCGAGCGGTGCCATTCTTTTCGCTCGCTGGCAGAGCGCGCGGGGGGGGGAGCCTTTGGCGCAGGTGAGGGAGCTACGCAGGAGAGGCCTCGGTCCGCGATGACAGATGAGTTTTATGTGCACGACCCGTTTTTATCCGCGATGGCAGACAAGTTTTATGTGCACGAGTCATTTGGTCCGCGATGACAGACGAGTTTTATGTACACGACCCGTTTTACTCCGCGATGGCAGACAAGTTTTATGTGCGGAGGGGGGTTGAGAGGGGTGGGCCCGTAAGATCCGCGGAACCGTTCACGGGGGCACTTGCTGCCGCACGCTGATCCTTTGAGTGGCCGCAGCGATGGCGCGGGCCCTACGCCATGGCCCGCCTCACAGGCTTCGACGAAGAGCGAGAAGACATGGCAGTCCTGCGTTCTCTCTATGGAGATCCCTCCCCGCATCCGGATGTGCTAGCGTCCGCTCGTGCCGCCGCGCTTACCGCCCGACATCATCAACTTCGACCGCGTCAACACGATCTACCGCGCGAGGTTTCGCACCGCCGTATTGAAGATCGAACGCCATGAAACGTGGGCCTTCCACTTGGACACCACGACGATTCCTCCTTCGATCGAGGAGGTCCTGCGAGCGGCGTATGCAAACCTCGAAGATGACCAGGAACATTTCCTGCTCCTGATACTGAACGAGGCCCGTGAAGTTCGAGGCTACAAAGTCATCGCCTCCGGCAGCTACCATCGTGTGACGATTGACCTAAACCTCGTCTATCGCAACGCCATCCTCTTTGGTGCCAGAGCCATTGTCTGCGCACACAACCACCCAAATGGAGGGCTAGAGCCCTCTCCGGAAGATCTGAAGCTCACTCGCCTACTGATTCGCGGAGGAAAGACCTTGCAGATGGAGATGGTGGATCACTACATCTACACGTCCCGCGCCTGCGCCTCGATCCGCGAGCGCCATCCGCACCTCTGGCCGGCCTCCAAGAAGACCAAGAAGGGCTCGTCGAAGGAGGATATCAAGTAGCGGAATTCAGAGGCGGCGAGACAACTCGGCCTGCAGGTCTCGCCGCACCTCCTCCCACGATCGTCCTGCCCCGGCCTTTCCAGCGCGATATTCAGCCAGGCGTTCGCCGATGATCTGCCGATGCCAGTCGGGCACCGGGATCGTCTCCGGATGCGCCAGCATCCGTCTCCATAGAGCCTGGATGTAGTCGAGCTGCTCATCGGGTGACATCTCGTCGAACCCTGGTGGAGGTGGCTTCGATGCAACGTCCATGAGGGGAGTATATCGCGCCCATCTCCGACGTCCTCCGTGAGCGTGAGGCAGCAGCGCTCGCCGAGCCCTTGCTGCCTCCCCAAGGGTATATTGCCTCCCCCACACGACAGGAGGTGCCCGTGACCGACTACCGCATGTACATCAACGGAGAGTTCGTACCTGCTGCCGGCGGCGGGACCTTCCCCGTCTATGACCCGTCCACCGAAGGGGTCATCGCGACCTGCCCGGCCGGCACCGCCGCCGACGTCGACCGCGCGGCCCAGGCGGCGCATCGCGCCTTCTACGGCGGCTGGAAGACGACCACGGCGCAGGAGCGCGGCCGCATCCTCCTCCGGCTCGCGGAGCGGGTGCGCGCCCGTCGCGCCGAGCTGGCCGAGCTCGAGACCCGCAACTCGGGCAAGCCCATCGTCGAGTCGGAGTTCGACATGGACGACGCCGCCACCTGCTTCGAGTACTACGGCGGTCTCGCCACCAAGATCCACGGCGAGGTCTTGCCGGTGCCGGCCAACGCGCTGTCGCTCGCGCTGCGCGAGCCGATGGGGGTGGCGGGTCAGATCATCCCCTGGAACTACCCGCTCCTCATGGCGGCCTGGAAGATCGCGCCGGCTCTGGCGGCGGGCTGCACGGTGGTGCTCAAGCCCGCCGAGCAGACGCCGCTCACCATCCTCGAGCTGGCCAAGGAGTTCGCTCAGGTGGGCCTCCCGCCCGGGGTGGTCAACATCGTGACGGGCGATGGACCGGAGGCGGGCGGGCCGCTCGTCGCGCACCCGCACGTGCGCAAGATCGCCTTCACGGGCAGCGTCGACGTCGGCAAGCTCATCATGAAGAACGCGGCCGAGAGCTTGAAGCGCGTGTCGCTCGAGCTCGGCGGCAAGTCCCCGAATATCTTCTTCGCCGACGCCGACTTCGAGGCGGCGGTGGACGGCGCGCTCTTCGGCGTGTTCATCAACCAGGGCGAGGTGTGCTCGGCCGGGAGCCGGGTGCTGGTGGAGCGTAAGATCTACTCGCGCTTCGTCGAGGCGGTGGCGGCCAAGGCGAAATCCATCCGGCTCGGCCCGGGGCTCGACCGCGAGACGAAGATGGGGCCGCTCGTGAGCGCGGCGCAGCGCGACCGCGTCGCCAAGTACCTCGAGATCGGGCACCAGGAGGCCAAGTTGGCGGCGGGCGGTGGGACGCCGCAGGGCCATGGCCACGGGAAGGCGAAGGGGCTCGAACGCGGCTGGTATATCGAGCCGACGGTGTTCTACGACGTGGACAACAACGCGCGCATCGCCCAGGAGGAGATCTTCGGGCCGGTGATGAGCGTGATCCCGTTCGACGGGGAGGCCGAGGCGCTCGCCATCGCCAACGCCACGCAGTACGGGCTGGCGGCTGCGGTCTGGACGCGCGACATCTACAAGGCGCTCCGCGTGGTGCGCCAGCTCGAGGCGGGCATCGTGTGGGTCAACCACATGCAGCCGACCTACGTCGAGGCGCCCTGGGGGGGCTACAAGGCCTCGGGCTTTGGCCGCGAGCTCGGCAAGTGGGGCCTGGAGGAGTACCTCGAGACCAAGCAGGTGCACATCAACCTCGACGAGAACCCCATCGGCTGGTACTGACCTCAGATTAGCGTGAGGTGTCGCGGTGCGGGGTGTCGCGGCGCGGCCAGCGGGTGCGGCGCCGGCCGAGGTGGGCACCGGGGGCGGACGGCAGCTCGAACCAGAAGACGGTGCCCCTCCCCACCTCGCTCTCGACCCCGATCTCGCCTCCGTGCTGCTCCACGATCGCCTTGGAGATGGCCAGCCCGAGGCCGGTGCCGCCCTTGGTCCGGGTGTCGCTCGAATCGAGCTGCTGGAACTTGCCGAAGAGTCGCGGGATCTGCTCGGGCGGGATGCCCGGCCCCTGATCCTGGACCGACAGACGCACGCGCCCCTCGCGACCCGCGCCCCCGACGATGTGCACGTCGCTTTGCGGCGGCGAGAACTTGATGGCGTTCGAGAGGAGGTTGGTGAGCACCTGGACCAGCCGGTCGAGGTCGCCTTCGACCGCGGCCGGCGACGCGAGCGCGATGCTCAGGGTGACGCCGGACTCGGTGGCGAGGCCCTGGACGCTGCGCACGGCACGATCGACGACCTCTCGCAGCTCGAGCTGCTCGAGCCGCAGCCGCAGCTTGCCGGCCTCGATCTTGTCGAGGTCGAGGATGTCGTTGATGAGCCGGAGGAGGCGCTCGCAGTTGGAGTTGGCCATGCGGACGAGGTCCATGGCGTCGGCGGGCAGCTCGCCGGTCTTGCCGCCCTCGATGAGGCGCAGGGAGCCGCGGATGGAGGTGAGCGGGGTGCGCAGCTCGTGCGAGACCACGGAGACGAACTCGCTCTTGACCCGCTCGGCGGCCTTCTGCTCGGAGATGTCCTGGAGGGTGCCGCGGAGACGCACGACCTTGTCGACGGTCCGCTCGGGCCGGCAGGTGATGCGCACCCACAGGCTCTTGCCGCCGAGGGTGACGAGCGGCAGCTCGAGGTCGAAGGGCTGACCCTCGGTGATGGCCGCGCCGAGCGCGCGCCGGAAGCTCGGGCGCGCCTCGGGGGCGAAGAAGTTGATGGCCTCTTCGAGGGTGGGCGCCTGGTCGGTCGGCACTTCGTGGATGCGATAGACCTCCTCGGACCACATGGGGTTGAGCGTCACGGGGTCGAGCTCCCAGCCGCCGACCTTGGCCATGTGCGAGGTCTCCCGGAGGAGCTCCTCGCTGTGCTGCAGCCGCTCGCGCGTCTCGATGAGGTCGCTGATGTCGTGGGCGATGGCGTAGGTGAGTCGCGTGAGCGGGTCGGTGGCCGCGTTCCACGACAGCCAGCGGTAGGTGCCGTCCTTGGACCGGTAGCGATTGACGAACGCCGTGGTCGTGATGCGGTCGTTGCCGAGGAGCTTGTGGCTCTCGGCCAGGGTGGTGGCGATGTCCTCGGGGTGGACGAAGTGCATGAACGGGACGGCGCACAGCTCGGCGTGCGAGTAGCCGAGGACGCGCGTCCACACCGGGTTCACGTGCCGGAAGTAGCCGTCGAAGTCGGCGATGGCCACCATGCTGTTCGAGGTCTCGAAGAGCTGGCGGTAGAGCTCGTTGGTCTGCAGGGCCGTGCTGAGGCGCCGCTCGGCCTCCTCGGGCGGGGCCTGCTCGCCCATGCCGGCCAGGCTCTCGCGGATGACGGCGTAGATGCAGCTCGCCTCGGGGTCGAGCGTGGCGTGCCAGTTGAGCCAGCGATAGGAGCCGTCCTTGCACCGGAAGCGATGGGCAAAGCGCGCCGTGCTCATGGTGACGCCGATCTGGAAGAAGACCGAGGCGGTGGTGAGGACGTCGTCGGGATGGAGGAAGTCCTCGAGCGGCGCGTCGAGCAGCTCGTCGATGGTGTAGCCGAGCTTCTCCCAGGAGGGGTTGAGCCGCAGGAGGCGACCGCGCGCATCGGTGATGCACAGGAGATCGGGCGAGAGGGCGAACAGCCGTTCGATGTCGATGGGCGCGTGGCTCAAGCTACGGGCGTGCGGCGAGGAGGCTGCTGATCTCCTCGGGCAGGCTGAGGGGGTCGAACGGCTTTCGTAAGACGCCGGCGGCCCCCAGGCTGTGATAGCGGTCGATCTCGGTCTGCTGCACCTTGGCGGTGAGGAAGATGATCGGGATGTGGGCCAGGCTCGGCTGCTCGCGCAGCCGCTGGAAGGTGGTCGGCCCATCCATGCCGGGCATCATGACGTCGAGAAGGATGACGTCGGGGCGCTCGCGCAGGGCGAGCTCGATCGCTTCGCTGCCCGAGGTCGCCATGACCGTGGCCCAGTGGCCTACGCGTTCGAGGCTCATCTGGCCGATCTTGCGAATGTCGGGCTCGTCGTCCACCAGCATGACTTTTTGGATGTCCATCGGGGCTCCTCGGAGCGGGAATTATACAGGAAGGGTCCTGGAGATCGGGGACTTCGGCCTCACCGGAGCCACCGGAGCCGGTGGCCTCACGGCATCTGGAGGAAGATCAATCCCAGGGGGGCCGCCGCACCCAGGGCCGCGGGCTCGGTCGCTCCGGCGCGGCTCCGGGTGCGAGCCCTGCGTGACGGTCGCGTTTCTCGAAGTAGCGCGCGGCCCAGGTCGGCCGGGTGTTTCCTACGGGTGCCTGCGCGAGCTCCGCGGTCCAGCGCTCGAGCAAGGCGCTGGCCTCGGCAAACGCCGCCTCGGGCTCGGGCGGCGCCGCCCGCCAGCGCGCCTCCACGGCGTCGCGCTCGGCGGCCAGGCGCCCGAGGTGCGCCCCGGGATCGCGGAGCACGGCGCGATGCAGCCGCTCGTGGCGCCAGAAGAGGGAGTCCGCGTCGGCGCGATCGGTCGGTCGCGGACCTAGCCCCAGTTCGGGATCCGTCGAGAGCGGGCGATCGACCCGCACCGGCTTGAAGAGGCTCGTGCAGGGCGCCGCCGTCCCCGTGACCCAGAGGGCGTCCCCCGGAGGGCCCCCTGCGACTGCTCGTGTCCCTGGGGTCTCCGGCGACAGGTGCGCCACCCATGAGGCCACCGTCTGCGAGGCGGCGACGAGCCCGCCGGCGTGCATGCAGGGCCCCCGCATGGCCCCGTTGAACCAGGAATACCGGAGGCCGGCGCCCCGGTCCGGGCCGCTGCCCTCGCCGTGGTCGCGCAGGAGCGCCATGAGGTCTCCCACGTCCCGCGCCTGCTCTGCCAGCGCCTGGGTGCGGGTGCGCCGCGACCGGGCATCGGCGGCCCAGGTCCGGACCGGATCGCCGTGACGCTCGGCAAAGCCGGGGATGCTGAGGCCATTCGAGATCGTGCGCGCGCCCCGCACGCGCTCGACCGCGTGATGGCGGCCGGCCGTCTCGAGCACGAAGGCGCCTCGGCGATCGGCCACGATGAAGCTGCTGAAGTAACTGAACCGCGGGTTCTCGTGATCGCAGCCCCCGCCCTGGGGATAGCGCTCGAGCAGGCCGATGATCACCGCCACCGCCGCCTCCGCCGTCTCGGCGCGCTCCACGGCGAGGCGCAGGAGATCCATGCCCGTGAGCCCACGGCGCGGCACGCCATGACGCGTGAACACCGCCTCGTTGCCGATGAGGACGCCATGTTCGTTGGCCGCCATCTCGGCGCCCCACATCCAGTAGGGACGCGACAGGAGCACCGCGTGGGTGCGCGGCGCCTGCGGGATGGTGAGGTACGTGCAGCGCACCATGCTCCCGGGCGGGTGGTGGCGCGCCGGCTGCCAATCGAGCACCTGGGCCTCGTTGGCGGCGCGATCCGAGTTTTTGGCGAACCACACGCCGTGGTCGCCGACCACCACCACGGTGTCACACATGGCCGATGCCGAAGAAGAGACCGGGCGCGAACCCGGAGCACAGCGGGTTGAGGGGGGTCAGGCTCAGGAGTACTGCGCCCGGAACAGCTGCTGCCCGATGAGCAGGTAGGTGCCCGAGCGGACCGCCCGCTCATTGCGCACGCGCATGAACGTGCCGTTCGAGCTGTTCATGTCGCCGAGGAAGTAGCGGTCGCCGCGCTTGGACAGCCGCGTGTGTGTGCCCGAGACGTAGCCATCCTCGGGAAACAGGATGTCACCGCGCTCGCGCCCGAGGATGATCGCCTCGCCCGAGAGCGGGAAGGCGGACCCGTCCTGACCACGACCGATGATGAGGGTGAGGCGCCCCCAGAACCCCGGGTTGGGCGACCCCATGAGGTGCGTCCCGTCCTCGAGCGGCACCGAGTTGTGGATGACGTCGAAGCGCAGGAGCTCCTGGCCGATGCGGAACACGTCCCGATCGGCCAGCTCCTCCTCCTCGGTCAACTTGACGAACACCCCGTTCAAGCTGCCGGTGTCGCGCACGAGCAGGCCGGGCGGACTGAGGATGAGGTCGGCGTGGCGCGGCGAGAGGTAGTTGTCGGCGTCGAACAGCGGCCCCGTGCCGCGGCCGATCAGGTTCGACCCATCGAAGATCGGCGCGCTGCCCCCCTCGCTGCCATCGGGCCGGATGAGGATCAGCTTGCCGCGGGGCGCGCGCGACGCCGCGGGCGCCGGCGGCGGCGTCATTCCTCGCGGCGACGACTTGGGCGTCGTGACCACGCGCGTGCCGCACTGACCGCAGAAGGCAAACCCCGTCACGTCCGCGCCGCATTGCGGACAGCGCTTTCCCGAACCGGCCCCTCCTTGCATCGTGCTCACCATTCCTCCAGCCGCGGCCGATGCTGCCGATGGAGACCTCCCGGCAGCGAAGAAGGACCCCTGGTCCCGATCGAACGTGGGTGGTGCGCTCGGCACCGTTGCGTCATGGGGATCGACCTCGGCGCCACAGCCCAGGCAAAACCGGTATGTCTCCTGGTTTTCTCTCCCGCACTGGTGACAGACGAGCAAAGTCGCCTCCCCGGACGAAAAATGCGTATCAAAGTGTGCATATCCAGTCAAAAGGCATTGTACCCCGCCCGTCCGCTCTCAGCCCGAAAACCACCGTCGTCCGCCTCCTACGGCGCAGCCAGCGACGGCGTCCCACCGGGGTCTTCGGGCGCCGTCGATCTCGCGCGCTCGGGGCCTGATCTCGTCATGTCGTGAGCCGTTCCAGGGCGGCCTTGACCTTGGCCACGGCCTCCTGGGGCGAGGCGCCGCTGGCGGACAGGTGGCCCATCTTGCGCCCCGGCCGCGGCACCCGCTTGCCATACAGATGGAGCCGCACCCCGGGGATGGCGAGCGCCGCGTCGAACGACGGCGGGTGCGCGCCGAGCCACAGCTCCCCGAGCAGGTTGGCGATCGCCGCCGGCCGCACCACCTCCACCGAGCCGAGCGGCAAGTCGCACACCGCGCGCACCGCCTGCTCGAACTGGCTCGTAGCACAGGCGATCTCGCTCGCGTGATAGCTGTTGTGGGGCCGCGGCGCGAGCTCGTTGACGAGGAGCCGCCCATCGCCGAGCAGGAACAGCTCCACCACGAGGAGCCCCTCGACGCCGAGCCCCTCGGCGATGCCCCGCGCGAGGGTCGCTGCCTCCGTGGCCACCCGGTCGGACACCGGCCCCGGCAGCACCGACCAGGCCAGGATGCGATGCTCGTGATGGTTGAGCGCCACCGGATAGACGGCCATGGCGCCGCTCGGCCGCCGCGCCACCAGCACCGACAGCTCGGCCTCGAGCGGCAGCGCCTGCTCCACCACACACGGCCCGGCGATCGCGTCCCAGGCCGCGTTCGCCTCCGCGGGGTGATGGATGCGCGCCTGCCCCCGACCGTCGTAGCCGCCGCGGGCGATCTTGACGTAGCAGTCGCCCCCGAGCGCCTTCACCGCCGCCACCAGCTCCTCGCGCGTGGTCGCCTCCCGGTACGGCCCCACGGGAAAACCATGGTCCTTGAGCCAGCGCTTCTGCAGCGCCCGGTCCTGCACGTAGCGCAGCACCGACGGCCCCGGCCGCACCGGCGCGTAGTGAGCCGCCGCCTCCATGCTCCTCAGGGCGATCTGCTCGATCTCGATGGTCACCACCTGGGAGGCCCGCGCCAGCACCGCCGCCGCGAATTCGTCATCAAAGCTCGCCGCCAGGCAGCGCTCCACCACGAAGCGCGCCGCGCACGACGGATCCGGGTCGAGGGCCAGGATGTGATAGCCGAGCGAGCGCGCCGCCATGGCCATCATACGGCCAAGCTGACCGCCGCCCAGGATGCCCAGGGTCGCACCAGGAAGGATCGCAGACGTCGAAGCCATTCGGGGAATGTACTCCGTCAGGAGAGGGTGTCACTCACATGGGCCCGGGCTTGGCCCTCGCGCCAGCTCAAATCGGCGCGCCCCGGCCGGACGAAAGCTCAATCGATCTGTTGTTTCAGCACCTCGGCCGTGCGGGCCTCGCGCCAGGCGCGCAGCCGCTCGCGCACCTCGGGGTGGCGCTGCGCCACGATCGACGCCGCGAGCAGCCCCGCGTTGGCCGCCCCGGCCTTGCCGATCGCCAGCGTCCCCACGGGCACGCCGCGCGGCATCTGCACGATCGAGAGCAGCGCATCGAGGCCGTTGAGCACCGTGGCCGGCACCGGCACGCCCAGCACCGGCAGGAGCGTGCGCGAAGCCACCATCCCCGGCAGGTGCGCCGCCCCGCCCGCGCCCGCGATGATCACCTCGAGCCCGCGCGGCTCCGCGTTCGCCGCGTACTCGAACATCCACTCGGGCGTGCGATGCGCCGAGACAATGCGCACCTCGTGCGGCACGGCGAGCTCGCCGAGGATCTCGCTCGCCGGGGCCAAGGTCTCGTAGTCGCTCTGGCTCCCCATGATCACACCGACCCAGGGAGATTCGGAGGCGGACATGCGGCGAGCCTGCGGCCCCACCCCCACATTGTCAAGCGCGCTCACCGCCCGCCAGAACGCAGGCGTTCCGCCGGAACACCAGCGCACCCCCTGGCTCAGAACCCCATGTTGCGGGCGATGATCTCCTTCATGATCTCCTGCGTGCCCCCGCCGATGGGCAGGATGCGCGCGTCGCGACTCAGCCGCTCGACCAGCGTCTCGCGCATGTAGCCCATGCCCCCGAACAGCTGCACCGCGTCATAGGTCACGCTCACCGCCGTCTCCGCCGTCAGGTTCTTGGCCATCGACACTTCCTTCACCAGATACTCGCCCCGCGCCATGCGCCAGGCCACCTGATAGACGAGCGTGCGCGCCGCCAGCACCCGCGTCGCCATGTCGGCGATCTTGTGGCGCGTCACCTGAAACCCCGCGATCGGCCGACCAAAGGCATGGCGCTCGCGCACGTACCGCTCGCTCTCCTCGAGCGCGATCGCGGCCGTCGCCGCCCCGAGCGCCGCCAGCGCCAGCCGCTCGTGCTGGAAGTTGCGCATCAGCGTGACGAAGCCCCCGCCCTCGGGTCCGACCCGGTTCTCCACCGGCACCCGCACCCCCGAGAACCCGAGCTCCGCCGTGTCGCTCGCCCGCCAGCCCGTCTTCTTGAGCGCGCGCGACACCGTCACCCCCGGCCGGTCGCGCTCGATGACGAGGAAGCTCAGCCCCCCGTGCGGGTCCTCGGACGTGCGCACGAGCGTGGTGAGGACGTCCGCCCGCACCCCCGAGGTGATGAAGATCTTGGCGCCGTCCACCACGTAGTGGTCGCCCTCGCGCACCGCGCGCGTCTTCACCCCCGCCACGTCGCTCCCCGTACCCGGCTCGGTGATGGCCAGCGCCGCGATCTTCTCCCCCGCCAGCACCGGCCGCACGAAGCGGTCGATGAGACGCGCGTCCTCGCTCTGCACGATCGCCGGCAGGGCGATGCCGAGCGAGGTCAGCGACGCCACCACCCCCGTCGAGCCGCCGCGCAGGAGCCCCTCGATCGCCATCACCATGTGCAGCGGCCCGCCGCCCGCGCCGCCCATCTCCTCGGGGAACCCCACCCCGTGGATGCCCGCCTCAGCCGCCTTCTTGTAAAGCTCGCGCGGGAAACTCTCCGCCTCCTCCCACTCGAGCGCATGGGGCGCGATCTCGCGCTCGGCGAAGCGGCGGCAGGTGTCGTAGAGGAGGCGGTGCGTGTCGTCGAGGAAGTTGTCGAAGAAGGTCGCTTGGGCGTCCATGACGCGAGGAGTGTACACCGCCCCGCCGCGCCGGCCCGAGCAGTCCCGAGCAGGCCCGACCGAGAACGTCAGTCTCTCGTCTGAGCCGGCCCTACCAGGGGACCTCCTCGCCCGCGTAACTGAAGAACCGGCCCGAGTGCGCGAGCGTGAGCCCGTCCATCACGCGCAGCAGGCCCCGCACCGACTCCTCGGTCGAGATCATGGCCCCGGGTCCGCCCATGTCCGTCTTCACCCAGCCCGGATGGAGCACCGCGCTCACCATCTCCTCGCCGCGCAGGTCGTTGGCCAGCGAACGCGACGCCATGTTGAGCGCCGCCTTGGACATACGGTAGCCGTAGGCGCCGCCGCTCTTGTTGTCGTCGATCGAGCCCATCTTCGAGGTGATGTGGACGATGCGGCGGGCCTGGCCCCGGCGCAGCGCCGGAAGGAGCGCGCGCGCCAGGCGCAGCGGGCTCACCGCGTTGACCGCGAAGGTGTGCATGACGTCCTCGAGGTCGATCTCCGCGAGCGGCGCGAGGCGCCCCATCACACCGGCGTTGTTGACGAGGACGTCGATGCCCACGCCCTCGAACTCACCCGCCAGCGCGCGGACGTTGTAGTCGTTCGTGACGTCGGCCGTGTGGAGCCGCACGAGCGCCGGAGAGCGCTGCGCCAGCTCGAGCAGGAGCGGACTCCGCTCGGGCCTGCGCGCCACCGCCTCCACCGTGTCGCCGCGCGCCGCGAGCTGGCGGACAAACTCAAGACCGATGCCTCGATTGGCTCCCGTGACGAGATATCTCATGGCCGCGCATGATACCCCAAGCGCCCGCCTTTTAGGTGGTACGCCAACGACAGCCGTTGGGGAGCCAAGGTCTTGGGGGCGAGGTCGGGTCTCGTGCGGGTCTAATGCGCGGCCGCGGGCTGGCCGTGGCCGGGACCGAGCACCGCTTGGCGGTAGCTCGTGAACTGCCACTCGGGCGACTGCTCGGACGCGTGACACGCGCGGCACGTCGCCTCCGACGGCTGGCGCTGGATGAGGCCCGCCTGGGTCGGCCGCGCCGCGTGCGCCGCCCCCGGCCCGTGGCAGGACTCGCATTGCACGTCCCTGAGCCGCGCCTGCCCGCCCGTGATGTGGCACCCCGCGCAGGCCCCATCCTTCTCCTGATGGAGCCGCACGAGGTCGGCCCAGGCCCGCGCATGATGGGTGCGCCGCCACTGCCGCACCGCCGCCGGGTGGCAGCCCTGACACACCGACACGCCCTTGAACCGCGCGTCCGGCGCCGCGTCCACCGCCGCACCCGCCGTCGCTCCGGGGCCGGCCGGCGCGCCAGGGGCCGCCGGCGGGAGCGCCGCCACCTCCTCTTTGTATCCGCGCAGGAGCGCCGCCACCCCCGGATCATCCGGGATCTGGCTGCCGAGCGGGAAGTGACGGTTCTCGAGCCAGCTCCCCTTGGGCGGGGGCGGCTGCTCCCGGAGCGCCTCGCGCGCGCGCTCGACATCCTCGGCCACCTGGTCGCGCTGCGACTGGTAGAGCGGCCGCGTCTCGAAGGGCGCCTCGGCGATCCGGCGCCCGAGATCGTCCTTGCGCGCCTCGCCATCGGCGATCTGGATCGCCAGCTGGCCCCCCGGCCCGACGTCCTCGAACGCGAGCCGGCCCTTCCCCTGACCCTCGCCCACCACGTGCAGGTCCAGGATCGAGAGGTTCTTCCCCTCGGGCGTCGGCTCGGCCACCCAGGTCTCGCCCGCGCGCTGAACGCGCAGCCGCGAGATTCGATGGCTCACGAGCGCCACGTCGATGCCGAGCCCGCCCGGCGCGAGCAGCGCCTCGGCTCGCTCGGTCTCCCCGTGCAGGACCGCCACCACCAGCTCGGCCCCTTTCTGCCGCAGCGCGCGCGCCCGCTCGCCGAGCTGCGCCGCCTCCTCCGGACGGGTGAGGTCGAGCGCGTACACCCCGATGCGCAGCCCCGCCCGCTCGACCAGCGCCTGCCGGGGCAAGTGGCGCAGATCGAGCCCGACCTCCGTGTCGTGCTCGCCGGTCCCCACCACCACCATCCCCATGCGCTCGTAGGCCGCGAGGACGAGCCGCGCCCGCGCCTTGTGCTGCCCGGCCGGCACCTTGAGCCCGGACAGATCATCCCCGGCCCCGATCACGAGGACCCCGTCGGTCGTCTTCCGCAAGTAGTCGATCACGGTTGCGCGCCGGGCCAGACCGCCCAGCGGGTGAGCCGGTCACCCACAGGGCTCGATCTCGCCCTGACCGTTGCCCATGTAGACGATGGACAACCACTTGCCGCGCGGCCCGCGCTCCCCCGGCCCGAGGTCGGCCGCCCAGGGCGGGGGCTGATTCGGGTCCGTGGCGGGCGGGGGCGTCGCGGTCGGCGCCGTCCGCGCCGGCGTGGCCCCGGCGGGAGCAGGGGCCCCCTCGGTCGCCGCCGGCCGCTTATCGCAACCCCCGAGCCCAGGGAGCACGCCCCCGAGCACGAAGAGCACAGGAACCCACCAGAAATCCTTTCGCACGGGGCGCAGCCTACCATGCTTACGGCCCGTCCCCGCGACGCCCCCCGGGCCCAGCCTCTGCATCCCTCATCCCCCAGCACCCCAGGTTGTCAAAATCCGCGGCCCGGCCGGTCTCTTCCTGATGGGGGGACAGCACGCCCACCGGCGCAACCGCCGCGGCGAAGGAGGGAGGTCCATGTCCATGTCCATGTCCGATCGTTTCAAGCGGGCCCAGGAGCACGCATCCCCACGCCGCCACCTCCTTCTCATCCTGTCGATCGTCTGCCACGCCCTCGCCGTCATCGGGCTCGTCATCTACTCCTTCTTCCACGTCCAGGAGCTGCCCGAGCCGATCCAGATCCTCCGCTACCTGCCCATCCCCTCCGTCCCCGTGATGCTCGGCCTCGGCCCCCGCAGCGAGGCGCGACCGCGGCCGCGGCCTCGCCTCGCGCAGAACCCCCCGCCCCACGAGGTGCGCCCCCACCTCCGGCCCCCCGCACCACAGCCGCGCACCGACACCCCGCCCACGACCCTCACGACTCCACCCGAGCCCCGCCTCGCCGACGGCGACCCCGATGGCGACCCCGATGGCGATCCCAGCGGCGACCCGGACGGCGATCCCCACGGCGGGCCCGGCGGCGGCGACCCCAACGGCGCTCCCTACGGCACCGCCCTCGGCGGGCAGATGCCCGAGACCACCCATCCCCCCGTGCGCAACGTCGCGCACGACCTCGATCCCTCCCAGATCCTCCACCACCCCGAGCCGCACCTGCCCGCTCCCGTCAAGGCCCGCTACCGTACGAGCGGCGAGGCGCTCTTTGTCGCCAGGGTGTGCATCGATCGGAGCGGCCGGGTCTTCCGCGCCGACGTGCTCCAGGGCATCGAGGGCGCCGACCAGGCCATCCTCGCCACCATCCACGAATGGCGCTATCGCCCGCAGCCCCTCCCCGTGTGCTTCGCCGCGCGCTGGATCTTCACCATCGCCCCCTGATCCCCGGCTGTAGCGTATGTCCCGCCGAATACAAATTCCCCGCGGCTTTTATTTTTATCCAGTGACATTTCGTTGATTTATTCACGCGAAACGTTTTTTTACCGTGCTTCTACTTGCCGGCCGCCGGCTCGCTTCTTACCAATCCCTTGCTTGCCGTCCAACCCCAACCGTCAAGGAGAAAGACCCGTGAGCGAGACCAACCCCCCCAGCACCGGCATCCCTTTCGAAGGCCCCACCGAACTCTCCCTGGAGGAGCTGCGCCAGCGAGCGGCGCGCGCCAAGGAGATCATCGACGAGCTCAAAGTCCTCTTTCCCGACCTTCGCCACTACACCGAAGACGAACGCCGCTACTCGCAGGGCCGCCTGCGCGATGGCGAAGCCGAGATGCTCGGCCATGTCCTCGACATCATCGAATACGCCCCGCACTACTTCGCCTCGCTCGCCGACCAGGACGAAGGACATGATCCCGCCCGGCTCGAGACCTCGCTCCTCCGCGACCGTCTCGAGCGACGCATGATCATGGGCCAGCTCACCGACGCCCTCGAACCCCTCACGCGCGAAGTCGGCGACACGGCGCTTTATTACGGCGACCTCGTGCGCCCGGTGCTCTTGTCGGCCTATCGCATCGCCAAGCCCATCAGCAAGAGCGATGTCCGCGTCGCCAATCGTTTGGCCAAGGTCGTCGACTTTTACACCGGCCCCGCCCGGGCCGCGGCCCAGACCCGCGCCATCAACAAGAAGAACGAAAAGAACGAGAAGGGCGACGCCAAGGACAAGAAGGACGAGGCCAAGTAGCTCTTATCCTACCTCCACCCCCCATACCCTTCCTCACCCCCCATCCTACCGCCCTCCTCGCCTCCCTGCTGGGTCTCTGAGAGCCCCAATGGGTCTCTTAGGCCTCCACGGGAGGCCTTGGGGTCCCCACGCAGCGCCCGTGGGCCACCGATCCCCTTGCGGCACAAGCCAAGCGTCGCCCAAGGGGCTCGATCTTGGGTCTCTGAGAGCCCCATTGGGGGCCCAGGGTCTCCAATGGACGTCCCAGGGTCTCCAATGGACATCCCGCGGTCTCCAATGGACATCCCGCGGTCTCCAATGGACATCCCGCGGTCTCCAATGGACATCCCAGGGTCTCCAATGGACGTCCCAGGGTCTCCAATGGACATCCCAGGGCCCGCGAGCACGGCGGCACCATCGCGGTCGACACCGCGCCCAGGGCGGGGCCTGCTTCCGCGTACACCTACCTTGTAGCCTACCGCTCGGGGCGCCCCGCGCCGGCGGCCATGCGCCCGCGTTGCCGCCGGCGGGGATGGAGCTCTAGAAGCTCAGGCGCACGCCGAAGCGCATCGACAGCGGGGCCTGGTAGCTCGTGGGCTGGCCGTAGTTGGGGTTCTTGGTGACGGGCGCGCCGTCGGACCGGCGGAGCGTGGCGAGGTCGGCGATCTGGGCGTTGGTGAGCGGCGCCACCACGTCGTAGGTGTAGTTCTCGTCGACGGTGGTGGGGGTGCGCTGGTTGAAGAGGTTGAAGAGGTCCCAGCGCACGTCGAGACCGAGGTGGCGGGTGAGGCGGCGGCTGTAACCGAGGTGGAGATCGAAGGAGGTGATCGTGGGGGTGCGCCCGGCGGTGCCGCGCGGCAGGACGAAGGTCCCGCCGTCGCCGAGGAGGGGGTGCCCGCCGAGCACCGAGATGGGGGTGCCCGAGAGCGCCTGGAACGTGAGGCCGATGCTCACCTCGGCGCCGCGCACGGGGATGGCGTAGGCGCCCGTGACCCGCAGGTTGTGCGGGCGATCCTCGGGCAGGCGGCCGCTCCGGTTGGTGAGCTGGTCGCGGGTGTCGAACTCGGGCGAGAAGTTGGGGGCGAGCGGGCCGAGGCCGCCGCCGTAGAGGCCGGGGTAGTTGCCGAGGGTGCGGCTGTAGACGTAGCTCACGAGGAGCGCGAGTCGGTTCGAGAAGCGCTTGCTGGCGGTGAGCACGAGGGCGTCGTAGTCGCGCCGCGCGCGCGGGAAGGTGGCCACGCCGCGGGACAGGGAGATGGTGCGCGAGACCGCGTTGAGCTGGGCGGTGAGCCGGGCCTTCTCGGCCGGGTCGCCCGTCGAGTTGATGCGCGAGCGGAGGTCGGAGATCTGGTTCGTGAGGGACTCGATCGTGCTGTCCTTGATGGCCTCGCCGGGGTTGGCGATGATGAAGCTCCGCCCGTCGAGCGAGAGGTCCTCGACCACGCGCCCGAGGTTGCGGTGGACGTAGGACGCGCCGACCACGATGTTCCAGCCCACCTCGACCTGGGCCCCGAGCAGGGTCTCGTCCGTGGACTGGCCGCGCAGGACCGGGGAGACCACGGCGCGTGAGCTCGTGACGTCGCCCGCCTGCGGCGGGGGGAACGGCGTGCCGTTCGGGGTGACCTGGCGCACCTCGGAGAGGTCGGTCAGGCGGCGATCGGCGAGCGCCAGCGGGAGCGACTCGAAGTAGCTGCCGTAGGTGAAGAAGAGCTTGGCGATGCCGCGGTTCTGGACGTCGAAGACGAGGCCGAGCCGGGGGGCGATGTTGGCGAGCGTGGTGAGGCGGCCATCGCCGTTGAGGTCGCGCAGGGTCTCGGGCTCCCAGCGAAAGCCGGCGTGGACGGCGAGGCCGCGGAGGAAGGCGAGGTCCCACACGTCGTGGACGTAGAGCGAGCCGCCCACCGAGCCCGTGCGCGTGCCGACGCCGCCGGCCTGGACGTCGACCTGGCCGGTGCCGGGGTCCACGGTGGCGAACTGGCGCCGCTCGAGCGAGCCGTCGGCGAGCGTGGTGAGGTACTCCCCGCCGGTATAGGCGCGCCGGTGGCGGTAGCGCAGATCCTGGACGTCGCCGCCGAAGCGCAGCCGGTGCGAGCCGAGCAGGCGGAAGAAGGCGGTGAAGCCGAGGCGGGCCTGGAAGCGCGCGGTGCTCTCGTCGTCGACGAGGCCGTAGCCGCCGCCGCGGTAGCGGTCGATCGGGCAGGGGTCGAAGGCGGGGCTCGCGACCGGGTTGCAGGGGGCGAGGTTCTCGAAGCGGGTGAGGGGGCCGGGGCGGAGATCGACGCTGGCCGCGTCGCTCCCGCCCACGCCAGCGTTGGGCCGGGTGTTCGAGGAGGCGTAGTGATAGCCGAAGAGGAGGTCGACCTGGAGGTTGCGGTTGGCGAGCTTGGAGGTGAGCTGGCCGATGACGTCGTGCGCCTGCAGGGTGCGCGCGGCGAGGTAGCTGCCTTCGCCGCCGCCGAAGACGTCGCTGCCGTAGGCGCGGCCGCCCCGGGTCGAGGCGCCGAAGGGCGCCGAGGGGCCGAGCACGCCGGCCGAGGTCTCGGGGCTGGCGAAGTACTCGAACGAGGCGTGGGTGTTCTCGCCGGACTGGAAGTCGAGCCGCGCGATGTAGCTGTAGAGGCGGGTGGTGGTGAGGTAGGTGCGCGCGGCCTCGGGGACGTCGCGGGTGAGGAAGGCGCCGCCGGGGCAGAGCGCGCGGTCGCGCAGCCAGGCGGGGCAGCGCGGGTTGGGATCGACGTCGCCGGCGTAGGGGGCGCCGCCGGCCGGGCGCTCGTCGTCGAGGCGGCGGCGCACGAGGCGGGTGTCGCGATCGGTGCGGAACTGCGGGTTGAAGCCGACGTAGAACCAGACGTGGTCCTTCTGGAGCGGGCCGCCGAGGTCGACGCCGAAGTCGAGCGCGTGATCGAGCCGGCTCTGGCGCGCGACGGGGGCGCCGAGGGGGCCGACGGCGGGCGCGGCGAGCTGGAAGGGTTGTGCGTTGAACCAGGCGCTGCCGTGGAGCTCGTTCGAGCCCGTGTGGGTGACGACGTTGACGATGCCGCTCAGGGTGCGGCCGTAGGTGACGTCGAAGCCGCCGGTGAGGATGTTGGTCTCGCGGATGAAGGACAGGCTGAGGCGGGTGCCGAGCCGGCGCAGGATGGGGTCGGTGGTGTCGAAGCCGTCGATGATGTAGCTGTTCTCGAGGCCGGAGGCGCCGTGGAGGACGGGGCCCGCGGCGTCGGTGGTGGTGGCCGGCGCGAGGGGCAGGACCTCCTCGAAGGTGCGAAAGCCGGTGCGGCCGAGCGGCAGGCGGCGCGCGACCTCGTCGGTCACGGCGGTCTGCTGCTGGCCGGTGCCGACGTCGACGTTGGCGCCCCGTCCGGTGAGCCGGATGAGGGGGGCGGGCGATGCGGGGGGCTTGGCCGCGGGCGGGATCGGCGCGGCCGGCGTCGTGGGCGACGTCGCGGGCGTCGTGGGCGCGGCCGGACTCGCGGCGGGAGGTGAAGCGGATGGGGAGGCCGCCGGGGGCGGCGGCGAGGCCGCAGGGGGCGGCGGCGAGGCCGCAGGGGGCGGCGGCGAAGCCGCAGGCGCGTTGCCTGTGGCGGCGGGCGGACCGGCAGGCGGGAGCGCCTCGGCGCCGGGTTTCGCGGGCGGGGTCTCGGACGACGGCGCGGGGCTCTTGTCCGGGCCCTCTGCCGGGGG
The DNA here is from genome assembly GCA_036263495.1 of Polyangia bacterium. Taxonomy (GTDB): domain Bacteria; phylum Myxococcota_A; class Polyangia; order Palsa-1104; family SHYY01; genus DATAGU01. Next base: position 94,042 of record DATAGU010000244.1, on the reverse strand, counting down.
CGTGGCCTGGGCCGGTGGCTCGGGCTCTTCGGGGAGCGGGAGCTTGGCGTTGACGCGCGTCACCTGGTCGGCGTGGATCACCACCCCCGCCCGCTCGCCGCGGGCCCGGACCGACGGGCTCGTCGGCTCGCCGGAGCCCACCTGGAAGCGGACCACGTACTCCCCGGGCGGGAGCGCGGTGATGAGGTAGCGCCCCGAGAAGTTCGTGTACTCGGTCTGGGTGCCTTGCAGCGTGGGGCCCGACACCGTGACGAGCACGCCGGGGATGGGGTCTCCCGTCCCTTCGGTGCGTACCTCGCCGATGAGGCTGCCGGTGGTCGCCGCCGCGGCCACGCCGGCCCCGAGGGTGAGCACGGAGGCCAGGACGGGGGCCAGGACGAGAGCAAGTCTATGGGTCGGGACGAAAGGAAGCGTCCGCATGTCTCCTCATCTCGGTCGATCTATCTACTGATGGACCAACGGGTCCAACGGGGGGATGTCTGGCGAGACGAGACACCGCGCCCGTGCGCGCGGTCAAGAGGGATCTATGGAGTCTCGGTGGGGGACTGAATGAAGGCCAGGAGCTCGGCCGCGAGCCGCTCGGGCTGATGCCGGATGAGCATGTGGCCGGCGTCGGCGATGGTGACCCGGCGACCGTGGCGGAAGTAGCGGTAGCGCTCCTCGTACCCCGGCAGCCGGGCCAGGAGCTCGCTCTCGCTCGCATCGACGAGCAGGGTGGGGCAGCGGATGGCTTCCCAGAGCGGACGCACGAGCGCTAGCTGGAACGGCAGGGGCCCGCGGGTGAGGTGGATGGGATCGTGCTTGAAGATCCGGCCGCCCGCGACCTCGCGGGTCCCCTTCTCGGCGAGGAAGAGGGCGAAGTCCGGGTCGCAGCGCGGGTCGAGCTCGCGCAGGCGGGCGGCGGCGGATTCGAGGGTGGGATAGATCCGCGGCTGGCGGGCGCGGGCCTTGCGCACCGAGCGCACCCACTCCGCGGTCCGGGCGGGCACGAGGTCTGGTGATTCGTCGCGCATGGCGAAGCCTTCGAGGAGGGCCACGCGCTCGATGGCCTCGGGGAAGGCGCCGGCGACGTAGGAGGCGACGGCGCCGCCCATCGAGTGGCCGACGAGCACGGGCGGTCGATCGGTGAGCGCGTCGATGAGGTCCGCCACGTCGAAGACGTAGTCGAAGAAGTGGTAGTAGCCGCCGGCGCCGATGCGGTCGGTGTCGCCGTGGCCGCGGAGGTCGGGCGCGAGCACGCGCAGGCCGGCGGCGGCGAGCGGCTCGGCCACGCGCTTCCAGCCCCAGCCGATGTCGAGGAAGCCGTGGAGGAGGAGCACGGTCTTGTGACCGCCGCTGTTCCATTCGAGGACCCGGTGGCGCAGCTGGTTGGCCACCACCTCACGCGAGAGGGGTTCCATGTCGGCGCGCAGTATCGACGAAAAGCGGAGGTGCGCACAGCGGATTCACGAGTGCGTGGAGCCTGATCCGCAGGCCCGGCGCGGGCGCATTTCGACCCGTTCGCCGGGAACCGTTGCGAGCGCGCGGTGTCTGAAACAGCAAGAGACCATCACCCCGAGCCCCCGTCGCGGGGCAAGAGGAATCGTCATGGACAAGAAGGTGATCGATCTGGGCCGGCAGGCCCTGCAGGTCCTCGTGTGCTTCGATGGCGCCGTGCTGGCGGCGCACCAGCTCATCGCCGGGCAGACGCTCGCGGTGGGTGCGGACACGGAGTATCCCGTGGGTGTCCCGGGCCTGGCCCGCTGGGACCTCGCCGGCATCGACGTCGCCGGGCCCTATGTGCAGTTCCCCGCGTCGGCCGAGGGCGAGGTGCGGCTCGGACGCACGCGGCGTCCGCTCGGCGAGCTCGTGCGCGGCGGCTGGTGCGCCGCCCGGAACGGGCTCTATCGCCATGCCCTGGTCGATGGGGAGCAGGCCACGGTCACCGTGGGCCCGCTGACCGTGCAGGTGCGGCGCGAGGAGGCCTCGTACCGCGTGCCGCGCCCGCGCTACCGGGACCGGGACTGGAGCGCGCACCGCTTCACCGCGGTCGTGGCGGGCGGTGTGGCGCTCCTCCTCCTGCTCGCGTTCTCGGTGCCGCCGGAGCCGGCGCTGGCGTCGGGCTCGGTGCGGCTCGATCAGGCGACGGTGCGGCGGCTCACCCTGCACCCGCCGGTCGAGCCCGCGCGGCCGAAGGTGACGCAGGCGACGCCGCCACCGGGCGGGGGCGCGCCTCCCCCAAGGGTCGCCGTGGGCGGCGGGAGACGGCCTGGTCACCGATTCTCGAATCTCTCGAACCCGGGACCGGTCAGGCCTGCCGGCTCCAGCGCGGGGGCGAGGGGTCCGGGCGCCGTGACCGCGGAGGTGCACCAGACGGGCGTCCTCGCCATCCTCGGCGCCGCGCGTGGGGGCGGTGTGCTCGGCAGCCTGCTCGATCGCGGCAACAGCGCCCTCGGCGAGGCCGACAGCGTGTTCGCCGGTCTCATCGGGAGCCAGACGGGCGATACCTGGGGCCCGGGGGCGGGGACGATCGTCGGACACGGTCCGGGGGGCCCCGGCGGAGGCGGTACCTGCACCGGTCCCAACTGCCTCGGCACCATCGGGGTCGGCACCGGGCCGTGCCCGGGTGGTCACTGCGGCGGTCTGCCCGGTGGGCGTGGGCCTCATGGCCCCGTGCTCGCCACGCGGACCCCGCGCCCGGTGATCGACGTCGCGCCCACGTCCCTCATCGTGTCGAAGGAGATCGACAAGGAGGTCATCCGCCGCGTCATCCGCACGCGCATGAACGAGATCCGCTTCTGCTACGAGAAGGGCCTCATGCAGGAGGCTGATCTCGAGGGCAAGCTCGTGGTGTCGTTCCTCATCCTGCGCGACGGGCGGGTGACCGCGGTGACGCCGCGCGAGTCGTCGATCGGCAACGCGGCGGTGGTGCGCTGCGTGGTCGAGGCCGTGGGGCGTCTCACCTTCCCCGTGCCGCCGAGTGCGAGCGTGGCGCAGGTCACCTATCCCTTCGTCTTCCGCCACGCCGCCGGCGCCCCGTAGCCCCCCGTAGCCCACCTTGGCCCTACCTTCGCCCGCCCGTGGCCGGACCCGGCCGCGATCCCTTTCGTCTTGCCCGGGAGTTTGAAACCGACCCCTGATTTGGCTACCTTGCCCGTATGCGAGATCCGATCAGTTGGGTGAAGCGAGTCCTCGGCAACGGACGTCACGATGTCCTGGCCCTCATCACGCCCGAGGCCGTGCGCGAGCGCCATCCGCTCGTGCGCTTCTTCGTCGCGGGCGGCACGCTGGCCGCGCTCACCGTCTCCGCCCTCATCGGCGTGGTGGCGGTGGCCGCGCTCCTGTTCGCCGTGGCGGCCATCTATTTCCTGGCCACGCAGGTGCTCGGCCTCAAGGTGAACATCGACCCGCAGGCCTTCTATCAGCAGTTCCAGCAGCAGGCGGCGCAGGCCTACGGCGCCAACTAAGCCGAGCCCGAGCGTCTTCCCTCCCATGCATCGCCCCGTCTCTCTGCCCGGCCGGCGTCCTGGCGCGGCCGGGCTGAAGAGGTGCCTGCTCCTTCTCGTCCTCCTCGGCGCCGCGCCCGCGGCCGGCCACCAGTCCTCGGTCGTCTACTCGGACATCGTCGTGCGCGACCAGGAGGTCGACTACACGTTCCAGCTCTCCTCTCGCGACCTCTACGAGTCCGTGGGCGTGGCGAGGGACCGGCCGGTGACCCGAGCCGAGGTGGAGCAGGGGCGCGAGCGGCTCGGCCGCTATCTCATCGACCATGTGCACATCACGTCGGCGGGCGCGGACTGCCCCGGCGAGCCCGGAGCGCTCGAGTTCCGCGACAAGACCGATGGCTTCTTCGCCGTGGTCCACGTCACCTACCGCTGCCCGCGTCGCATCGCCGAGGCCGTGGTGCGGTACGACTTATTCTTCGAGCTCGACCCGCGGCACCAGGGCATCGCTCGCCTGTCGTTTGGCGACCCCGGGGAGGGCGAGGGGGACGAGCGCGAGACCGTGTTCCGCGCCGACGCGCGTACCGTGACGCTCCGCCACAACCTCACCCTGCTCGACCACGTACGCGACTATCTCGTCCTCGGGGTCGAGCACATCTTCACCGGCTACGACCACCTGTCGTTCCTGTTCGGCCTCCTGGTGATCGCCGCGGCCGGCGGGCTCCGGCGCGGGGCGCGGCAGGTGCTCCAGGTGGTGACCGCCTTCACCGTGGCCCACTCGCTCACCCTCATCGCGTCGGCGCTCGGCTGGGTTGCGCTCCGCCCGCGGCTCGTGGAGCCGGCGATCGCGCTGTCCATCGCCTATGTGGGCGTGGAGAACCTCGTCCGCCCGGCGCCGCGTCACCGCTGGCTCCTCACGTTCGGCTTTGGCCTCGTCCACGGGTTCGGCTTTGCCTCGGTGCTGCGGGAGATCGGGCTGCCGAGCGAGGGGCTCGTGTGGTCGCTCCTGTCCTTCAACGTGGGCGTCGAGCTCGGCCAGCTGACGGTGGTGGTGGCGGTCCTGCCGCTGCTCGCGCTCCTCGCAAGCCAAGGCACGGCCCAGCAGGTGGGGCTCGCCCTCGCCGGCGGCACCTTCGGCATGTTCTTCCTGCTCGGGCGCTTCGGCGTCTCGATGCTGCCGCTCGGCGTGCTGTGTTTCGGCGCCGCGCCGCTCCTCGTCCTGGCCACGCGCCGCTACGGCTACGACCGCGTCGTGCGCGTGGGCTGCTCCGCGCTCCTCACCGTGCTCGCGTCCTTGTGGTTCATCGAGCGCGTCCTCGACCGAAGCTTCTTCGGCGGGCACCTCGGCTGAGCCGGCCACTCGATAGAGGCTGCTCGTCTCGCGACCGCTCAGTGGGGCGCAGCCGGCTCGGCCGGGGCCACGTGGAAGTTCAGCGTGTAGGGCTCGCGCGGCCGGGACGTACCGCCAGAGGCCCGCACGACCAGGAAACACCCACCTGTGATCTGCGCCCGGACCGTGGCCGCAGCGGCCGAGATCGGCTTGCGCGTGGCCGCGTCGTAGAGACGCACGGTCGCCGTCATGCCTGCCGGCAGGGCCAGGCTGGCTTCGAGGTTTTGGGGCCCGGGCGCTGCGCCCCCCGGGCCGGCCGGATCCAGGCGATACCAGTCCTCGTCGTTGCGCGGGGCGAGCCAGCCGCGGATGGCGCCGCCCTCGGCCGGCAGCGGCGTGGCGCTGGCCGCGGCGCCGTTGGGTTCACGCTCGACCGCGCCGGGCTGCTCCACGAGCAGGCTGGCCGTGAGCACGTACGGCGCTTCGGCCAGCGTGTCATCGCGCCCTGACCGCGCCGTCACGCGCAGGCACACCTCGCCCGGCCGGCCGGCCGCCGCGATCGGCAAGTACGAGGGGGCCAGTGTCTCGCCGCCGCCCGCGCCCTCATCATCGACCGTGATGATCGGCTGCTCGCCGGGGCCGAGGAGCTCGAGGCGCAGGTTGGCGCGCGTGTTCGGGGGCGGCTCGACCGTGGCCGTGACCAAGGCCGGCTGCGGCTGCTCGCCCGGCACGGGCACGCGCCAGCAATCGACGTCGCCCGGCCAGAGATAACCGCGGCCGACGAAGCTCGCGGTCGCTCCGGCGGGCGCGGCCCCTCCGGTGGTGTCGTCCTCCCCGGCCGGCAGGAGCTGCGAGGCCGCCGCCGCCGTGTCGTTGGGCTCCCGCTCGTAGCTCTCGGGGATGGGCTCGAGCCGCGTGCGCAGGAGCCAGCGCTGCGTGCTCGTCGCGCCGCTCTCCGCGCGCAGCACGACCAGCGCGCCGCCCGGTACGAGCGGGACATTGCGCAAGACGACCGTCTCCCCCTTGCCCCCGCGCGCCTCGGCCAGACGCGCACCGCCGATGTCGAGCACGCGCACGGTGGCCGCCACGCCCTCGACACCCTGCAGCTCGAGACGCAACGCGGCCCCCGGGGGGGAGCCCTCGGGAGCCGTCACCCGCAACCAGTCCTCGTCCCGCGGCGCGCCGAAGAAACCGCTCGCCTCGTTGCCCGCGACGAGCGGCGCCGCGTGTTCGGCATCGCCGTTGGGCTCGGGCGTCTCGCCGGGCGCCGGCCCCCCTGTGAGCGTCACCTTGAGCTGATAGCCCGGCTCGGCCTTGCGCGGGGCCGGGCCCTCCTGCGCCTTGTCTCGCCCGGACACCCGCAGGAAGTACGTCTGGCCGGGCTCGACCGCGACGTCGGGCACCTCCCAGGACGCCTCCTCGACCGAGGCCGCGACAGACATGGCGCTGGCGATCCGCTGGCCCTCTCCATCCAGCACATCGAGCGACAGTCGCTGGCCCACGGCCGCGGCGAGATCCACTCGCGCGACCTGGCGCGCCTCCACCTGAGCCACCCATTGATAGAGATCGACGTCGGCGGTGGGCGTCTTCTTGCCCGGCAAGATGCGCGGCTCGCCCAGCGCGCCACGGATGCCCTTGGGGAACTCGAAGGGCTGCGCCTCGCTCACCGTGTCGTTCGGTTCGCGCTCATCGACGAGCGCCACCGGGGGCGTCGCCTGCGGCCGCGGCCGCTCCACATAGACCACGGCCGGCGCGGCATCCGGCGAACGGTCACGCTCCGTGCCCACCTTGGGCCGCGAGCGACACGCAACACCGAGCGACACCCAAGCGGCGATCGCCAAGTAGAGCGTTCGATGACTCATGAAACGCTCGCTAGACTGTGTGAGGATCCCCTGGCGCGTCAGGCTACGCCGGGGCGGCGCGCGATGGAGGCCAGGAACTCAGCCGAGCACACCACCGCGCCATCGACCATCGCCTGCCCCGCCATCTTCCAGATGGACTCGCCCTTGCGCAGCGGCTCCACCTCGAGGATCAGTTGATCGCCCGGCACGACCGGCCGGCGGAACTTCACCTTGTCGAGCGCCATGAAGTAGATGACCTGCCGCGCCGGGTCGAACTTGGTGCCCCGCACCGCCAACACCGCCCCGGCCTGGGCCATGGCCTCGACGATGAGCACGCCGGGCATGACCGGATGGCCGGGGAAGTGGCCGGCGAAGAACGGCTCGTTGATGGTGACGTTCTTGAGCGCGCGGATACGGTCTTCGCCCACCTCGAGCACACGGTCGATGAGGAGAAACGGGGGGCGATGCGGTAGCAGCTCGAGGATCTGCTGCAGCTCGAGGCGGGTCTCTTCGGCCATGCGCGCCTAGTTGCCGCCGCCGCTGCTGGCGCTGCCGCCCGCGCCGCCGCTGCCGGCGGTGGCGTTGTACTTGCGGATGAGCTCGTTGGTGAGGTCGAGCGCGGGCGGCGCATAGAGGAGCCCGGCGCTCCGGTCGAAGACGAAGGTCACGTTCTCGGTCTGCGCGATCTGCGCGACCACGCCGAGCATCTTCTTGTACATGCGCTGACCCTCGGTGGCCTGCTTCTCCTGGAGCTCCTTCTGCATCCGGACGTAGCTGTCCTGCAGCTGGACGACCTTGCCATCGAGCTCCTTCTGCTTCGACGCAATCGCGTCGGCCTTGAGCACCGAGGCCTGCTTATCGAGGTCCGCCTTGAACTTCTTGAGCTCCTCCTGACGGGCGTCGAGCTCCTTCTGCTTCTTGTCGAAGTCCGCCTTCAGGCGGCTGAGCACGCGCTTGCCTTCCTCCGTCTCCTCGAGGGCGCGCTGCATGTCGATATAGGCGATCTTCTGCTCTGCATGGGCGATGCGGCTGGTGAGGCCAGTGGCCATGAACATGAGAGCTATAGCGAAAATACGGTTCATAGAACTCCTCCAACGACGTGATGGATAAACGCGGACTGGCTTACTCGACGACGCACCGGGTGTCAAGCCGGCGCCTTTTCTTGCTTCAACATTAGAAGAAGTTACCAATCGTAAATTCAAACACGACCGGTCTTTCACCCGGCAGCCGGCGCAGGGGGATGCCCCACTCGAACCGTAGCGGACCGATGGGCGAGTTCCAGCGGAACCCGAAGCCGGCCGAGGTCCGCAGGTTGCGCAGGATGTCCACCCCCCGGGTGCAGGGGTTCTGCGGGCCGGGGATGTTGCTGCTGCCCCCGAGCGCACACCAGCGCGCCTCGGTGTTGTAGGCATTGCCGGCGTCAAAGAACACGACACCCTTGATCTGCACCTGCGGCACGATCAGGAACTCGATCTCCGTGTTCGTGATGATCTGTAAGTTCCCGCCGATGTTGAACGGCTGGAGATAGGCCGTCGGGTCCTGGTTCTGCAGGATGTTCACCCGCGGTCCGAGCGAGAACAGCTGGAAGCCGCGGATGGTGTTGACGCCACCCAGGAAGTAGCGCTCGTAGATGGGCACGCCCTGGTTCGAGCGGCTCGTGATGTAACCGATCTCGGTGTTGTGTCGGAAGATGAACGGCCCCCAGATCGGATAGTAGAAGCGGGCGAACCCGGACAGGCGACTGTAGACCGCCTGCGAGCCGATGATGGAGTCGGCGGCCTCGGCGGAGCCCGAGAGGAACACGCCCTTGGTGGGGAACAGACGGTCGTTGCGCCGGTCCCAGTTGATGGAGAACCGCACCGAGGAGATGAGGCCGGAGCGGAACAGGTTCGACAGGGTGCCGGGGCTCGCCTGGACAAAACCGCCGAAGCCGCCGAGCGTCTGGTTGAAGGTGTTCTGAGCCACCCGCACGGTCTCGAGCTTGTACGTGCCGAAGACGCGCACGTTATCCGAGAGCAGGTAGCCGAACGTGATGTCGCCGCCGCGCGAGGTGCGGTTGAACGACGGGTACGTGAGGAGCGAGTTGTAGACCGTGAAGGCGAAGGTGAGCGGCGTGTCGAAGAAGTAGGGGTCGAGGAAGCGCAGGGTGAAGAACTGCCGCAGCGACGAGATCGAGGCTTGGAGCTGGAGCTGCTGGCCGCGACCGAAGAGGTTGTTCTGTGACACCTGCGCCTGGCCGACGAAGTTTTCCACCGAGGAGAAGCCGGCGCCGATCTGGAACGTCCCGGTGGGTCGCTCGTTGACCTCGATGTTGACGTCGATCTGGTCCTCGGCCGCCTCGGGGTTGGCGGGGCCCTTCCAGGCCTTGGTCGAGAGCTCCACCTTCTCGAAGAAGCCGAGCGCCATCACGCGCTTCTTCGATGAGTCGAGGAGCGTTTGGTTGTAGAGCTCGCCCTCGCTGATCTTGAGCTCGCGGCGGATGACCTTGTCGCGCGTCTTGTGATTGCCGCGGATGTTGATGCGGTGGAAGTAGACCTTCTGGCCCTGCTCGATCTCGAAGGTCAGGTCGACGGCGCGGTTGTCGCCGCCGCCGATGTTGGTGAGCGGCGTGATGTTGACGTAGGCGTAGCCGCGGTCCTTGTAGATCTCGTTGAGCTTGTTGATGTCGGTGCCGAGGCGCGAGCGGTTGAAGACGTCGCCCGTGTGCACCGTGAGGCGCCGGAGGTATTCGTCCTTGGGCAGGAGGAGATCGCCGCGGACGTCGAGTTTGCCGATGCGGTACTGCGGGCCCTCGTCGATCGGGATGGTGATGTAGAGGTACTTCTTGTCGCCGCTGAGCTCGATCTCGGGCTTGCCGAGCTTCACGTTGATGTAGCCGCGGTCGTAGTAGTAGGCGGTGAGGAGGAGGAGGTCGCGATCGAAGGCCTCTTCCTTGTACGTGCCGGACGAGGTGAGGAACGAGAGGATGTTGCCCTCGCGCGTGCTGATGGCCGCGTGCAGCTCCTCCTCCGAGATGGCCTTGTTGCCGAGGAACCGGACCTGCCGCACCTCGACCTTGGCGTGCTCGTCGACCTTGAAGTAGACGTCGACCTCGCTCTGGCTGACCCGCCGCGTCTCCGACGTGACCTCCGCCAGGTAGTAGCCCTTGTCCACGTAGAGGTCGTGGATCTTCTCGGTGTTGCGCTTGATCTTGGCGCTGTCGAGGATGGTCTCGCGCTTGAGGTCGAGCACCGGGTTGATCTTGTCGATGCCGACGCCGTGCGCGCCCGCCACGTAGATCTTGCGGATGGTGGGCTTCTCGACGAGCAGGTAGGTCAGCTCGACGCCGTCCGTCGCCTCGGTGATCTCGACCTTGACGTCCTCGAAGTAGCCCATGCGCCAGACCGCGTGGACGTCATCGCGCAGCCGCTTGCGGGAGAACTTCTCCCCCGCCTGCATGGCGAGGTTCTGGCGGATGGCCTCGTCCTCGGTCTTGCGGTTGCCGCGGAAGCCGATTTTGAGGATGGTGTCGCCCTCGAAGCGGTCGGCCGCACGGGCGACGTGGGCGCCGAGCGCGAGCGCAAGGAGGACGAGGAGGCGGGCGAGAGCGCGGTACCCTCTACCGGAGGTGTGGATGGTCCTGCGACCGATTCCGCAGGTGCTCACGCCGGCTGCTCCATCTGCGGCAAGGAGGTCCCTTCGATGCGCCCATCGACCATCCGGACCTGGCGCGGCATGCGGTGCGCGAGGTCGTCGTTGTGGGTAACGACCAGAGCGGTCATGCCGCGCTCCTCGTTGAGCTCGACGAACAGGGCATGGATCTGTTGGCCCGTCGCGCTGTCCAGGTTGCCGGTCGGCTCGTCCGCGAGGAGGAGGCGGGGGCGGAGCATGAGGGCGCGAGCCAGGGCTACGCGCTGTTGCTCGCCACCGGACAGCTCTCCGGGACGGTGCGTGAGGCGGTGGCTGAGGCCGACGCGCTCGAGCAGCTCCCCCGCCTCGCCGAGCGCCTTCTGGCGCGGCCGGCCGGCGATGAGCGCTGGCGTGGCCACATTCTCGAGCGCGGTGAACTCGGGCAGGAGGTGGTGGAACTGGAACACGAAGCCAATCGACCGATTGCGGAAGTCGGCCAGCGCCGCCGGGCTCATGCGGGTCAGGTCCTGCCCATCGAAGAGCAGGGTGCCCGAGGTCGGCAGGTCGAGCGTGCCGAGGATGTGGAGGAAAGTCGACTTGCCCACACCCGAGGCCCCGAGGACCGCCACCATCTCGCCCGGCTCGATGACGAGATCGATGCCGCGCAGGACGTCGATGCACTGCCGTCCCAGCTGGAACGACTTTCGGAGATCCCGTATTTCGACGCGGGCGCCGGCCATGAAAAGTTTGCGGAGGTTACTCACCCCTCCCGGGGGTGTCAATGCAGGGACCCGACAGGACGTAGGTGGGTTGCCTGGACAGCTCGTGAGTTGATGGTCAGACAACCGTTTTATACGCGGATAATCGACGGGGCGGTGGCCAGAAGCGTGGGGTTGCAACTTGTTTCACACCAAGGTAGCGTGAGTCATGGCCACGAGGAAACCACTTCTTCTCATCGCCGACGACGATCCCGAGATCCTCGCCATGCTCTCGCTGCGGCTGGGCAAGAAAGGCTACGAGGTAGTGGAAGCCGCCGACGGAGTGCAAACGCTCCGGGTGGCGCGCGAGAAGATGCCCGACGTGGTGATTCTCGACGTCATGATGCCGCGCAAGAACGGCTGGGAGGTGGCGCGCGAGCTGCGCGCCGATCCACAGCTCCACGACGTCGGCATCGTCATGCTCACGGCCATCGGCGAGAAGATCAACGAGATGACCTCGCCGCTCTACGGCGCCGATGAGTACGTGGACAAGCCGTTCGACTTCGCCGATCTCGAGTCGCGCATCCGCCGCGTACTCGCGGCCAAGGGCGAGAAGCGGCAGCCTTCCTGAGCCCTCGCCGCTCCCCCGCACGCCCCCTCAGGCCGCCGCCCTCCTACTCATCTTCATCTTTGCGTTTGCCCGGTCCCGGAGCCGGCCCCGTCGCGGGTCCGGGCGCTGCGCCGAGGCCCTGCGAAGCTCGCACGTAGCTCGGATCCCCCGGCGGCACCATCTTGGTGATCGTGCGCCAGATGTTCTTGGCGCCGTTGAGATCTCTTTGTTTGAGCGCCTCGGCCTGCGACAGGAGCTGCGCGGCCTTGGTCTTGAGCTGCGCCTGCACGCCGCCGTCGTCGCTGCCATACTTGGCGCAATTCTTGGCCGCGTCGAAGGCGACGTCGTACTTGCCCTGCTGGAACGCCTGCTGCGCGAGGGCCTTGCTCAGCTTGCCAAGCTGCGACTTGAAGTAGGCGCCGTGGAAGCCCTTGCCGAGCTTGGCATCGATCCCCATGGCCTGCTGGTAGTTGGGGATGGCGGTAGCGGGACTCTTGTCGCTCTCGGCCTTGGTGAAAGCCTGTTGTAGCTGCAGCACCTGACCCGCGGCGCTCTCGGCGTTGCGCTGCTGGGGCCCCTTGATGCTGCGCAGCGCCTGGGCCGCGCCCCCAAAATCTTTGCTGCGGTAGGGACCCGCGGCCGGAGACGCCAGGATGTCGAAGGTGCCAGCCGGACCCGCCGGGGTGCCAGGCGGCGGCAGGCCAGGCGACGGAGCCGTGATGGTCGACTTGGCTCCCGGAGCCTGCGCCGGGCCAGGGGCCGGCTCCCGCGGCTGGACCACAGCCACCGCGCGGGGCTCGGGCTTCTCTTTGGCGGCCGCCTTGGGAGGCTTGACGGGCGCGGGAGCCTTGGCCGGCTTGGCCGGCTTGGTCGCCACGGCCGCCGCGGGGGGAGCGGGCTCGGCCTTGAGCTTCTTTTCCAGCTCGGCCGCCTCCTCGTTCTCATCGTCGAGCTCGAGCGCTAGCTCTACCTTATCGAGCGCCGCCGTGGGGTCGGTCTTCGCGAGTTCCTTGGCCTGGGTGAGGTACTGCTCGACGGCCTCGGACACGGCGGTGCGCCGTAGTTCCTCGGCCTGGCGGTGGACCCGCGAGGTCCTGTCGATGGAGTCGAGGGTCTTGACCACGTCGACCCAACGCTTGGACGCGGCCAGACTGTTGGCGCTCTTGAGCCGCGTCTGCGCCTGGAGCTCGAGGTCGCACTTCTTGATGAGCTTGGCGGCGTCGGACAGCTCGGGATCGGCCGCCAGGGCGGCGCTGAAGAGTTGCCGCGCGTTGGTGAATTCCCCTTCGGCGAAGGCCTTCTGGCCCTGGGCGAGGTTCTTCTTCGCGACGGCGCCGCTCGAGAAGAACTTGCTGACGACGATCCCGCCGATGAGGAGGACGACGAGCGCGGCGCCACCAAAGACCGCGCCCTTCTTGAGCGGGTTGTCGAGCAGCCCACCCCGGGGCCGCCGCCCCTCGCCCGGCAGCCGCTGCGGTCGGGCCCCCGGCGCATGCGCCATGGGATCCACCATCCCGGGATGCATGGCCGCCCGAGGATCCACGGCCGGCACCATGGGGGGTGTAGAATAGGGCGAGGGCGCCGCGGGTGCAGGGTACGAAGGGGCAGCCGCGGCCGGCGGATATGAAGCCGGGGGAGGCACCGGAGCAGCGTAGGACGGCGGAGCCGCTGCAGGCGGCGGGGCCGCTGCAGGCGGTGGGAGGGGGAAGTTCACGGCATCGCCGATCAGGGTCTTGTTGTCGCTGATGGCCGGGGCCACCGGCGCCTGAGCGGGCACCGCGGCGCGAGAGGGCGCATGATCGAGGCGCATGACCGTGTTGCCGATCGTGATCTGATCACCGTCGTTGAGCACGGCCGACTCGGTGCGGGCCCCGTTCACCAGCGTCCCGTTGCCGGAGCCGAGGTCGGTGACGCGGTAGCGATCCCCTTCAATGGTGATGCGAACGTGGCGCCGCGACACCGACACATCCGTTAGCATCAGGTCCTGATCGGCCCCCCGACCGATGCTGGTCTGGGCCAGCTGCAGCACATACTGCTTGCCGCGGTCGTTGCCGCCGACGATCTGGAGAACCCCGAAGGCGCCTCCGGGGACATGCTGTGCGCCGGCGCGGTGGGAGCCCGCGCCGCCGGCGCCGGGTGCCTGCCCCGGGTAGCCGCCGGGAGGATGATCGTTGGGCATGGCCAGGATTGTAACTGACCTTGCCGTCCATCACAAACTGACCCAAACTTTCTGCAGCAGGTGCATCCGCACTGCATCCTGCAGATGCGCTGGTGGAGGCCGGTATCTGGCGAGCCAGGGGAAACACCGCGTCCCAGCGATCCGATTGAAGGATACAGAGCGGAGCACCCACCCTGCATTCCGCCCCCCACGTATCCCCTTCTTGCACCGCGCCATAACAGCCCATCTCCACGGCTTCCAACCCTGCAGGGACGAGCGTGATTCTGCCATGCAGAACGTATTTCTTTGTTGGCGGTGTTAGAGCCGGCAGGTGCCGCGACGAAAAGAGCCGGATCCTCTATTGCTCAGGCTTGGACGGAGAATCCGTGCATTGCGCATTGAACGGAAGCTGTCACTGGAGCAGATGATCTGGGGGGCGGACCTTTCCGGCAAGGGGCACTTGTCCGATGCAGAGAACGGCCGTTCTTTACCGACGTTGATTACCCTCAGCAAGCTCGCCCGAGCGCTCGGCGCAGAGCTGATCGACATCCTCAACTTCCCGGAGCTCGGCCCGCGTCACCGCTTGCTGGAGCTCACCCGGTACCTCAATCAGGAAGCCATCACACTGCTGATCCAACAGGCGGACCAGCTCCTACGTCAGGCCAACGCCCGCCAGTAACCCCTGCCGGGGCACGGCTGTGAGCCTGAGCCGCGCGGTAACGGCTGCCGGCGCGTCTCTGCATGCACAGACGCCCACTGGCAGTGCTGCCAGCGCGTTCCTGTATGCACAAAAACTCACTGGCAGTGCTGCCAGCGCGTTCCTGTGTGCACAAAACTGCGCTGCCGGCGCGTTTCTGCATGCACAAGAACCCACTGGCAGCGCTGCCGGCGTGTTTCTGCACGTCCTGACCGCACGGGCAGGTCCATTTTCATGGTTCCGGACGTTCCGGACGCCCCCGGCAGCCGTTTCCGCACCTTCCGTAGGCCGGGGCCGCGGGCGGCAGCAGATCTTTAGCGCCCCTGCGCCCCCGGCGCCACCCGGGGTATGCCTGCCGGACGATGGACGGCGTGCAAAGACTCGCCGTCACTCGCGGCGCCACTCGATCTCGATGCCCTGGTCTGCGTCCTCGCCCCCGTCCGCCTCAGAGGCCGCGCCCGCCTGCGCGTCCGGCCCGTCCATGGGCGCGGCGCCAACCTCAGCCCCATCGGCGTCTTCGCCGTCCGCTTCGGGCAGACCTCCACCATTCATGCCGAGAGCGCCTGCGGGTAGCGCCGCCCGCAGGTGGGCGACCACCTCGGCATCCACCCGGCCCTCGAGGAAGTCGCACACCGCCGCATCGATGTAGTAGTCGCGATCGCCCACGTCCTCCTCCTCGAGCGCATCGATGAGCGACTGCAGCTGTTCCTCATTGACCTCGAACAGACGCTGGCCCTGGCCCTTGTCGTAGATTGCGATCGCCATGGGTTCATCCTAGGCATGGGGCCCGGAGGGTTCAACGCTCGCCACGTCGGGTCCGTGCTAGGCTGCGCGCGATGAGCGACTTCCGGAAGTTCCAGGGGACCAACCGCTACCTCACCTCGCGCGGGCTCGAGGCCGCGGTCAACTGCGCGCTCGCCCTCGAGCGCCCGCTCCTCGTGCGCGGTGAGCCAGGCACGGGCAAGACCCAGCTCGCCGAGGCCATCGCCGCCGGGCTCGACCTCCGCCTCATCTACTGGCCGGTCAAGTCCACCACGCGGGCGCAGGACGGCCTGTACGTCTACGACACGGTGCAGCGCCTCTACGACTCCCGCTTCGGCGACGGCGACGTGCGCGACATCCGCCGCTACATTAAGCTCGGCCCGCTCGGCGAGGCCTTCTCCTCCCCCAGCCGGGTGGTCCTCCTCATCGACGAGGTCGACAAGGCAGACATCGAATTCCCCAACGATCTCCTGCACGAGCTCGATCGCATGCGCTTCACGGTGAGCGAGACCCGCGACGAGATCGTCGCGCGCGAGCGGCCGGTCGTGATCATCACCTCCAACGCCGAGAAGGAGCTGCCCGACGCCTTCTTGCGCCGCTGTGTGTTCCACTTCATCGAGTTCCCGGACCGCGAGCTGATGGCGCGGATCGTGCGCGTCCACCACCCCGACCTCGAGACCCGGCTCCTCGAGCAGACGCTCGAGTCCTTCTATGCGCTGCGCGACATCGCCGGCCTACGCAAGCGGCCCTCGACGAGCGAGCTCATCGATTGGATCGCGGCCCTGCGCCGGGCCGGCGTCAGCAGCGTCAAGCTCGACGAGAACCTGCCGTTCCTCGGCGCCCTGCTCAAGCGCGAGCAGGATCTGTTGGCGTTCGCCGAGGCGCAGGCTGGCGGCCGGCGCGGACGCGGCTGATCCAAACGTAATGGGTCGGGGGAAGGGGAGCGGCGGGCCGGCTACGCCTTGCGGCGGCCGTTCAGGATCTGGGCGAAGGAGCGGGTGCGGAACTCCTCCAGGGTGAGGCCGGTCTGGCGCGCCTCATCGAGGGTGAGAGCCCCGCAGCTCATGCCGCGGAGGAAGAAGTTGAGGAGTCCCTGGCCCGTGGCGGCGTCGTCGAACACGTCGCCGACCAGGGTGGCCTGCGCCGCCTTATCGATGAAGTTCTTGAGCCGCACCGAGGCCGCGTCGAGCCCCTCGATGAAGAAGGCGAACACCGCGGCGTAGCGGGTGATGAGCTGGGCGGGGTGGAGGTCCCAGCCCTGGTAGAAGCCGTTCTCGAGCGAGTGGCGGATCTGATCGTAGTGCAGGCGCGAGGCGGCGTGCACGACGGCCCGGTTCTCCAGGATCTGCTCGGGCGTGAGCGCCGGGCCGTCTTTGGCCTGACGGTGCCGCGGCACGGGCATGACGTTGGTGGCGCCGTCCGACAGGGCGATGCCGGTGCCGGCGAGCGCCACCTTCATCATGTGCTTGGCGAAGTCGCAGGCCGGGTGGGTCATGCCCTGATAGGCCGCGGTGATGCCGTAGCCGGCCGTGTAATCGTAGGTGCCGAAGTGCGCGCCCACGCAGCGCCCGCCCGCCGCCCGCACGAGCGCCGGCAGGAGCAGCCGGCCATTCATGTCGACGATCGACTGGGTGGTCTCGATCATGAGCTCGATCTTGAGCGAGCCGCCCGGCAGGCCGGTCTTGGTCTCGAGGAGGAGGAGGAGCTCGGCGAGCGCGCTCACCTGCTCGGGGATGACCACCTTGGGCAGGGTCACGACGAAGTGGTCGGGCACGCGGCGCTCGCTCTTCTCGGCCAGCGTGCTGACGAAGATGTCGAGCGTGCGGATGCTGCGCTCGCGGAGCTCCTCGGTGAACGGCTTGATGCGGATGCCGATGAAGGGCGACAGCGTGCCACTGGCCAGACCCCGCGCCAGCTCCTCGGCGGCCTGCACCGCGTGCCCGTCTTCCTCGGCGTCGGGGCGGTTGCCGTAGCCGTCCTCGAAGTCGATCCGGAAATCCTCGACCGGCTCGCGCTTGAGCTTTTCGATGACGCGCTGGTGGACCGTATACGCCATCCAGGCCGCCGGGCTCGTGCGCTGGGCCGCGGCGGGATCGCTCGCGCACGCGGCGAGGATCTGCGCCACCTCGTCGGTGTCCGTCGGCAGGCGCTCCGAGCCCCGGAGGCTGAGGGCGCGGCCGAGGACCATCGGATTCGGGTAGTACTCCTCGAGCGTGCGCAGCGCGATCTGGCCCATCTTGCGGGCGGTGTCGGCCTTGAACAGGTGCGCCCCACCATAGACTGTGTGGACGGCTTGACGGTCGCCGGATTCACCGGGATAGGCGGCGCTGAAGGCGAGGTTGGCGGCGCGCAGGCGGCTCACCACCTCACCGATGGCTTCGGGGGTGAGGGATCTGGATGTGGCCATGGGCTCTCCGTGGTTGAGGGGCCGAGGGGGAGTGAACTCCGGTCACTCGGGCAATCGGGCTGCCAGCCTAAGATCACGGCCGCCGAAGAGCAACCCCCCGCTCGCTCGGTCGGGTACATGGTTCTGGATCCCCTACGGCAACCCCCCGCGTCCCAGGTGCGTCTATTGCTGATGCCAGGCGGATTTGCTAAGAACGCCGACTCGATCCCGAGAGGCACGAACGTGGCCAACAAGTACACCCGCAAGTCCAAGACCCAGATCCCCCAGAACGACGAGTTCGTCTCCTTCTGGCAGCGCGCCTATGACTTCATCAGCCCCTATGGACGCCCCATCGCCATCGGTGGCGGCCTCCTCCTCGTGATGCTCGCCGCGGTCTGGGCGACCGATCGCTTGTTCGTGAGCCGCAAGCAGAACGCGACCGAGATGCTGGGGCGCGTGCTGCGCATCTATCAGGCCGAGCTCCTCCCCGAAGACGCCAAGCCCGAAGACGCCAAGCCCAAGGACGACGACACGCCGCGCTTCAAGACCGCCAAGGAGCGCGCCGAGGCCACCGTCGCCGAGCTCGACAAGTTGATGAAGGAGGCCGGCTCCTCGAGCGCGGCCGAGGACGCGCAGCTCGTGCGCGCGGGCGCGCTCTTCGATCTCGGGCGCTTCGCCGACGCCGAGGCCGCCTACCGCAGCTTCCTCGACCACGTGAGCAAGAGCGACAAGCTGGCGGTCGTGGCCCGCGAGGGGCTCGGTCTCAGCATGGAGGCCCAGGGCAAGCTCGACGCGGCCTTGAGCGCCTATCAGGAGATCGAGAAGGCCGGCGGCGACACCTACCGCGACCGCGCGCAGTTCGACCAGGCCCGCGTCATCGCCAAGAAGGGCGATAAGAAAAAGGCGTTCGATATGTACAAGCAGATCCTCGAGAAGTCGCCCACCACCCCGCTCCGGGAAGAGATCCAGGCCAAGCAGGCACAGCTCGCGAGTTGATGCGATCCACGACGATCTGCGGCGTTCTCGGGTTGAGTCTCGCGCTTGGGGGGTGCATCGGCCCCTCCGGACGCGGACCTTCGTCCCGTCAGGGGTCCTGGCCCATGGCTCAGGTGCTGACCGCGCCCGGCCATCCCTCGCTGGATGGCGAGCGCGGCGCCCCTCCGGGGGAAGAGGTCCTGCGGGTGCGCTGGCGCCGCCTCATCGTCGATCCCCCGTTCATCGAGTACAAACCGCAGGAGTTCGCCAGCCCCGCCGCCGGCGGCGAGCGGGTCTACGTGGGCTCGCGCAAGGGCGAGTTCTTTGCCCTGCGGCGGGTGGACGGTGAGATCCTCTGGCGCCGCCACATCCAGGGCGGCCTCGCCACCCGGCCGCTGTTTCTGCCCCGCGCCCGCATGGGTGACGAGCTGCAACCCTCGGCCGTGGGCGGCGTCGTGTTCCTCGGCAGCGGCGACGGCGTGCTGCACGCGCTCGATGCCGTGACGGGCAAGGAGCACTGGACCTACCGCACGAAGTCCCCGATCGCGGTCACGCCCGTCTACGCCAACGGCCTCCTCTACTTCACGACCGGCGAGAACCGGCTCTACGCCATCGACGCCTTCACCGGCGCCTGGCGCTGGCAGTACGAGCGCGAGGTCCCGGACAGCTTCACCATCCGCGGCGCCTCGGCCCCGCTGGCCGTCAAGGATCGCGTCTACGGCGGCTTCTCCGACGGCTACGTCGTGGCGCTCAATGGCGTGGACGGCGAGGTCCTCTGGGCGCGCGCGCTCGGCGGCGACGAGACCCGCTTCGTGGACGTCGACTCCACCCCCACCCTGGCGGACGGCGTCCTATACGTCTCCTCGCACACGGGCGGCGTCTACGCGCTCGACCCCAATGACGGCAACATCCGCTGGCGCTATCCGGTCGAGGGCGCCGGCACTGTGCGGGTGGCCGGGGACCGGGTCTACTTCGGCGCCGTGCGCGATGGCCTGCACTGCCTAGATCTGCAGGGTCACCTTCTATGGAGGCAGTCGCTCGCCAAGCAGGGCGTCCTGTCCTCGCCGGTGACCCTGGGGACGCGCTACCTGCTCCTGTCGGCGTCCGAAGGGGGTACGTTCGTGGTCGATCCCATGGACGGCCACCTCCTGCAATCCTTCGACCCCGGGCACGGCGTCACCTCCGAGCCCGTCTCCGATGGCCAGCAGGTCTACGTGCTCACCAACACCGGCTTCATCTACGCCTTCGCCCTGCAAAGCGGCTGAGAACGCCCGAAGCCCCGGCCTCAGTGCTGAGGGAGGGCGCGCAGCAGGATCTGGCCATCGTCGCCGCGCACCACCACGAAGCGCAATCGACTGCAGCCGAGCTGCCGCTGGAGCGCAGGCACCTGCCGCTCCAGGTTGGCCATGAGCGTCTCGTACTTCACCGCGGCCCCCCGCTCATTGACGTAGCGCCGGTGCAGCTCCCGCAGCTCGGCCTCGCTCATCCCCGGCACCGGCGAAGCGGCGGCCCGCCCGGCGGCGCGCGGCGTTGAAGACGAGCGGGCGCGCGCGGGCAGCGCCTCCTGCGCCTCCTCCATGAGCTCCGCCAGGTCGGTCATGTCCGACACTTCCTCCCCCATGAGCTCCGCCAAGTCGGTCATATCGGACAGCTCCTCCACCTCGCGTTCCCCGGGCGGACGGGCATCCGGCGGGCCGTGAAGGCGATGGCCGAGCTGATGCTCGAGCTCGGTCGGTAGCGCCACCCCGCGGCGCTTGGCCCGCGCCACGTGGGGGAGGTAGGTCCCGGCCTCGATCTCTCGCACCACCTTGCCCCAGCGCTGGAGGTGCGTATTCCAGCGCTGGAGCAACACCTGATAGCGGAACCGCCATGCCGTGTTGTTGACGGTCCGCTGACCGAGCTGCGCGAACAGCCGCTGCACCTCCTTGCGCGGCACGAGCGGCTCACAGCGTTCGATGCCGAGGAAGTATTGTTCATAGAGCGCCCGCACCCGTTCGATCCGGGCCTCAAGGTCGGTGAGCGCCTGATCGATGTGCTCGACCATGGGCTCCATCCTAGCAGAGCGGCCCATCCCCGGGATCGTCCTGGAACACGCGGATTTACGTACACTTAAGGGTGTACTTCAGGGTTGATTTCCGACCCCCGATGAGGTATCTAAACGCGCCTCTCCCAAGAGGATGCATGAACCAGCGAAGGCGTGGGAGGACGCTGGTGATCCGAGGATGCAGAGGCCACGCAGCTTCTCCCCACCTCCCCGCCCTACCGAACCACCGGAGTCAAGTGTGAGCGATCTCGAGCGCGGCGCCCCGGCGGTGCAGCAGATGCCCAACGAGCAGGCTGCCGCCGAATACAATGCCGAAGCCATCCAGGTCTTGAAGGGCCTCGACGCAGTGCGCAAGCGCCCGGGCATGTACATCGGCGACACCGATGACGGCACGGGCCTGCACCACATGGTCTACGAAGTCGTCGACAACTCGGTCGATGAAGCGCTGGCCGGCTTCTGCACCCAAGTCGACGTCATCATCCACTTCGACAACTCGGTGACCGTGGTCGACAATGGCCGCGGCATGCCCACCGACATGCACCCCACCGAGGGCCGCCCCGCGCCCGAGGTGATCATGACCGTGCTCCACGCCGGCGGGAAGTTCGACAAGGCGAGCTACAAGGTCTCGGGCGGCCTGCACGGGGTCGGCGTCTCGGTCGTGAACGCGCTGTCCGAGTGGCTCAAGCTCGAGATCCGCCGCGGCGGCCGCGTCTACTATCAGGAGTACCGGCGCGGCGACCCCGCCACCCCGCTCGAGGACATCGGTACGGCTCAGGGCGGGCGCACCGGGACCACCGTCACGTTCAAGCCCGACAGCCAGATCTTCCGCAACATCGACTTCTCGTTCGACACGCTGTCGCAGCGGCTGCGCGAGCTCGCCTACCTCAACCGCGGCCTCACAATCCGCATCCACGACGAGCGCGCCCCCGAAGAGGGCAAACAGCACGAGTTCCGCTCCGAGGGCGGCATCGCCCAGTTCGTGGAGGAGCTCAACGCCTCCAAGGAGAAGGTGCACGACAAACCCATCTTCCTCGGTGGCGGCGAGCCCCACCCGGACATGCCCGGCCACGAGGTCACGGTCGAGGTGGCCATCCAGTGGAACGACAGTTTCTCTGAAAACATCTTCTGTTTCACGAACAACATCCGGAACAAGGACGGCGGAGCCCACCTCACCGGCTTCCGCCAGGCCCTCACCCGCACCATCAACGCCTACGCCCAGCGTGAGAATCTTCTCAAGGATCTCAAACAGGGCGGCCTGACCGGCGCCGACCTCGCCGAGGGCCTGTGCGCCGTGGTGTCGATCAAGCACCCGGACCCGAAGTTCTCGAACCAGCCGAAGGACAAGCTCGTGTCCTCGGAGGTCACGGGCATCGTCGCCCAGGTCGTGAACGACAAGCTCGCCACCTGGCTCGACGAGCACCCGCGCGAGGCGCGCGCCATCATCTCGAAGTGCGTCGTGGCCGCGCGGGCGCGCGAGGCGGCTCGCAAGGCGCGCGAGATGGTGCAGCGCAAGGGCGCGCTCGACAGTTTCTCACTGCCCGGCAAGCTCGCCGACTGCCAGGAGCGCGACCCCCGGAATGCGGAGCTGTTCCTCGTCGAGGGTGACAGCGCCGGCGGCTCGGCCAAGCAGGGCCGCGACCGGCGTAATCAGGCCATCCTGCCGCTCCGCGGCAAGATCCTGAACGTCGAGAAGGCGCGGCTCGACAAGATGCTGTCCTCGGCCGAGATCGCCACCCTCATCACGGCCATGGGCTGCGGCGTGGGCGAGGACAAGGACGCCGGCAAGCTGCGCTACCACAAGATCATCATCATGACGGACGCCGACGTCGACGGCAGCCACATCCGCACCCTGCTCCTCACGTTCTTCTACCGGCAGTACCGCGAGCTCATCGAGAACCGGCACCTCTACATCGCGCAGCCGCCGCTCTTCAAGGTGAAGAAGGGCAAGAAGGAGCAGTACATCAAGAACGAGCAGCTCCTCGAGGAGTACCTCATCGCCTCGGCGATCGAGGAGCTCGTGTTCCGGGCCGGCGCGAACGAGGTCCGCGGCCCGCAGCTCAAAGAGCTGGCGAAGCGCTCGGCCCAGTACGGCAAGGCGCTGCACCAGATCGACAAGAAGCTCGACGCCCGCCTGGTCGATGCCTTCGTGCGCTTTGGCGACGTCGGCAAGGAGCAACTCACGAGCCGCGAGGCCATCGACGCGGCCATCGAGAAGATGCGCGCCTACTTCCGGCGCGCCGGCACCGGGCTCGGCGAGGTGCGGTTCGAGGTCGAGTCCGACTCCGAGCATGGCCGCTACAAGCTCTACTCGCCGGCTCGGCTCGGCGGCGCGCGCAAGAACACGACCATCGACTTCAACTTCCTCATCTCGCCCGAGTACGAGGAGCTGCGCGGCATCGCCGCCGAGTTCGCCCGCCTCGGGCAGCCGCCCTACGTGCTCGAGGGCGACGGCCACCACATCGAGCTCGAGCGCATCGAGCAGCTCTTCGAACACATCGACGGCATCGGCCGAAAGGGTCTGTCGATCCAGCGCTACAAGGGTCTCGGCGAGATGAACGCCGACCAGCTCTGGGAGACCACCATGGACCCCACGAAGCGCACCCTCCTCGAAGTGTCTTCCAAGGACCTCAACGCCGCCGACGAGATCTTCAGCAAGCTCATGGGCGAGGCCGTCGAGCCGCGCCGCGAGTTCATCGAGCAGAACGCCCTCAGCGTCCGAAACCTCGACGTCTAGTCTCGCGCTCCGCCGACGGCCCCCGGCATGCTAGCCTGCCGGGCCGTGCCCCTCGTCATCTCCGAGTCGCCCCTCTTCCAGCTCACCCTCATGCGGTTCCGCATGTTCTTCCGCGAGCCGAGCGCGGTGTTCTGGTCCTTTGGCTTTCCCCTCGTCCTCTCCTTCGTGCTCGGGCTCGCGTTCCGCAGCCGGCCCGCCGACCCGGTCTACGCCGCGGTGGAGCAGGGCGAAGGGGCCGCGGCCCTGGTGAAGAGCCTCACGGCTCGACCGGGCGTGCACGTGGAGCTCCTCGACGCCGGGGCGGCGCGAGCGGCGCTGCGGAGCGGCAAGGTGGCGCTCGTCATCGTGCCCGGCGCGACGCGCACCTATCGCTTCGATCCCGCGCGGCCCGACAGCCGCCTCGCCCGGCTCGTCGTCGACGATCTCCTCCAGCGCGCCGACGGCCGCCAGGATCCGACCCGGGTCACCGACGCCCACTTCAGCGAGCCCGGCGGGCGCTACATCGACTTCCTCATCCCCGGCCTCATCGGCATGAACATCATGTCGAGCGGCATGTGGGGCGTGGGCTACGTCATCGTCGAGCTGCGCACCCGCAAGCTCTTAAAGCGCATGGTCGCGACGCCGATGAAGCGCTGGCACTTCCTCGTCTCCTTCATCCTCCTCCGCATGGCCTTCCTCGTCCTCGAGCTGCCGCTCCTCCTCGGCTTCGCCCGCTTCGTCTTCGGCGTCACCGTGCACGGCCCGCTCTTCCTCGTGGCCCTCCTCGCCGCGCTCGGCTCCTTCGCCTTCGCCGGGATCGGCATCCTCGTCGCGTCGCGCACCGAGAACACCCAGACCGTGGGCGGCCTCATCAACCTCGTCACGCTGCCGATGTTCATGGGCTCGGGCGTGTTCTTCTCGAACGCGCGTTTCCCCGACGCCATGCAGCCGGTCATCCGGGCTCTGCCGCTCACCACGCTCATCGATGCCCTGCGCGCCGTGATGAATGAAGGCGCGGGCGTCTCCCGGGCCGCGCTGCCGGCGCTCCTCCTCGCCCTCTGGGGCACCGTGACCACCCTCGTCGCGCTCTACCGCTTCCGCTGGCAGTGACGCCATCGATCTCGCTCCTAGCGGTAGGCGCGGATGCTAAGTTCGTCCCCGTCACCCGCATGGAGCAGACCCGATGCGTATCCGATCCTTCTTCTCCTGGCCCTGGCCCTGCCTGCTCGCCGCCGCCGCGCTGTCGTGTTCTGGCCGGTCCTCGGCGCCCGTGCCGCCCGCCGCCGCGGCTCCGGCCGTGACCGGCCCGGAGGCCGCGCCGAAGCCCGAGCCCAAGAAAGACCAGCCCCTCACCCGGTTGCCGTACACGCCGAGCCTCGACCTCGCGGCCATGGACAAGAGCGCCAACCCGTGCGTGGACTTCTTCGCCTACGCCTGCGGCGGCTGGCTCAAGAACAACCCCATCCCGCCCGATCAGGCGGGCTGGAGCGTCTACGCCAAGGTACAAGACGAGAACGAGCGCTACCTCTGGGGCGTGCTCAACGAGGCCTCCCAGCTCCGCTCGGATCGCCGCCCGATCGACCAGAAGATCGGCGACTACTTCTCCTCGTGCATGGACGAGGCGGCCGTGGAGAAGGCCGGCGTCGCGCCCATCCAGAAGCTCCTCGACGAGATCGCGCTCCTCAACTCCCGCGACGACCTGCCGCACCTCTTCGCCCGCCTGCACGTCACGCTCGACGACAACGATCTCGGCTTCGGCTTCTCCTCGGACCAGGATTTCGGCAATTCGGCCTCGGTCATCGCCTTCGCCACCGCCGGCGGCCTCGGCCTCCCCGACCGCGACTACTACACCAAGGAGGATCCCAAGTCGCAGGAGATCCGCCAGCGCTATGTCGCCCACGTGGCCGAGATGCTGCGCCTCCTCGGCGAGATGCCCGAGCGGGCCGACACCTTCGCCGCTCAGATCATGAAGCTCGAGACCTCGCTCGCCCGCGCCTCGCTCACCCGCGTCGAGAAGCGCGACCCGGCCAAGCTCCATCACAAGCTCACCCGCGCCCAGGTGCAGGCGCTCACGCCCTCGTTCCGCTGGGACCGCTACCTCAAGGTGGTGGGCGTCCCCGGCGTCAAGGAGATCAACGTCACCGAGCCCGAGTTCTTCCGCCAGTTCGACGCCGAGCTCAAGAACACCGACCTCGACACCTGGAAGGCCTACCTGCGCTGGCACCTCGGCACCCTCATGGCGCCCTACCTCTCGACGCCCTTCGTGGAGGCCAACTTCAACTTCTATCGCAAGTACCTGCGCGGGGTGACGGCGATGCGGCCGCGCTGGAAGCGCTGCGTGAACTACGTCGACCGCGACCTCGGCGAGGCCCTCGGCCAGGTGTTCGTCGAGAAGACCTTCGGCCCCGAGGTCAAGCAGCGCACGCTCGCGATGGTGGTCGAGATCGAGAAGGCCATGCAGGCCGAGATCCAGTCGCTCGATTGGATGAGCCCGGCCACCCAACAGAAGGCCATGGAGAAGCTGCGCGCCATGGTGAACAAGATCGGCTACCCCGAGAAGTGGCGTAATTACAGCGGGCTCGACGTCCAGCGCGACGACTTCGCCGGCAACGTGCTGCGCGCGTCCGAGTTCGAGGCGCGGCGGCGGCTCGCCAAGATCGGAAAACCCCTCGACCGCGGCGAATGGAACATGACCCCGCCCACGGTCAACGCCTACTACAACCCGCAGATGAACGATATGAACTTCCCGGCGGGCGTGCTCCAGCCGCCGCTCTTCGACTTCAAGCTCGACGACGCGCCCAACTACGGCGACACCGGCGGCACCATCGGCCACGAGCTCATCCACGGCTTTGACGACGAGGGCCGGCACTTCGACGCGCGCGGCAACCTGCGCGACTGGTGGACGCCCAAGGACGCGGCCGAGTTCGAAAAGCGCGCCGCCTGCGTGGTGGACCAGTACGCCCAGTACCCCATCATCGACGACATCAAGATCAACAGCCGGCTCACGCTCGGTGAGGACCTGGCGGACATCGGCGGCACGCTCATCGCCTACAAGGCCTGGCGCAACGCCACCGCCAACCAGCGCCTCCGCGAGGTCGACGGCTTCTCGCCCGATCAGCGCTTCTTCATCGGCTTTGCGCAGTGGGCGTGCGGCCACGAGCGCGACGAGTCCAAGCGCCTCAACGCCATCACCAACCCGCACTCGCCCCCCAAATACCGCATCAACGGCGTGGTGGCGAACCTGCCCGAGTTCCGCGACGCCTTCCAGTGCAAGGCCGGTCAGCCCATGGTCAAGGACCCGGTGTGCCGCGTCTGGTGAGACCGCTCGGGAGATGTCTCATAGGACCGACGGCCCTGGCCGGGCTCTGCCTCGTGCTGGCGGCCGTCGGCGCGTCCCGGGTCGCGCGAGCCGAGGCGCCCGATCCCACGCCCGAGCTCAACGCCGAACGCGACGCCCTCCTCGAGAAGATCGCCCGCGGGCAGGACTTCGAGGTGAGCGTGCGGCGCTTCGCCATGCTCCTCAAGCAGCGGGACACCATCATCGCCACCTCGCGCTCCGCGCAGGAGGAGAAGCGGCGCGAGCGCGATACGCGCATCGCCTGGCAGACGGCCTACCGCAAGACCGTCGATTACGACGCGAGCTGGCGCTGCGTCCTGTCGGTGGATCCGCGCCGCCCGGTGCAGGTGGCCGGCGTGAGCGGCAACTTCCCCGCCGACTGGGGACGCGTGGTGCGCAAGGAGACGATCCGGCTCCCGCCCAAGAACGAGCTCGAAGAGCGCGAGCAGGTGACGATGTACGAGGTCGCGGGCATCGTGCGGCGCTACCTCATCCGCGGCGAGCACTACGGCCACCCCTACGGCAGCCCGCTCATGGCCAACAAGGGCGACCTCCTCCTCGTGTGTGATGGCGGCTCGGATCACGACGAGCGCCTGCCGCCGTCCTGGAGCGGCGAGGTCCAGCGCGCCGGCTATGCCGCGCCTCTCACCGCGCCGCCGCGCATCGCCGACAAGGGCCGCTGGAACCCGATCCACATCACCAACAACTTCTTCTTCTGGGCCATCCACGACGTGCGCTGGAAGATCCCGCCCAACATCTACGTGCTCTCGAACATCGAGATCGTCCGCGACCTCGGCGACGGGCGCTACGAGATCGAGGCGCAGCAGGGCAAGACCTGGATGCTCGAGGTCCCCCCCACGGTCAAGCGGCGCGAGCTCCTGGTCCCCGGCCACATGGTGTGGGCCATCATGGGCGGTGCGCACTTCGACCGCGAGCTCAAGAAGCTCGTGCTGGTGGCGGAGGATCTGGAGGAACGATACATCCCCGAGCGCTAGCCCGCGTGGGCCCACCGCCGTCGCTCGGTCGATCCAGCGACGATTCGCGTGTTTGCTTTTCGCCGGCCGTCCGCTAGAGGGGCCAGCGTTGGATCCTGAACATCAGAGGAGATTGCCGTGACGAAGGAGCGCGAACCGCGCCTCACCGACATCGAGAAGGAACAAGCGCTCGCGAAGTGCCTCGATCTGCAGGGTCTCTCGAACGAGGATCTTCGGCGGCTCGCGCCCCGGTTCAAGGAACGCACGGTCCAGTGCGGTGAGACGATCTGCGAAGAGGAGATCCTCGAGGGAGTGACCGGGGCGCAGGACCAGCGGGGGATCTATTGCATCGTCGAGGGGGTCGTCTCGGTGACGCACCGCTCGGACCAGCGCCGGGCGCCGGTGGTCTTCACGCTCGGGGAGGGCGGACTGTTCGGCGAGAACTGGCTGGAAGGCGGGGGACTCCTCGGGGCGGAGGCTTGTCGCCGCTCGCGCCTCTTGTGGCTGGATCGGGAGGGGATCCTGTGGGCGCGCACCGAGCCCTCCCTGTCACTCAACTTCAACAAGGTGGCCAAGCGGCTGACCCGTATCTATCGCGAGCTGCCCTGGCTGGCGGACCAGCTGCGGCGCAGCGTGCTCCTGCGCAACGTGCCACCGCGTTTCATCTACGAGCTCCTCGAAGGGGCGGAGATCGCGGAGGTGGCGCTGAACCAGCCGCTGCTCGAGGCGGTGGCGGACCCGCCGGATGGTTCGGACCGCGCGGAGGGCATCTTCGTCGTGCTGAGCGGCGAGCTCGTGATGTACGACCGCAAGACGAAGCTCCCGATCCGGATGCTCAACCGCGGCGACGTCTTCGGCGACCTCGAGCTCCTCACCAAGCAGAAGCTCGAGCACCTCATCAAGGCCACCCCCGAGGGGCCGGTCAAGGTCCTGAAGATCTTCCCGGGGCGGCTCCGGTCGCTCCTTGAGAAATCGAGCACCTTCCGCCGCTTCATCCTCAACTCGGGGGTCAAGCAGCTCGATCTCGAGCAGCGCGTGGATCTCATCGCCACGGTGCAGAACAGCGAGCAGGGGGCCATGAACCTGAGCGCCGTGCTGGGCGACGATCCGAGCCTGCCGATCCCGACGCTCGTGGACTGGATGGCAGAGGCGACGGCGCAAGAGTTCGGCGACAAGGTGCTGGTGATCCACCTCGACCCGCAAGCCCCGGAACCGCCGGAGCTCGGCCCCGAGGAGCTCCGTCCCGGCGAGGTGCGGCGGGTGCGTCTCCGCCTCCACCCGGAGCTGCCCCAGCTCACGGGCGAGAAGCTGCAGCGCCTCGGCAAGGTGGCGCACCATGTCCTCCTCGACGTGGTGGACGGAGGCGACCCGGGCCCCCTGCCGTGGCCACTCAATTCGGTGGATCAGACGGTGTACGTGGCGAGCCGGCCGTACGGGAGCCCGCCCAACCTGGTCGACCGGCTGCCGCACCCGCTGCTCTACACCGCGGTGGTGCCGACGAAGCAGCGGCTGGAGGATCCTCTGGTCCCGCTCGCGACAGTGCGCATCCACTGGGACCTCGTGAAGGAGGCGCGCGAGCGCGGCCGGGGAGCGTCGTTTGCCCGGCTCCCGGATCCTCTGAAACAGAAGGTGCGCCGCTGGGCGCGCGCCATCACCGACCGTCGAATCGGGCTGGCGCTCGGCGGCGGCGGGGCCTTCGGCTTCGCCCACATCCCGCTCATCCAGCAGATCGAGCAGGCGGGGATCCCGATCGACCTCATCTCGGGATGTAGCGTGGGCTCGGGCGTGGGCGCCTACTACGCGGCCAAGGGTCTCGGTGGGCTGGGCGAGTTCCTCAAGGCCGCGGGCAACGTCCTCACGAACCCCAAGACCCTCGTGACCTCGCGCAGGATCGCCGACTTCATCGACAAGCGGCTCGACGGCGTGCGGCTCGAGGACCTGGAGGTGCCGTTCTATCCGGTGGTCGCCGACATCGAGACGGCCTGCCAGATGACGGTGCGCTCCGGGACGGTGGGGCAAGGCGTGCGTGCGAGCGCCGCCTTTCCAGGTTTTTTGACCCCGACGATCATGTACCAGCACGCGCCGGGGTACGGTCGGCGCCGCTTCCGTTTCGTGGACGGCGGCGTGATCAACCTCGTGCCGGACGACATGCTGTACCTGGAGGGGGCGCAGCTGGTGCTGGCCTCGAACGTGATCCCGCCGCCGCGCCCGCGCAAACAGACGAGCACCAAGCTCGTGCAGTGGGTGCAGTCGAAGCTCGAGCGGATGCAGGGGCCGCTCTGGGAGATGGTGACGGAGATGGAGCCGGTGGTGCGGCTCGATGACTGCCTGCGCACCATGTACATCATGATGCACGCCCCGGTGGACTGGGAGACACGCCCGGCGGACGCGAAGTTCCGCGCGATCCCCGGGGCGTACTCGCCGATGCAGTGGAACAACGGGAAGGAGATCACGGCCGCGTACGAGAAGGAGGAGGGGCGAAAGTACGTGGACCGCGCGGTGGCCCGCCTCAAGGCGAGCTACGACGCGTTGAGCTGGCAGCAGCCCACCGCAGATCTGGGCATGGAGGACTGACGCGGCGGAGAGGGGTCGGGGAACCGGGACGAGGTCGGGGACCGGGAGGGCCGGGGCGGCGCTCACATCCAGGGGACGAGGGTCGCGCCGCGGGGCGGGACCAGCGGGAAGTACACCACGGAGGGGGTCGTCCCCGGCAGGGCCTCGGCGCGCTGACGGATGCCGAGCAACATCTTGCGCTCCATCAGGAAGTGGATGGGCTCGTACACGAAGCGATAGACCAGCGAGGCCGGGAGCGAAGGCCGCCAGGCCGCGCGCCAGCGCACGACCAGACGCGTACGGCGGGGGCCGAGCGGACGCACGAAGAACAGCCAGGTGCCGTCGATCTCCTCGCGGAAGAAGTTACCGGCCGAGATCGGACCGCCGCTGCGCAGGTCGGTCGTGCGCAGCACGATGTGGCGGCCCTCCTCGCAGCTCATGACCCTCATGGGCCGCGAGCCGACGGGGGACAGCGCGGTGACGTCGCCCCGGTGCAGCGCTTGCCACTCGGGCACGATGTGGTCGGCGCTGTGGACGTCGACCCCGAGGACGTTCTCGAGCGCGTCGTAGCTGTAGAAGCCGCCGCGGCCCTGGCCCATCTGCACGAGCCACGGGAAGACGGCGTCGATGGGGGCATCGATGTCGATCGCGCGGGTGCTCGTGCCGAGCGCCTGCGGAACCAGCTCGTCGCCCGGCAGCGGCGAGGAGATCTCGCCCCGACCGGCGCCCCAGTGGCGGAGCCAGGTGTCTCCGCGGAGGACATACAGGCTGGCGAGAGCGACGAGGGCGACGGCGATGAGGATGATCGCGAGGAACATGACAGCCTCCCTGGGTTATGGACGCGAGGCTATGCGAAGCGCGTGCCGAGCTACCGGGGGCTCTGTTTCCAGGGGATCGCGGTGAGGCTCCCCGGAATTGCGAAAGTTTTGCCGTATCAGCGGGGGCAATACGCAACTTTTGTCGGTGCTGCCCCGGCCGGCCCCCGCACGCGCGGAGCGGCGGGGGATTCGCGTATAGTGGCGGCCATGTCGCCACGTACCCCTGTCCTCGTTGCCGGTCTCGTCGCCGGGCTCGCCGTCTGGCAGGTCCCTGTCACGGCCCGGGCCGCACGCCCGGCGCCCGCGCCCGCCCCCGCGGTTCCACCGGCCACCGCCGCCGGCCGGATCACCGGGGCCGAGCTCACCGGCAGCCAGGCTCACACCATCCTGCAATCACTCACGGACAGCGTAGGCGCACGCTTCGCCGGCACCCCCGGAGCCGAGCGTGCGGTGGAGTGGGCGCTGGCCGAGATGCGCCGGGTCGGGCTCAAGAACGTGCGCCGCGAGACGGTCAAGGTGCCGCGCTGGGTGCGCGGCGAAGCGCAGGTGGAGGTGGTGGCTCCGTCGCCGCATCCGCTCCACGCCGTGGCGCTCGGCGGCAGCGTGGGCACCCCAGCCGAGGGCCTCACCGCCGAAGTGGTGGAGGTCATGTCCTTCGACGAGCTCAAGGCGCTCGGCGAGCGGGTGCGCGGCAAGATCGTGCTCTTCAACAAGCCCATGGTGCGGAGCCACGGCTTCGAGGGCTATGGCACGGCGGTGCCGCAGCGGAGCCGGGGCGCGGTGGAGGCCGCGCGCCTCGGCGCGGTGGCGGTGCTCGTGCGCTCGATCGGCACCGGCGCCTTCCGCCTGCCGCACACCGGCGCGCTACGCTACGACGACGCCGTGCCCAAGATCCCGGCCGCGGCGCTGGCCCTGGAGGACGCCGACCTCCTGCATCGCCTGCTCGCCGGCAGCACGCCCGCGACCGGCGCTGCCCCGGCCCAAACCCCGGCCCAGGTCCCGGTCCCTGTCAAAGTCCGGCTGCGCCTCGGGGCGCACATGGACGGCGAGGTGGAGTCGGCCAACGTGGTCGGCGAGATCCCGGGCCAGGGGCGGCCCGAAGAGTTCGTCCTGATCGGCGCGCACCTAGATTCCTGGGACCTCGCCACCGGGGCGCTCGATGACGGTGCGGGCTGCGCCATCGTGCTCGAGACCGCGCGGCTCCTCACCCAGCTCGGCCTCGTGCCGCGGCGCACGCTGCGGGTCGTGCTGTTCATGAACGAGGAGTTCGGTCTGAGCGGCGCGCGGGCCTATGCCGAGGCCCACAAGGGCGAGCTCTCACGGCACGTGGCGGCCATGGAGTCCGACTCGGGCGCGGGCAAGCCCTATGGGATCACGGTGGCGGGCGGCGAGGCCACGGCGCAGATGGCGCGCGCGCTCATGGAGCCGCTCCACGCGCTCGGTGTGACCGAGCTGCGCCAGGCCGACGAGACCGGGGCGGATCTCATCCCGCTCAAGGGCCACGGCATCGCCATGCTCGGCATCGCGCAGGACGTCTCGTCCTACTTCGATTGGCACCACACGGCCGCCGACACGCTCGACAAGGCCGATCCCTTCGAGCTGTCGCTCGCCGCCGCCGCCTTTGCGGTGATGGCGCACGCCGTGGCCGACCTGCCGACCCGCCTGCCGGCCCCGCCACCGGCCACGGCCGCCGCCACCACACCTCCCGTACCGCCTCAGCGCTGAGACGCCTCGGGCGGCACCGCGTGCGAGTTGCCGCCGTGCTGGTTGAAGCGCTGCGCGTAGCGCTCGACGATACGGCTCACCTTCGGGGCCGCCCCCGTGACCTCGCTGCCGCGCATCTCCTGCGTGCCTGCGCCCTCGGCGTCGGGGAGCAGGCGATTGACGAAGGTGAGGATCTCGCTCGTGAGCGACGGGAAGATGTCGTGGGTCAGGCGCAGGAGCCGAGCCTGCCACGAGAGCGTCACCTCGGCCTCGCCCCGGCGCGTGGCCAGGACGATGCGACGCGCGGCCCGCCGCGCGCTCATCGCGGTGAGCGGCGTGATGTCGCCGAGGGTGAACCAGGCGTATTCACGCCCCGACTGCCCCTTGAAGAAGGCGTTGACGGGCGAGCCCGTGCGCATGAGACCGGGGATGACGGTGGTGACGACGATGTTCTCGGCCGCCAGCTCGGCGTGCAGCCCCTCGGAGAAGCCGACCATGGCGAACTTGGCCGCGTCGTAGGGGAGCAGGTGGGGCACGGCGATCTTGCCGCCGATCGAGGTGATGTTGACGATGTGCCCGAAGCGCCGCTGGCGGAAGTGGGGCAGCACCGCCATCGTGGCGTAGACGCCACCCCAGAAGTTGATCGCGAGCGCGCGCTCGAAGTCCTCGAGCGTCATGGACTCGACGGGCCCGACCTGGATGATGCTGGCGTTGTTGATCAGGATGTCGATGTGGCCCATGCGGTCGATCGCGGTCCGGATCATCTCTTCGACCTGCGCCCGGTCGGAGACATCGCAGGGGAGGGTGAGCACCTGCGCGTCGCGGGAGGCGATGTCGCGCTCGGCCTGCTGAAGCTCCCGCGCGTCGCGCGCGCACAGCACGAGGTGACAGCCCTGACGAGCGAACTCGCGCGCCAGGCACAGCCCGAGACCGCGCGAGCCCCCCGTGATGAGCACCACCTTGTCCTTCAGATCCATGCCAACCATGCGGCGCACGAGGCGCCACCCGAGGTAGCCGCCGACGCCGATGCCGGTGAGCCACCAGGTCCGTTGCGGGGATGTCCGTCTCATGCGCGCCAAAGATAGGTCGCCACGCGACGCCGGAAGCCCGGGGCGGGAGAGCGGACCCTGCGGGCCCTGGAGCGGCGTTTGTCGATTGACGTCCTCTCGGCAGACACAGAAGATGCCCGGCCCATGGAAATGCCTACCGAGCACAGGTCCCACGAGCAGGCGCCCACAGGGCGGTTTTCCCACCTCCTCTCAGCCCCCTCCGCATCCTGGGGCGTGAAGCTGTGGGGAGGACGCCGGCAGTCCGGCGAGCCGCCACTCGAGCGGGGCCGCTGGCCGTATCTCCCGTACCTCGGCTGCGCCATCGAGTTCGGCCGCGACCCCGGGACCTTCCTCGCCGCCTGCCGGCAGCGTCACGGCGACGTCTTCACCGTACTCCTGGCCGGCCACCGGACGACCTTCATCCTCGACCCGTTCAGCTACCCCGCCGTGCTCAAGCTGCAGCACGAGCTCACCTTCGACCCGATCGCCGATGAGATCGCGGCGCCGACCTTCGGCTATCCACGCGCCACCGAGATCCCCCAGGTGAGCGGCGATGCGCTGCGCGACCTGTACGGCGCCTACCTCAAGAACCAATCGCTCGCCGTGCTGAGCGAGCGCATGCAGGAGCGCCTCTCCGAGACCCTGACGTCCGTCGCCCCCCGGCCCACCTCGTCCTGGCACGACGACAAGCTCTACGAGTTCGTCTACCGCCACCTGTTCCGCGCCGGCGGCGAGACCCTGTTCGGCGAGGGCGCCGCCGGCGACGAGGTGCGGGAGCGGTTCCGCCGCTTCGACCGCGTGCTGCCGCTCCTCATGGCCGGCGTGCCCGCGTCCCTCCTCGGCATCACCGGCATCCGGCGGCAGCTCGCGGCGCTCTTTGGCGTGGAGCGACCGCACACGAGCGAGTTCATGCGCCGCCGCGACGAGTACCTGCGCGCCCGGGTCCCGGAGGAGGCCCGGCGGCACTTCCAGCTCACCATGCTGTGGGCCGCGCAGGCCAACACCCTGCCGGCCGCCTTCTGGGCCCTCGCCTACATCCTTCACGACCGCCGGGCCCACACCGAGATCGCTGACGAGGTGCGCACCGTCATGGCCGAGACCCAGGGTCACCTCGACCAGGAGGCCCTGCGGCGGCTCGTCAAGCTGCAGAGCGCCGTGTCGGAGTCGCTGCGCCTGTGCACCGGTTCGATGACCCTGCGCCACGTCGAGCGGGATCTCCAGCTCACGCTCGACGGCGGGCGCAGCTACGCCTTGCGCCGGGGTGATCGGGTGGTGCTCTACCCCTACGTCACCCCCCACCGCGACCCCGAGATCTACCCCGAGCCGGAGCGCTTCCAGTTCGATCGCTTCCTCGCCCCCGAGGGCGGTGGGGTCAAGCAGTTCTTCAAGGGCGGACGGCGGGTGACCACGCCGCTCATGCCCTACGGCGGCGGCGTGAGCATGTGCCCCGGGCGCTTCCTGGCCAACAGCGAGATCCTGCAGCTCGTCTCGCTCCTCTTCGACCGCTTCGAGATGGAGCTCGTCGACACCGAGCTGCCCCGGCTCGACCAGAGCCGAGCCGGCCTCGGCGTCCTGCCGCCGCTCTCCGACCTCCGCTTCCGCTACCGCAGCCGCTGACCCCCACCAGCCCCGCTGGGCTAGATCTTCTCGCCGCGCAGCGCCGCCGCCACGAAGTCGAAGCGGTCCTGGCCAAAGACCATCGTGTCGCCGATGAAGAAGGTGGGCACGCCGAACACGCCGCGCGCCACCGCCCCGTCGGTGTACTCGCGGAGCCGCGCCTTGATCTCCGGGTCCTCGGTGCGCGCCACCAGCGCCGCGCCATCGAGCCCCAGGTCCGACGCCAGGCGGGCCAGCACCTCGCGGTCCGTGATGTCTTGGTCCTCGGCCCAGTAGGCGCGATAGATGGCGTGGCTGAGACGCGGCAGGTCCTTCTCGCCCGCCGCCAGCACCATGCGCAGCGCGGTCACCGAGTTGGTGGGAAAGCGGCTCGCGAAACGGAACGGCACCCCCCAAAAATCGGCCCAGTGATGAAGGTCCCGTCCCTGGTAGCGCTGCCGCGCCTGCGACTGCTCGTGGAGCGGCACGATCGGCGTGCCGATGGCCTTGAACAGCGCCCCGAGGAGAATCGGCCGCCACTCCACCGTCGCGCCGTTCTCCTGCGCCACGCGCTCGACCTGCGTCGAGCCGAGGTAGGACCAGGGGCTCGAGAAGTCATAATAGAAAGTGAGACGACGGTCGCTCATAGCGGCACCCTCCATCCGCCCAGCGCCTTCTCGACGAAGTGCAGGCGGTCCTGGCCCCAGAACAGGAAACTGCCGTGCGGGTTGGTGACGAGGAACGAGGGCGCGCCGAACACACCCGCCGCCACCGCCTCCTCGGTGTTGCGGCGTAGCTCCTCCTTGACCTCCGCGGCATCGACCCGCCCGGCATCGATCCCCTGGGCGCGGGCGATCTCGGCCACCACGGCCTTGTCGCTCACGTCGCGGCCCTCGACCCAGTAGGCGCGATAGAGATCCCGCGCCACGTCGGCCACGCGCTCCCCCGCGGCCACGCAGAGGCGCATCGCGTCCACGGTGCGGCGCGGATGACCCGGCGGCATCTCCAGGGGCACGCCCCAGCGGCGCGCCCAACGCTGCAGATCCTCCAGGCCCGCCTTCACCTTGGCGGGCGGCGGGGACACGTCCTTGCGACCGATGGCGTTGAACACCCCACCGAGCAACATGGGTCGCCAGGTGAGCGCCGCCCCCGTGCGCCGGCACACCTCCTCGATCTGCGTCGAGCCGAGATAAGCATAAGGACAGACGACGTCGAAATAGAAGAGCACCCGATTCATGGCCTCACCGTATCACAGCGCCACAGGAGGGAGGCCGGCTCGCCCACCGCCTTGGATCCGGCACTGCTTCGGTCACGCTGCAAATTTCTTTCACAGTTCATTAGGAGCAGTCGATTGCTTTCTGACAATCGCTCCTCAAGTAGAATCCACTCCCACATCAAGACGGTGTTTCACAATGCCCATACCCCCCTCCCCAATACCCTCAACTATCGGACACGCCTGCGCTTCTACCGACGGCAACCCAAGGAAGGGCGATGAAATTTTGCACACGGGTCCGTTTGTGAAGCGAAAGCTGACGCGGCATTTAATTCCTTTTTCGGCGCAATCTTCATAACAGCCAGCTAATATCTCCCGACCCCAAGCAATCACTGACTCGAACGAGAATGAGGAGGCTGCCATGAAGACGATGCGTTATGTGGTGATGGGCGCGTGCCTGGCGATGATGGCGGGCTGCGGTGCGATCGACCAGCAGGACGACGTCACCGACGTGGGTGAAGTCCAGAGCGCCTCGACCGTGAGCACCACGCTCTATTACGAAGGCAGCTGCGCCTTCCTGCGCCAGTGCGCCAATGGCAACCCCTACTGCAACGGCACGCGCACCTGCAGCGACACCACCAAATGGGTCGCCCGCCCCTCGACCGGTTACGCCATCTGCGGCGGCACCGTGACCATCTGCCTCGCGAGCAACCTGTCCAAGTGCACCACCGCCGCCGTCTGGGACACCTCGTGCTGCGGCCACTGGGAAGGCAACGTCGCCGTGTTCAACGCCCTCGGCCTCGGCCACGGCGACGGCACCAACTGCGTCGGCGGCTATGGCCAGGCGAGCGTGCGCATCACCTACTAAGCCCCCTCATGACACGGCCGCGGCCGGCGGCACCACCGGACCAGCCTCGGCCAAGCGCGCCTCGAGGTGATAGATGCCGTCCGCGAGCGCGCCCTGGAACTGCAGCCCACTCTTCTGGAAGAGCGCCAGCATCGCCTGGTTGGTCGCCAGCACGTCCGCCTGGAACCCCGCCAGCCCCCGGGCGCGGGCGATCTCGATCATCCGCCGCATGAGCAGCGTCCCCACGCCGCGCCCCTGCCAGTCGTCGCGCACCACGAACGCGATGTCGCCGAGCCGCGTCGCCGGATCCAGGTCGTAGCGGGCCATCCCGATGAGCTCGCCGGTCTCCGGCGCGCACGCCACGAGCCCCATGTTGTGCTCGTAGTCGAGGTCCACCAGCTCCTGCATCTCCTCGTGCGGGTAGGCCCGCTTGTAGCCCATGAAACGGCGGTACACGCTGTCGTCCGACAGCCGGTAGAACAGGTCCTGCAGCGGCTTCTCGTCATTGATGCTGACCGGGCGCAGGAGCAGCTCGGTCTCGCCCCGCGGGAGCCGCAACACCCGCGCCTCCTGCCACGGGTAGTTGGCGCGCGGCAGCACCTGATCCGGCAGGATGTAGCGCCGCCCCTTGGCCGCGGCGAGCAGCTCGGCGCGGTGATCGGGATGGGCGATGGCGATGAGCGCCAGCGCCCGCTCGCGGATGTTCTTGCCCCAGAGGTCCGCCACCCCGTACTCCGTGACCACGAAGCGCACGTCGCCGCGGCTCGTCACCACCGCCGCCCCGGCCTCGAAGATCGGGCAGATGCGGCTCACCGGCCCCTTGCCCTTCACGTTGGCCGTCGAGCGCAGCGCGATGATGGCCTTGCCGCCGCGGCTCCGCGCCGCCCCGCGGATGAAGTCCACCTGCCCGCCGATGCCCGAGTAGAAACGCCCCGCCACCGTATCCGCCGCCACCTGCCCCGTCAGATCCACGGCCAGCGCCGAGTTGATCGCCATCATGTGGTCGTGGCGCGCGATCACCTGCGGGTCGTTGGTGAACTCCGACGGCTGCATCTCGAGCGCCGGGTGCTCGTGGGCCCATTCATAGAGCGCGCGGCTGCCCATGATGAACGAGGTCACCATCTTGTGCGGGAGGAACGTCTTCTTGCGGCCCGTGATGACCCCCGCCTGAGCCAGCGCCATCACCCCGTCCGAGAGCATCTCCGTGTGGACCCCGAGGTCGTTGCGGTCGTTGAGCGAGGCCAGCACCGCGTCGGGGATCTTGCCGATCCCGGTCTGCAGCGTCGCCCCGTCCGGGATGAGGCTCGCCACGTGACGCCCGATGGCCAGCGAGATCTCGTCGAGGGCCTCGGGCGTACGCTCGATGAGCGGCAGGTCCGTCGGGATCAGGCGCTCGATGCGGCTCATGTGCACGAAGCTGTCGCCCGGCGTGCGCGGCATCGAAGGGTTGACCTCGGCCAGCACGAGGTCCGCCGTGTCCACGGCCGCGCGCACGATGTCCACCGACACCCCGAGGCTCACGTAGCCGTGATGGTCGGGCGGGCTCACCTGGATGAGCGCCACGTCGATGCGCACGCGGCGGCTGCGCAGGAGCTCCGGGATCTCCGACAGGAACACCGGCAGGTAATCGGCGCGTCCCTCGGCGATCGCCGAGCGCACGTTGTCGCCGATGAAGAACGCCACGTGGCGGAAGCGCGCCTGGAACTCGGGCCGCACATAGGGCGCCGGACCGAGCGTGAGGAGGTGGACGATCTCGTTATCGGCCAGATGGTCGCCATGCTGCACGAGCGCCTCCACGAGCCCCACCGGCTCCGCCGCCCCCGAGCCGATGAGGATGCGCCGCCCCGGCCGGATGAGCTTCACCGCCGCCTCGGCCGTGGCCACCTTGTCGGCGTACCGTGTCTTCCAGTCGTCGTGTTGTGCCATGGCTCTCCTTTACCAGAGGTTGCCGGTCTCCAGGAGAAACGAGGTGATGCGACGGGCTCCGGCGCAGCCGCCGGAGCCCAGGACCGGAGAGAGTTTTTACACGAGGGGGATCGGAGGCGAGGAGGGGGAGAGCGAAGAGACCGCGCGCGATAGACGACTAGCGCTGCTCGGCCTTGCGCTTCTCGATCTCGGCCTTGAGCTCGGGCAGCGACTTCTCCCAGGTCCCGACGAGGCCATAATCGGCCACCTGGAAGATGGGCGCCTCGGGATCCTTATTGATGGCGACGATCACCTTCGAGCCCTTCATGCCCGCCAGGTGCTGGATCGCGCCCGAGATGGCCACGGCGATGTAGAGCTGCGGCGCCACCACCTTGCCGGTCTGCCCCACCTGCAGGTCATTGGGCACCATGCCCGCGTCGCAGGCCGCGCGGCTCGCGCCCATGGCGCCGCCGAGGAGGTCGGCGATCTCCTCGAGCGGCTTGAAGTTCGCGCCCTCGCGCATGCCACGGCCGCCCGAGACCACCACCTTGGCGTCCGTCAGCTCCGGCCGCTCGCTCTTGGTGGTCGACAGCGACACGAAGGCCGCGCCCTTGGCGTCGAGCGCCCCAGCCGGCACGGCTTCGATCGGCGCCGCCGCGCCGCCCGGCTGCGCCGGCGCGAACTCGGTCTGCCGCACCGAGGCCACGACCACGTCGGTCAGCACCTCGATCTGGGTGAGCACGTTGCCCGCCTGCATCGGCCGCTTGAACTGCTTGGCCCCGAGCACCGCCGACACGTCCGAGGCCATGCCCGCATCGAGGAGCGCGGTGACGCGCGGCAGGAGGTCCTTGCCGAGGTTCGTGGCCGTGCCGCCCACGAGCGTCGCGCCCTTGTCCTTGGCCACGCGCGCCACGAGCGGCGCGTAGGTCTCGGCGAGATAGTGGCCGAGCCCGGCGTCCTCGACCGTCAGCACGCCCGCGGCGCCGAGCTGCGCCGCCTCGGCCGCCGCCGACTTCACGTTGGCGCCGACCAAGAGGAGATACAGCTGGCCGCCATGATGGCTCGCCGCCTGCTTACCAAACGTCACCGCCGGCAGGCTCGCCGTACGCACATGCCCTTCCGCATGTTCGACGAAGATGAGTACGTTTCCCATGGATCTTCTCCCAAACGGTCGCCCGTCGCCCCTCCCCCCATGTAGAGGGTGAGGAGCGCGGCGGCCTACGGCTAGAGCACCTTGGCTTCGTTCTTGAGCTTGTCCACGAGCTCGGCGACCGAGCCCACCTTGATGCCCGCCTTGCGCGGCGGCGGCGCCTCGAGGGCCGTGGTCTTCACGCGGAGCTTCGACTGCACGCCGAGCGCCTGCATCGTGGTCTCCTCGATCGGCTTCTTCTTGGCCGCCATGATGCCCTTGAGCGACGCGTAGCGCGGGCCCTCGGCGTAGGCGAAGTCGGGCTTGGTCGTGCCGTTCTTCACCGCCTGCGGCAGGATGATGCGGAGGTCCACCGTCACCACCGCCGGCAGCGCCACGCGCTTGGTCTCGACGCCATTGTCGACCTCGCGCGAGACGTGCAGCGCCTTGCCGCCCTCGACCGCCTCGATGGTGGCGGCGAAGGTGGCCTGCGGCCAGCCGAGGTAGGCCGCGGCCAGCTGGCCCGCCTGATTGTCCTCGCTGTCGGCCGCGAGCTTGCCCATGAGGAGGAGGTCGGGCTTCTCGCGCTGCACGAGCGCGACGATCGTGCGCGCCACCATCTCGGCGTCGAGGTCCTCGTCCTTGCCATCGACGAGGATGGCGCGGTCGGCGCCCATGGCCAGGGCCGCGCGCAGCTGCTGCGACACGTCCTTGGGGCCGATCGAGGCGACGATCACCTCGCCGAGGCGGGCGTTGCCGGCCGAGGCGTTCTCGGTCAGGCGCAGCGCCGCCTCCACGGCGTACTCGTCGAACTGGTTGGGCACCCAGTTGGCGCCCGAGAGATCGAGGGTCTGGCTGGGTCCGCTTCCCTTGAACTTGAGCTTCTGCTCGGGGTCGGGGATCCGCTTGAGCGTGGTCAGGATCTTCACGGCGTTCTCCTTGAGGCTGGACCACCGCCGGAGCGGTTGGTGGGTGGCGAAGCGCTATCGGGCTGACGTAGCCCGTCGATGAAGAAGTTGGCGAGGTGATCCGCGGCGTGACTGAGCTCGAGGCCCTCCATGCGGCGGCCCGGCGCGCCGCGGCGCTTGAGGAGCCAGGCCAGGGCCAGCTCATCGAGCGCGCCGAAGAGGGCGCGGGCGATGATCGGCGGGTCGAGATCGCGCCGCAGCGCCCCCGAGCGCTGCCCCTCCTCGATGGTCGAGGCGATGAGTTTCAAGAACTCACCGAAGATGGGGTTCGAGTATTCCTTCATGAACTTGGCGCTCTGGCGCAGCTCCACGGTGAGCACCTCGGCCACGTGCGGGTGCTGCTCGACCAGGCCGAGGTGCCGCCGCACCGCCGCCCGCAGCTTGGCGATGGGGTCGGCCGCGGAGGCCAGCGCCGCGCGGAGGTTCTCGTTGACCTCCGCCATGCGGGCCTCGAACAAGGAGATGAGGAGGTCGTCCTTGGACTTGAAGTAGAGGTAGATGGTGCCGTCCGCGACCCCCGCCTCGCGCGCGATCTCGGACACCTTGGCGTTGTAAAAACCCTTGTCGGCGAAGACCTTCACCGCCGCATCGAGGATCCGCTCGCGCTTGTTGTTGCCGTCGCGCGGCGGCGCGCCGTGGCCGTCCTTGGCGGGGGACGTCATCTCTTCTGGTTCCCGTGGGGCCCGTGGTGAATGACGATTCATTCAGCCAGGGCCTTATCACGCGGCGAGCGCGGGCGTCAACGCTGGACAGCGTAGTGGGGTCGGGAGAGCGTTTCGGGGCGATTTAGCCGCCGTGCGACGCCTCGTTGAGCCAGGCGGAGATGGCGTCGGCGAGCGGCGTGGCGAAGCGGGCGGCGGCCGCGGGGTCCACCTCGTTCTCCCGGTTCCACGTCCAGCCCGAGACCAAGAGATCGCGCCGCATCTCGAGGCACAACGTCCGGTCCGGGCAGCGCGTCGCCCAGCGGTGGCCGAGCGTGCTCGGGTGCATGTGATAGGTGGCGTTCTCGGCGACCTGGAGCCCGAGGGCCTTGTAGGCGGCCGCCACCGCCGCGGCGACCGATGCCGCGGCGTGGAGCTGTCCGTCGGCGGTGCGGGTGATGAGGTCGACCTCGGGGCGCACCGGCCAGGTCGCGTAGCGCGCGGGCTCGTGCGCCGAGCGCAGCTTCTCGACGATCGTCTCGTCGATGCGCTCGATCCCGAGCGTGCACGGGCCGTAGGTGTGCGGCATGAGCAGGAAGCCACGCGGGCCGAGGGCGGCGAACGCCTGCTCGACGAGGGCGACGTAGCGGCGATGGAGCTCGAGGAGCACTGCGCGGTCCGCCGGCTCGCGCACGTAGACCGGGACGCTGGCGGTCATGCCGCCCGCGGTCAGGTGGCCCTCGGTGGCCTCCTCGATGCGGTTGCAGTCGATGAACGTGCGCGGGATGAGGGAGCGCACGACCACCGCGACCCGGCGCGGATCCGCCGCCACCACCTGCTCGGCGACGCGCCGGCCGACCTGCCACGCGCCGACGTCGGTGTTGACGAAGAAGAACTCGTGGAGGTCGGCGGGCAGGGCGCCCGAGAGCCGCACGCGGAGCGCGTCATAATGGGCCAGGCGGTCGGCGCCGTGAGGCACCTCGACGAGGAGATCCGGCGCCGCGTCGCCGGCCGCGCCGCCGCGGAGGACCTCGACGTCCGCGATGCCGGGGAGGGACTTCGGGAGAGGGGGCGTCATGGCCGCCCATCTTCTTCGAAGGCGGGCCCGACGTCGAGCCGGCCGATGCCGGAGCCGATATCAGGCCCCCGCCCAGCCCTTCCCGGCAGCTTCGCTGCGCCGGTCAGGGCATGGTACGGTCGACGATCATGAAGTTCACCCGCATCACCGTGGACGCCCACCAGATGGGGGGACAGCCCTGCATCCGGGGGCTACGCATCCCTGTCGCCACCGTGGTGGCCATGCTCGCCGAAGGCATGTCCACCGAGGAGATCCTCGGCGCCTATCCCGATCTCGAAGCCGCGGACATCTCCGAGGCCCTGCGCTACGCGGCGGAAGCCGTCCGTGAGCGAGAGCTGCCTCTGCTCGGCCAGCCTTCAAGACTGTGAACTTCCTTGTCGACAATGCCCTCTCGCCAACTCACGCGAAGGGTGACCCTCCGACCAGATACGGTGCCTGCGGTCATCTTTTGTGCAAGTAGTCCCGACGCGCCGACCTCTGCCAGGCGAGTTGATCAGTCCTCGCCAGCGGGGGCTCAGCAGGAAACAGGTTCGGGTAGCGCTCGCGGATCGAGACGCAGGTCCCATTCGGCAGGTAGATGTAGTGATCGACGAAGTCGAGGTCGAGGTGCCTCGCCGAGTCGATGAGTTCGGCCGTGAACTCCACGTCGTGTTTGGACGGCTCCAGCTGTCCCGCTGGATGGTTGTGCGCCACCATCATGCCACTCGCACCGAGCAGAAGCGCCGCGCGGGTCAACACCCTGCGGTCGACGCGCACATGGTCTGGGACGTCGGAAGCGATAAGCTTGAAGCCCACCATCACGCGCGCCGGGGTCAGGATCAGCAGGATGAGGTGCTCCTGGGCGTCATCGTACTGCGCAAAGATCGCGCCCAGCGTCTCTGGCAAAGACACCCAATGTTCACGCACGACGTGGGGCTTGCTCATGAAGCGACGATTGAGTTCCAGCCGCATCGTACGCAGCGATAAATGCCCGGGGCGGATATGTGGCCGGCCGACAGGCGCGGCGAGCGGTAGACGTACTGTGCGCAGCCGGCGGAGAAAAATCGTCTCGATGAAGGTGAAGTCTTGGATGCCTACCGGGATACGCCCGATCACGTGAGGGACCCTTGTGTCATGCACCAAGGACCACAACCATTGTCGGAACCGTGAGTAAAAGGGCCCGCAC
Organism: Polyangia bacterium; assembly: GCA_036263495.1. Classification (GTDB taxonomy): domain Bacteria; phylum Myxococcota_A; class Polyangia; order Palsa-1104; family SHYY01; genus DATAGU01. The sequence goes on along the minus strand of DATAGU010000244.1, from coordinate 49,820 downwards.
TACTCGGTGCGTTCGAGACGAACGCGGATCCCCTCCAGGAAGGCGAGGTGCGCGTCTCGAAGAGGATCCAGCGACCGGCGAACCTCCTCGACCAGGGAATCGAGGTAGGGACGCCCGAGATCGGGCCGGCCCATCTTCTGACAATAGGTGATGAAGGATCCCACCGTGAGTACCTTGTGATCCTCATCGATCCACCCGAGGGAGGCGTAGCAGCGCAGGGCCTCTTCACACTGCGGAAAGGGGATCTTCTTGTATTGGGCGGCGTCCAGCTGGAAGCCCCTGCAGTAACGGCGAATGTTGAGATGCTCCTCGGGACGGGAGGCCAGGAGGGACAAGAAGCGGGTCTCGATCTGCGCAAACGCAGCCTGGAGTGCTTCGTACGTCCAGTCGTCGAGATGCTCCATGACGGCGGCGACTTCGCGTCGCAGCTCCCGTCGCTCTTCATCGGTCAACCCGTCATGCGCTTCCATCAGTATTTCCACCATCGGCAATCGTGAACATCCGTGCTCTCGTGCCAGTATCCTCCTTGGCCTTCGCAGAAGCGAAGGCACGCGGAGCAGATGCTCAGCCCCGGACCGGCCGAGCCGATATCTCCGAGCCTGGTCTCGAGGCACCTCTTCATGTGGGCCCGGCAGTCGGTCATCGGTGGGATCGGTTCACGGGCCGTGTCGGGACACTGCGATGGCAGGCGTTGCTTCGGACCTGCTTCCGCCGGTAGAACGCTCGCCGTCAAGAGGAGGGACCACACCAACAGACGGCCTTTCATGGTGAGAACATATCATCAAGAGTCGTCGAGTCGGCTCGGGTCGGCGGGCGCCGCAGGTTCTCCTCGATGAGCATCTCACCGACGGCGAAGTCGACGAGACGCCGGATCCGCGCGTCCCAGGGCAGATCCTCGTCTTGATCCTCGCCGCCGGGGGAGATTTGATCGTTACTCATCCTCGGAGGATCCCTCTCGCCACCATCACCGGCAACGATCACGGACCCCGCGGCGAGGGACGGTCCCGCCGCGCTGCCGCTCCGAGCGACAGCAGCCACAAGACCGTCCCCTCCTCCCTCCCTCTTACGGCGTGAGCACGGCGCGGAAGCGCACGCGGTTCTCCATCACCTTCGCGAACGCCTCCTCCGCCTGCTCGAGCTTGAACACCTCGGTCCGCGGCCGGACGCCCGTGAGCACGCTGAAGCGCATGGTGTCCTCGGAGTCGATCGAGCTGCCGCTCGGCCAACCGGCGACGGTCCGGCCGGTGAGGAGCTGGAAGGCCGAGACCGCGATCGGCTCGAACGGCGCGGCCACGATGAGCAGCTTGCCGCGCTGCTTGAGGCCGCCGACGGTGCTGGCGATGGCCTCGCTGTGCGGCGCGGTGGCGAGCACGAGGTCGGCGCCGCCGAGCTTCTGCAGGCCCTCGGCCACGGTGACCGTCTGCGTGTCGACGTACTCGTGCGCGCCGAGCTGCCGCGCGAGCGCCTCTTTGTCCGAGCCGCGCGAGACGGCCACGGTGCGGAAGCCCATCTTCGCCGCGTACTGGATCGCGAGGTGACCGAGGCCGCCGATGCCCTGCACGGCGACCGTGTCGCCGGGGCGCGCGCCGCTGTTGCGGAGCGCGTTGAAGGTGGTGATGCCGGCGCACAGGAGCGGGCCCGCGTCGGTCGCGTTCAGGCCCTCGGGGATCCGCGCCACGGAGTCGACGGGCACGGCCGCGTACTCGGCATAGCCGCCGTCGTGGGTGATGCCGGTGACCTTGGACCGCTCGCAGTTCATGAACTGTCCGCGCCGGCACGACTCGCACTGGCCGCACTGGCCGCCGAACCAGCCGACGCCGACGCGATCGCCCACGGCAAAGCCGGTCACTTCGGGGCCGACCGCGTCCACGCGTCCTGCGATCTCGTGGCCCGGCACGCGCGGGAGCACGAGGCCCGGGAACCCGCCGTGCTTGACGAACGCGTCGCTATGGCAGATGCCGCACGCCTCGACCTTGACGCGGACCTGGCCGCGGTCGGGCTGCGGGATGTCACGCTCGACCAACTCGAACGGGCCTCCCGCTTTGGACACTTGCACTGCCTTCATCTTCTTCGCCATGCATCGCTCCTTGCGCGTGGGGACATGAGCTGCGCCGCCGGCCGTAGGGGAACCGCCGGGCCGGCAGATGCTCCCCCCCTACCTCCCGGCTGTCAACTCCGGCGCCAACGCCACGGTGCCAAGAGACCTGGGCAGATGGCGATTGGACGTCACGATGCGGGCTGGCCTCGTCACGATGCGGGCTGGCATCGGCACGATGCGGGGTGGCATCGTTACGATGCGGGGTGGCACCGTTATGATGCGGGGTGGCACCGTTACGATGCGGGGTGGCACCGTCACGATGCGGGGTGGCACCGTCACGATGCGGGGTGGCATCGTCACGATGCGGGCTGGCATCGTTACGATGCGGGCTGGCATCGTCACGATGCCCCCTCAGGGCGCCAGATTCTCCACCGCCACCCGCACGGGCGCAGTCCGCCGGAACGGCTGCAGCGAGCCATAGGTGAGGGTGCGCCACAACCACTCGAGCGGGCCGTAGCGGAAGCGGCTCAGCCAGAACCGGCTGAAGGGGATCTGCAGGCCGTAGATGGCGGCCACGATGCCGGTGCCGGCGAGCGGGCCGAGCTTGTCATAGAGACCCAAGCCAAAGCCGTAGAAGATCGTCGTGCAGACGATCGATTGGGTGATGTAGTTGGTGAAGGCCATGCGGCCCACGTAGGTGATGGGACGGAGCCGCCGCTTCCAGGTCGGGTCCTGCCAGAGGACGATGAGCGCCGCGCCCAGGCCGAGGGCCATCGCCTGGTAGGCGACGGGCTCGGAGAGCATGAGGGGGAGCATGAAGAACCGCGACCAGCTCCAGTGGGCATGGAAGATCGGGCGGAGCATGGGGCGCATGGCGTTGAGGACGTTGGCGAGGAGGCCGAGGCCCAGGCCCCAGCCGGCGACCCGACGCAGGAGCGGCAAGTGGTCCCTGGGGGCACGGATGGCGCCTTGCTTCCACAGGTAGAGCCCGATGAGGAAGTTCACCAGCGTGAAGAAGGAGAAGACGCCGAGGTTGCCGATGTTGAGGAACATCCTCTTGAAGTCGCGCACGCGGAAGACGAGGACCTGAAACCAGGAGGTCTGGGTGTAGCCGCGCACGCAGGCATCGCCCCAGTCCAGGGCCTCTTTGAGCTTGTCCTGGGTCGGTGGCGTGGGCGGTTGATGGAAGAGGAGCCACACCCAGTACCCGAAGAGGCCCGCCGCCGCCAGGCCGAAGATGACGCTCAGCCAGATACCGATGGTGCGCCGCTCCCGCCCGAGGAAGAGGAGGAACGGAAAGCCCACGAGCGCGTAGTTGTGGAGGATGTCGCCGTTCCAGATCAGCACGATGTGAAGGACGCCAAAGAGGAGCATGCTGCCGAGGCGTCGCAGGGCGTACTCGTTCCAGGGCACGCCCTTCTGCAGGGCCCGCTCCCGCTGGATGCACAGGCCCACGGCAAACAGCATGGAGAACAGGGTGACGCTCTTGCCCTCGAACCAGATGCTGGTGAGGTAGTCGGCGGCCATGTTCCATGCGTCGGGATAGGGATGCCTCCCCAGGAAGTAACGCTGCGGCGGGGTGCGGAACCAGGAGTGCAGGTTGACGAGGAGCACGCCGAGCAGGGCATAGCCACGCACGAGGTCGATGTGTTCGAGGCGATCTTCGGCGCTGACGGGAACGTGAGCGGTCGTGGATGCCGTAGGTGACGTGGACATGGAGGTCTCCATCAGGGCGCGAGGCTCTCGGCCGGGGCGTTGAGGGCCACGGGGCGCCGGAAGGGCTGAATCGAGCCGTAGGTGAGGGTGCGCCACAGCCATTCGAGCGGGCCATAGCGGAAGCGGGTGAGCCAGTACCGGCTGAGCGGGATCTGGAGGCCGTAGATGATGCCCACGAGGCCCATGCCGGCGAGCGGGCTGAGCTTGTCGTAGAGGCCGAGGCCAAAGCCGTAGAAGATCGTCGTGCAGATGAGGGACTGGGTGATGTAGTTGGTGAAGGCCATGCGGCCGACGTAGGTGAGGGGGCGGAGCCGCCGCTGCCAGATCGGATCCTGCCACAGGACGATGAGGGCCGCGCCGAGGCCGAGGGCCATGAGCGGGGTGGCGAGGTGGTAGGGGATGCCGAGGAGGAGGGGCATGAAGCGCCCCCAGCTCCAGTGGCTGATGAAGAACGGGCGCAGCGCGGGCCGGACGGCGGTGAGGAGGGTGCCGAGGAGTCCGAGCCCGAGCCCCCACCCCGCGAAGCGGCGCAGGAGCGGCATGTGGTCCCGCGGGCTGCGGATGACGCCGTGCTTCCACAGGTAGAGCCCGATGAGGAAGTTCACGACCGTCTTGCCCCAGAAGATGTATGTGCCGTTGTCGAACGTGATCCGGGTCCAGTCGACGAGGCGGAAGCGCAGGACCGCGAGCCAGGAGGTCTGGCTGTAGCCGCGCACGGAGGCGTCGGCCCAGTCGAGGAGGGCCTTCACCGAGGGCGCGGCGAGCGGGGGCGGCGCGGGGTGGTGGAGGAGGTTCACGGCCACCCGGCCCGTGTCGACGAGGAGCCCGACGCCGGCGAGGGTGACGATCCAGAGGCCGATGGTGCGCCGCTCGCGGCCGAGGAAGGGGAGGGTGACGAGGCCGACGAGGGCGTAGGTGTGGAGGATGTCGCCGTACCAGAGGAGGACGACGTGCAGGGCGCCGAAGAGGAGCATGCTGCCGAGGCGCCGGGTAGCGTAGGGGCCCCAGGGCACGCCCTTCTTCAGGGCTCGTTCCCGCTGGATGCAGAGGCCGACGGCAAAGAGCATGGAGAACAGGGTGACGCTCTTGCCCTCGAACCAGACGTGGGTGAGGTAGTCGGTGGCGACGTTCCAGGGGTCGGGGAAGGAATGGATCCCGGCCCAGGAGCGCTGCGGCGGGGTGCGGAACCAGGAGTGCAGGTTGACGAGGAGCACGCCGAGCAGGGCATAGCCGCGCACGAGGTCGATGTGCTCGAGTCGCTCCTCGCCGGTGACGGGCGTATGGGGGGTCATGGCGCGGTCCGCCTCCGTCTGGGTCTGGGCCGGGGTCTGGATTAAGGGGCCAGGCTCTCCACCGGCGCTCTGAGGGCCGGCGCGCGGCGGAAGGGCTGGAGCGAACCATAGGTGAGGGTGCGCCACAGCCACTCGAGCGGGCCGTAGCGGAAGTGGGTGAGCCAGATGCGGCTCAGGATGATCTGGAGGCCGTAGAGGGTGAATACGATGCCGGTGCCGGCGAGCGGGCTCAGCTTGTCGTAGAGGCCCAGGCCAAAGCCGTAGAAGATCGTGGTGCAGACGATGGACTGGGTGATGTAGTTGGTGAAGGCCATGCGGCCCACGTAGGTGATGGGACGGAGCCACTTTCGCCAGGTCGGGTCCTGCCAGAGGACGATCAAGGTGGCGCCGAGGCCGATGGCCATGGTCTGGAGCCCGAGGGCCTGGCAGAGGTTGACGAGGGGCAGGAGGAAGCGGGTCCAGCTCCAGTGGGCAAAGAGGAGGGGGCGGATCGAGCCGACGACGTCGGGGAGGACGTTCGCGAGGAGACCGAGGCCGAGGCCCCAGCCCGCCGCCCGGCGGAGGAGCGGCATGTGTTCCCGCGGGGCCCGCACGGCGCCTTGCTTCCAGAGATAGAGGCCGATCAGGAAGTTGAGGAGCGTGGTGAGCCAGAAGAGGGCGATGAACGGGCTCAGCATGACGTGGGCGTAGTCGCGCAGCCGGAAGCGCAGGACCCCGAACCAGGAGGTCTGGGTGTAGCCCTGCACGCAAGCGTCGGCCCACCCCATCAACTCCTTGGCTCGGGCCGAGACGAGCGGGGGCGCGGGGGTGTGGCGGATGAGGCCCCAGGCCCACTGCCCGAGCGGGATGAGGATCCCGGCCCCGGCGAGGCAGGCGATCCAGATGCCGACGGTGCGCCGCTCGCGGCCGAGGAAGAGGAGGAGGAGGAGGCCCACCAGGGCGTAGACGTGGAGGACGTCGCCGTTCCAGATGAGGAGGATGTGCAGGGCGCCAAAGAGGAGCATGCTGCCGATGCGCCGGAGGGCGTACTCGGGCCAGCTCACGCCCTTTTGCAAGGCGCGCTCGCGCTGGATGCAGAGGCCGACGGCAAAGAGCATGGAGAACAAGGTGACGCTCTTGCCCGCGAACCACACCTGGGTGACGTGGTCGGTGGCCACGTTCCAGAAGTCGGAATAGGGGTGTCCCCCGACCCAGTAGCGCTGGGGTGGGGTGCGGAACCAGGAGTGCAGGTTGACGAGGAGTACACCGAGCAGGGCGTAGCCGCGTACGAGGTCGATGTGTTCGAGGCGATCTTCGGCGGTGACCGGGGTGTGGGATGCCATCGGGTTCTCCGGGAAAGGGGGTCTTGGGTCTCTATGATGTGGCCGAAGTGGGGGCGCGGTTTCCTCCTTGGACGGCAGCAGGGTGGAAAATCGCCTGGATGCGTTGTGCTCGCTGGGACAGACAGGTATAGAGTGCCGCCACCATGACCGGTAAGCAAAGGCGTTATCTGCGGGGACTCGGCCATCATCTGGATCCGGTGGTGCACATGGGGAAGGAGGGGCTGACCGAGGGGCTGATGCAGGCGCTCGATGCGGCGCTCACGCAGCACGAGCTCATCAAGGTTCGGCTCGGCGAGGCGGCCGGCGACGCGCGGCACGGCATCGCCGAGGCCCTGGCGGAGGCGGTCACGGCGGAGCTGGTGCAGGTGCTCGGCCGCACGCTGCTCCTCTACCGCCGCCGCGAGAAGGACCCGGAGATCGTGCTGCCGGCCTAGGCGGCGGCGCCCGGTGGGGTCCGGTACGGGGTCATGATCGAGCTCCTCGAGGTGAGCAAGCGCTACGGCGACGCGGTCGCGGTGGATCGCGTGTCGCTGCGCGTGGAGCCGGGCGAGCTGCTCGTGCTCCTCGGCGGGTCGGGCTCGGGCAAGACCACGACCCTCAAGATGGTGAACCGCCTCATCGAGCCCACCTCGGGCCGGATCCGGTTGGCGGGGAAGGACGTGACCGCGGGGCCGCCTCACGAGCTGCGGCGCCGCATCGGCTACGTGTTCCAGCGGCTCGGTCTGTTCCCGCACCTCACGGTGGCGGACAACGTGGGCATCACCCCGGCGCTCCTCGGCTGGGACGCGGCGCGCATCCGGGCGCGCGTCGACGCCTTGCTCGAGCTCGTGGAGCTCGACCCCGCGCAGGTGCGTGAGCGCAGGCCCGGGGCGCTCTCCGGTGGTCAGGCGCAGCGCGTGGCGGTGGCGCGGGCGCTCGCGGCCGAGCCGCCGGTGCTGCTCTTCGACGAGCCGTTCGGGGCGCTCGATCCGATCACGCGCGAGAGCCTGCAGCGGGCGATCGCGCGCATCCGGCGGCAGCTCGGGCTGACGGTGATGTTCGTGACCCACGACGTGGTGGAGGCGCTCGTCCTCGGCGACCGCGTGGCCGTGATGCGCCATGGCCGGCTCCTCCAGGTCGGCGGCGGCCAGGACCTCCTGCGGGCGCCGGCCGATCCCTACGTGGAGCAGATCCTGCGCGCCCCTCTCGAGCAGGCGCGGGCGGTGACGGCGTTGTTCGGCGAGTCCTCGGCGCCGGAGGAGACGGCGCCGTGATGGAGCAGCTCGCGCTCCTGCCGGGCCGCCTCACGGCGCACCTCGGGCTGACGCTGGTCGCGCTCGCGCTCGGCGTCGCGGTGAGCGTGCCGCTCGGCGTCCTCGTCACGCGCGTGCGCCGGCTCGAGGCGCCCGTCCTCGGCACGGCGAGCGTCATCCAGACCATCCCCAGCCTGGCCCTGCTCGCGTTCATGGTCCCGGCCCTGGCCGCCCTCGGGGCGCGCAGCATCGGGTACGTGCCGGCGCTGATCGGGCTCTTCCTCTACAGTCTCCTGCCGGTCCTGCGCAACACGGTGGCCGGGCTCTCGGCCATCGATCCGGCGGTGCTCGAGGCCGCCGACGGGGTGGGGATGACGCCCCGGGAGCGGCTCTGGCGCGTGGAGCTGCCGCTCGCGCTGCCGCTCATCGTGGCCGGCGTCCGGACCTCGGCGGTGTGGACCGTGGGCACGGCGACCCTGTCGACGCCGGTGGGCGCGCCGAGCCTGGGGGATTTCATCTTCAGCGGGCTGCAGACGCGCAACTTCACTTCGGTCGTGGTGGGGTGCGTGGCCGCGGCGGGTCTGGCGCTCCTCCTCGACGGTCTCGTGCGGGGCTTGTTGATCGGCGTCGAGCGGCGGAGCCGGCGCGTGGTCGGGCTCTGCCTCGGGGTCTTCGGCCTGCTCGCCGCCTTGGCCGCGGCCCCCGTGGTAGGGGGGGCGCTCGGGCGCGGGACGGCGCCGATCGTGATCGGGGCCAAGACCTTCACCGAGCAGTACATCCTGAGCCGCATCGTCGCGGGCCGCATCGCGGAGGCGACCCACCGGCCCACGGAGACGCTGGATTCGCTCGGCTCCACGGTGGCGTTCGACGCGCTGCGCACGGGCCAGATCGACGTGTACGTGGATTATTCGGGGACGCTCTGGGCCACGGTGCTCGCCTCCAACCAGGGCGAGGCGCAGGCAGGGCCGATGGATCGGGCCGCGGTGCTGCGGGAGGTGGAGCAGAAGCTCCGCGAGCGGTATGGCGTGCTCGTGGCGGCGCGGCTCGGCTTCGAGAACACGTATGCGCTGGCGGTGCGTCGGGCCGACGCGGAGCGGCTCGGCCTCCGGCGGATCAGTGACCTCGGACGGCACGCGCCAGGGCTCAAGGTGGGCGCGGACTACGAGCTCTTCCAGCGGCCGGAGTGGCGTTCGATCGAGCGCGCGTATGGGCTCAAGTTCGCGGAGCAGCGGAGCATGGACCCATCGCTCATGTACGAAGCGCTCAAGAACGGGGCGGTGGACGTGATTGGAGCCTTCTCCACGGACGGGCGCATCATCTCTTACGATCTCGTGGTGCTGGAGGACGACCGCGGGGCGATCCCGCCGTACGACGCGGTGGTGCTCGCGGGTCCTCGCCTCGTGCGGGAGCACCCCGAGGTGATCCGGGCGCTCGCGGGCCTCGAGGGGACGATCGACGCGGCCAAGATGCGCCGGATGAACGCGGACGTGGACGAGGGCAAGGCGGTCCCGGCGGCGGTGGCAGAGCGTTTTCTCCAGGGACGGTATTAAACCCGAAGACCACAGTGCCCAACGCGCCGAAGGCGCGACCTGTCGCCAAGTAACGGGGGCGCCCCTCCGGGAACCTCATCGCACGACAGCGGATGCCCCAAGTTACCTGGGAGTTGGATGCCGTCGCGAGGTGCCGTCAGCGGCGGCGAGGCAAGGAAGGAGGGAGGAAGCGTACTGGAAGTACGCGACCGACCGACTGACGCAGCATCGCCGTCGCTGGCGGCGCCGCAGCAGGCAGGCAACTGTGGTCTTCGGGTTAAATAACCTCACTGACCCCACGTCCTCCCGGAGCCTTGACCCATGTTGCTCATCGAGACCTTCCCTGTCGGCGCCTTCCAGTGCAACTGCAGCGTGCTCGCCTGCGGCGACACGCGCGAGGCCGTGGTGGTGGACCCGGGGGGCGAGCCGGAACGCATCCTCGAGGTGCTCCGCTACTACGACCTCACGGTGCGCTGGGTGGTGCACACCCACGCGCACCTCGATCACATCGCCGCCACGCGCGACGTCAAGGAGGCGACCGAGGGCATCATCGCCCTGCACCCGGCCGATCTCTTCCTCTATGACGGTTTCCTCATGCAGGCGGCGATGTTCGGCTGGGAGGTGAAGCCCGTGCTGCCGGTCGAGCACGCCCTGCAGGACCGCGAGCAGCTCGCCTTTGGCAAGCGCATGCTCGAGGTGCTCCACACCCCGGGTCACACGCCGGGCAGCGTGTGTTTCGTGGTTGGGGGCGCCGGCAATCCCTCCCTCGTGCTGGCAGGCGACACGCTGTTTTGCCGCAGCATCGGCCGCACGGATCTGCCGGGCGGCGACGCGCGCGCCATCGAACGTTCCATCCGCGAACGTCTCTACACCCTGCCGCCCGACGTCGAAGTCGTGTGCGGTCACGGCCCCACGACCACCATCGGCGCCGAGCGGCGCTCCAATCCCTTCGTCCGCGGCTGAAGCCCAGGGCTGACGTCCGCGGGGATGCCCGCCTCCTCTCTTTGCAACATCGCGTGAAAGTTCGCTGCCTTCCGGGTCACCAACCTGCCGTTCAAGCGCTACAATCAGGGAGCCCGGGGGACGAGTCCCCCTCTGGCAGGAGACAAGACATGCGACTAGCAGTCCTCGGTACGGGTTATGTCGGTCTGGTGGCGGGCGCAGGCTTTGCCGACTTCGGCAACGAGGTGGTGTGCGCGGACGTCGACGCCGACAAGATCGCGCGGCTCGGACGCGGCGAGCTGCCCATCTACGAGCCGGGCCTCGATCGCCTGGTCGAGCGCAACGTGCGCGAGGGGCGGCTGTCGTTCACGACCGACATCGAGCTGGCGGTCCGGGGCGGGCGCATGGGGAGGCCCGGCCCAGGAACCGGGCAGGCCGGGGAGGCGGGGAGCCTGGAGGTCGGCCCGGCCGATGCCATCTTCATCGCCGTGGGCACCCCGGCGGCTGCCGATGGCGCGGCCGACCTGTCCTACGTGCTCTCCGCGGCCGAGACGATTGGCCGCGCGCTCACGCGCTGGGCCGTGATCGTCACCAAGTCCACGGTGCCAGTGGGTACGGTCGAGAAGGTCCGCGCTCAGGTGGCGCGGGTGACGGACGTGCCCTTCGCGGTCGCCTCCAACCCGGAGTTCTTGAAGGAAGGCGACGCCATCAACGACTTCATGAAGCCCGACCGCGTCATCATCGGCACCGAGGACCTGCGGGCGCGGGAGGTCTTGCGTGCGCTGTATGCGCCGTTCGTGCGCACCAACGACCGCATGCTGTTCATGGACGCGCGCTCGGCCGAGCTCACCAAGTACGCGGCCAACGCCATGCTCGCCACGCGCATCTCGTTCATGAACGACATCGCCAACCTGTGCGAGCGCATCGGCGCCGACGTGGAGGCGGTGCGGCGCGGCATGGGCATGGACCCGCGCATCGGCGCGAAGTTCCTGTTCCCGGGCATCGGCTACGGCGGCTCCTGCTTCCCCAAGGACGTCAAGGCCGTGCTGGCGACGGCGTCGGAGGCCGGCTCGCCGCTCGAGATCCTCGAGGCGGTGCACCGCGTCAACGAGCGGCAGAAAGGGGTCTTGGCCGAGCGGCTGGCGGCCCATTTCAGCGCCACGGGCCGCGGCCTGCGCGGGCGCACGGTCGCGCTCTGGGGGCTGTCGTTCAAGCCCGGCACCGATGACATCCGCGAGGCGCCGGCGCTGGTCATCCTCGACCGGCTCCTCGAGCAGGGAGCCACGGTGCGGGCCTTCGATCCCGTGGCCGGGCCGGCCGTGGCCGCCCGCTACGCCCACCAACACTTCAGCGACCGGCTGATCCTCTGCGACAGCAACTACGAGGCGGCGCGAGGCGCCGAGGCGCTGGTGGTGTGCACGGAATGGCACGAGTTCCGCAGGCCCAATTTCATGCGTCTCAAGGAACTCTTGGCCGAGCCCACGGTCTTCGATGGGCGCAACATCTGGGATCCGGCGGAGCTGCGCGGGCTCGGCTTCAAGTATCACGGCATCGGCCGGAGCTGACAGATCGCCGGTTCCCGGCCGCCGTCGGGTTTTCTACCTTACTTTTGGAGGGAGAAGGGCGGTTGAGGATGGAAGACCATCGGCGCTTTCTCATCGAGCATGACGAGCGCGCCGTGGCCGATCTGGTGCGGAGCGCGCGGCGGGTCGCGGTGCTCGGTATCAAACCGGAGACGCGCGCCATGAAGCCGGCTCATTACGTGCCGGCCTACCTGGACGCCGCCGGGCTGGAGGTGATCCCGGTGCCCGTCTATTACCCCGAGGTGACCCGCATCCTCGGCCGGCCGGTCTACCGCCGCGTCGCCGACGTGCCCGGGCCCCCGGGGTCCATCGATATCGTCGATGTGTTTCGCAGCTCGGACCAGGTCGCGACCCATCTCGAGGACCTGCTCGCCGCCCGCCCGCGGGCGGTGTGGCTGCAGCTCGGCATCCGGGACGACGCCGTGGCGGAGACGCTGGCGCGCGCCGGCATCTTCGTGGTGCAGGACCGCTGCTTGATGGTCGCTCACCAGCGCTACGCCAGGTAGCGCGGTCGCAGGACGCTGAGTCTCAGCGGCGCTCCCCGGCGCGCAGGCGGGCCGACCGGGAGCGCGGGTTGGCCTGGATCTCCTCCGCCGAGGGGTAGACCGGCTTGCGGGTGAGCAGCTCCAGCTCCGGATCCGGCCGGATCCCCATGGCCTCGGCCACATCGCGTGGCAGCCCCGGGTGACGCGACAGGTCGCGCAGCCGGTCTTTCACCAGGCGATCCTCGAGGGAGTGAAAGGCGATCACCACCAGGCGCCCCCCGGGCCGTAGCAGGGCCGGGAAGTCGGCCAGGAAGCGTTCGAGCCCCCCGAGCTCGTCATTGACCACGATCCGCAGGGCCTGGAACGTGCGGGTCGCCGGGTCAGTCACGCGATGCTGCCGCTCGCGCGCCGGCAGCGCGTTGGCCACCACCTCGGCCAGATCCAGCGTCGAGTGAAGGCGATCCTCGGCCAGCGCCTCCTTGACGGCGCGGGCGATCTTCTTGGAGAACGGCTCCTCGCCGTAACGGTGCAGCACGTCCGCCAGCTCATCCACCGTGAGCTCCCGCAGGAGCTCGGCCGCCGTCAGCCCCTGGGTCGTATCCATCCGCATGTCGAGCGGCCCCTCGCGCTGGAACGAGAAGCCGCGCTCGGCGTGGTCCACCTGCGGTGACGAGATCCCGAGGTCGAGGACGATCCCATCGACTGGCAGCGCGTGGCAGCGCTCCAGGATGGCGCGGGCCTCGCCGTAATTCCCATGCACCAGCGTGGCCCGCTCCCCAAAACGGGCGAGCCGCGCCCGTGTCGCCGCCAGGGCCGCAGGATCACGATCGATCCCGATGAGCCGTCCGTCGGGCGCTGAAGCCTCCAGGATGGCCTCGGCGTGCCCTCCACCGCCCAGCGTGCCATCGAGATACACCCCGCCCGAGCGTGGCTCGAGGAAGGTCAGCACCTCCGCCCTCAGGACCGAGGTATGGATGAACTCCTGTGTCACGGCCGGATCTTGGAACGTTTCAAGAGGTTCTGGTACCCCGGCATCGGGGGTGTGGCGCAAAGAAACGCTAGCGGAAGCGCCGCGTCGCTGGGGAATCAGTTCGGTCCTGCCGAGGCGCGGCTCGGACTGCCATCTTCCGCCGAGCCCTTGCCGTTGGGCGAGGACCGCCGCAGGGGGCGAAGCGGCAGCACCGGGGCCGTCTGCTGTTCGGCAAGCGCCCGGTAGATGTGCCGGAACCGCCCGAACGCAGTGCCCAGCGAGGCGAACCCGACCAGCGCGAGCCCCACGACGGCGGCCCAGTACATCTCAGCCTGCACCGGAACGAGCGCCGCCACGATCGGCGACAGCACGATCGTGAGGCCGAGGAAGAAGATGCGCTCGGGCCGCTGCATCCGGCCCACGTCACCTCCGCTCACCCCGAGTCCCTCGCCGCGCGCTCGCGTATAGCTGATGAGGAAAGAGGAGGACAGCGCGACCAGGACGAGCAGCAACACGGGCGTGTGCCGGTAGTACCAGGCCAGCCCCGAGAACACCGCCGCCTCCGAGAACCGGTCCGCCACCGAATCGGCGAACGCCCCCGAAGTGCTCACCTTCCCCGTGGCTCGCGCCACCCGGCCGTCAAAGATGTCGACGATGCCATTGAAGAGGTAGAGCCAGCCGCCGAGCCCGAAGTAGCCCGCCCCCAGGGCCACCGCGGCCGAAGACGACAGGAGCAATGAGCCCGCGGTGATCTGGTTCGGGGAGATGCGCGCCCGGAGGAGCGCCCGCTCGATCGGCCCCACCATCCACACCAGGTAGTGCTGCAGAAAGCGCCCGATCAGACCGCGATGCTGCTTGCTCGCTTCGGTGGGCGTCGGCAATCCCGAACGACGGACCTGGAAGGCGAAGATCGCAAGGCCGGTCAGAAAGATCCCTTTCAGCACAAGAAGCGGCACCAATGACAGGACCGCACTGCTGTTCATTCCATTTCCTCGTCCGATCGAGTGCCGCTCACACGCACGACCTGCTCAGGCCTTCCGGCCCTCGCCCACCACGGGCTTCGCCCCACATCTCGTCCATCGATGCGTGTGACCGGCGGCGTGGGGTCAGGCGCATCATAGGGATGCCCCTGGGGTTTGTCACGCGGCGCGCTGGGTAGAGGACCGGTCGCGCTGGAGAGATGGGGTCGTCAGGGTGGTGAGGGTCGTCAAGGCGGGCAGGGGCAGGTGGAGGCGACGGCGCCGCTCCACGGCCGTGGGCAGCGCCGGCAAGAGGGGTAGCTCCGTGGGATCCGGCTCGGCCAGATCGTCGATGCGCGCCAGGGCGCAGAAGCGCTCCTCGGCGGCGGACGAGAGATCGCCGGCCTCGAAATACTCGTACCCGAGGTTCACGAGCTCGGCCAGACGCCGCTCCGAGTGGGCATAGAAGGCCCCAAACTCGAACTCGTCCGAGGCGTAGTAGCGCCTGCGCAGGTCCGCATTGCGGCGTGTCTTGAGCGAGTTGCGGCGGCACACCGGGGTCGACATGAGCCGAGCGAAGTGCGAGAAGTTCCGCACCCAGGTCGACCACTGCGTGGCCGAGGGCGCATCCCCATAGGCGCCACGAAACGAGGCATCGACGAAGCGCAGGATCGCGGACTCGATCGGCCCCCCTCCCCAGCCCTGCTTCACCAACATCGCCTTCTGTTTGAACTCCGGCAGGCCGATCACGTCCTCGCCGAAGCGCTCGAGGTGGAAGAACAGCGCGTGGTACTTCTCGGTGATCCGATGGTGGAAGGTCTCGTGTCCGCCGTTGAGCGCCGTGTCGCGGCGCGCGACGTAGTTCACCAGGGGATGCAGCGTGAGGTCGAGCGCGCAGTGCGACATCAGACCGGCCACGAGGGCGAGCCGCTCATCGCGGGTCAGCCCCTCGGTCGTGTGCGCCGCCCGGAGGAAGCTGGCCACGAACTTGTCCGGCCGCATGCAGTGCATCCGGTAAGACCACGGCGAGTCGATCGCCGGCCGCTGGGCCGCGTACCGGATCATCTCCGCCAGCATGTTTCCGTAATAAGGCAGGTCGTGAAACAGCGACCCGAGATGGGTGTAGACCGGCTCGCGCGTCACCGCGCGCCGCACCACCGGAAGGACTCCGGGATGATGGGCCACCAGATCGCCAAACGTGAGATGGAACTGAGGTGCAGGCATGCTTCCCTCTTCCATTAGACCAGACGTCTAGTCCATTGGGTATCACGGACCGCGGCTAAATACCAAGTATCAGGCCGACGCCCGGATGGCGAGAGCCCCCACGGCCTTGGTTATAGGCCCCTGCGGGAGAGGGAGAAGAGGGGCGGCGAGGTGGGAGGTGGAACCGGTGGGCGCCGGCAGCGAGGCCAGCGCCCACCTTCCTGGCTTGCCGATCCCGCGGCCTACGCTGGGGCCGCGGGCTGCAAGTTGATCAGCGGCGCCTCGAAGACGTCCCCGACCGGAGCGGGCTCGAGCGCGAGCGCGATGACCTCCTCGACACGCCGGACCAGCTGCAGGTCGAGATCCTTGCGCGCCTCGGGCGGCACGTCACTCAGGTCCTTGCCATTGCGCTCCGGCAGGATGACCAGCTTGATGCCCGCGCGGTGGGCCGCCAGGACCTTCTCCTTGATCCCGCCGACCGGCAGCACGTTCCCCCGCAGCGTGATCTCGCCCGTCATGGCCACATCGCCGCGGACCCGCCGCCCGGTCAAGAGCGACACGATGGCCACCAGGATCGCATTGCCGGCCGAAGGCCCGTCCTTGGGGATCGCCCCCGCCGGCACGTGCAGGTGGATGTCGCTCTTCTCGAAGAAGTCGGTCGGGAGCCCGAGCGTCTTGGCATGCGAGCGCACGTACGACAGCGCCGCCTGCGCCGACTCCTTCATGACGTTCCCGAGCTGCCCGGTGAGCACCAGGTTGCCCTTGCCCGGCATGCGCGTCGCCTCGATGAAGAGGATGTCGCCGCCGGTCGGCGTCCATGCGAGCCCGGTCGAGACCCCCGGCACCTCGGTCCGCTCCGCCACCTCGTTGAAGAACTTGGCCGGCCCGAGATACTCCGCGATGTCATTGGCCTCGATGCGCGGCACGAAGGTCTCGCCCGTCGCCACCTTGACCGCCACCCCACGGATCACGTTGGCGATCTCGCGCTCCATGTTACGCACGCCCGCCTCGCGCGTGTAGTGGTCGATGATCTCCTCCAGCGCCGAGGGCGAGAGCTCGATGTGCTCCTTGGTGAGCCCGTGCTCGCCGAGCTGCTTCGGCACGAGATAGTTCTGGGCGATGGCCAGCTTCTCCACCCGGGTGTAGCCCGCCAGCTCCAGCACCTCCATGCGGTCCCGCAGCGGCGCCGGGATGGGATCGAGCTGGTTCGCCGTAGCGATGAAGATCACCTCCGACAGGTCGAACGGCACCTCGAGGTAGTGATCGCTGAAGCTGTTGTTCTGCTCCGGATCGAGCACCTCCAGGAGCGCCGACGACGGATCCCCGCGGAAGTCCGACCCCAGCTTGTCGATCTCATCGAGCATGAACACCGGGTTCTTGGTCCCCGCGCGCTTCATCCCCTGGACGATGCGACCCGGCAGCGCGCCGATATAGGTGCGCCGATGCCCGCGGATCTCCGCCTCATCGCGCACCCCGCCGAGCGAGATGCGAATGAATTCGCGGCCGAGGGCGCGCGCGATCGAACGACCGAGCGACGTCTTGCCCACGCCCGGCGGCCCCGACAGGCACAGGATCGGCCCCTTCTTCGACGGCGCCAACTTGCGCACCGCCAGGTACTCGAGGATGCGCTTCTTGATCTTCTCGAGGTCATAGTGATCGGTGTCGAGGATCTGGCGCGCCTCGGGCAGATCCAGGCGGTCGGTCGTGCGCTTGGACCACGGCAGCTCGACCAGCCACTCGAGATACGTACGGGTCACCGTGTACTCGGCCGAGGCCGCCGGCATCCCCTTCAAACGGGCCAGCTGCTTGCGCGCCGCCTGCTCGGCCTCCTGCGGCATGCCCGCGTTCTTGATCTTGTCCTCGAACTCGGAGAAGTCCTCCTCGTCCGACTCGCCGAGCTCCTCCTGGATGGCCTTCATCTTCTGGCGCAGCACCGCCTCGCGCTGATGGCGCGAGAACTCCTCGCGCACCTGCGTGTCGATCTTCTCCTTGACGCGGAAGACCTCGACGCGGTGCTGCAGGAGCGCCAGCACCTTGGCGAGCCGTGCCGCCACGTGGAGCTCGGACAGGAGACCGATCCGCTCGTCGGTCGACAGGTCGAGGTTGGCCGCCGCCATATCCGCGAGGCGCGAAGGGTCGCGCACCGCGTCCATCACCTGCGCCGCCTCGTCCGAGATCTCAGGCGTCATGGCGATCACCTGCTTGGCGGCCTCCCGCACGCTCATCGCCAGCCCTTCGACCTCCACGGCGTCCGGGATGGCTTCCTCCACCTGCGAGACCTCGGCGACGAGATAGGGCGACGTCCGGGTGAATTCGTTGAAGCGGCAACGATGGAGCCCGCGCAGCACCACCGTGCTACGCGACTCCGACAGGCGCACCACCTTGAGGATCTCGGCCACCACGCCGATCTCATAGAGATCGGTCGGGCCCGGCTCCTCGACCTGGGGGTCGCGTTGGGTAGCAATGACCAGCTGGGCCGGCGTCTGATGCGCCGCCGACTCGATCAGCTGCAGCGATCCGGGTCGCCCCACGTCGACGGGCAAGACGATACCCGGGAACAGCACGAGATTGCGCAGTGTCAGAACAGGAAGAGTCGTAGGGGTATGGGTCTCTGATTGAGGCATGGGGTTCTCCCGGGGTCCGCCCCCTCCGGCGCCGCAGCGGTCGTCAGAGAGGCAAACCTTCCATGCGTCAACCTAAGATGTCGAAATGTCGGCGGCAACGCAGGCAGGAAAAAATCCGTCTCACGATTTGGTTTTTGTGAGTCGGGCGAATTCGGTGATGAGTTCGCGCGCCCGCGGTGGGATGTCTTTGGGCACCACGATCTGGAGCACGGCGTAAAGATCCCCGCGTTGCTGCGGGCTCGTCGCACCCGCTGCGCGGGCAGGGACCCCCTTCCCGCGCAGCCGCAGCTTGAGACCGCTCGACGAACCGGCCGGCACCGTCACCTGGGCCTTGCCCTCGAGCGTCGGCACGTCCACCTTGGCCCCGAGCACCGCCTGATCGATCGCGATCGGGACGTCCACTTCGAGGTCCGTCCCTTTTCGCCGGAAGAGCGGATGCGGCTTGACCTTGACCTCGATGAGCAGGTCCCCTGCGGGCCGGCCCTTGGTCCCAGGCTCCCCCTTGCCCGCCACGCGAATCGTTTGCCCATCATCGATCCCCGGCGGGATCTTCACCGTGATCCGGCCCTGCGGCGTCGTCACCGCGTGCTCGCCGCCGAGCGCCGCGGTCGAGAGATCGAGCTCGGCATGGAGCGTGATGTCGTGCCCTGTCGCGCGACCGGCCGCGCCGCCGAAGCCAAACAGATCGCTGAAGATATCGCCGAAGCTGTCGCCCCCTGTCTCTGCCCCGCCCCCGCGCGCGCGCCGCCCGAGCAGATCATCGAGATCGATGTTCACCCGCGTGCCGCCGCCCGGAAACCCCGCGCCAAAGGGGCTCGCGCCCCCCGGGAAGCCGCCGGCGAAGGGATTCTTTCGCGCCGCATCGTAGGCGGCGCGCTTCTTCTCATCCCCAACGACCTCATAGGCCTCGGAGATCTCCTTGAACTTGGTCTCCTTGGACTTGTCGCCCCCGGTCGCGTCCGGGTGATAGCGCTTGGCCAGCTTCCGGTAGGCCTTCTTGATCTCGTCGGCCGTGGCGGTCTCGGCGACGCCCAGCACCTTGTAAAAGTCCTTGCGTGTCTCCGTCGTCATCATGGCTCATCCTGCTACCAGTCGGTCCTATCTCCGATCTGGAGTGCCCCCTGCGGATTCACGCGGCCAGGACCGGTGAATCCGCAGGGAAGGCAGGATCAATTTAGTGGAAGTTGGCTCGAAGAGCGACCCGCGCTTGCCCCCTGGGACGTTGCGCGCGCAAACCGCAGCTGTTCACCGTCCCGCTCGACCCGCACCACGTCGCCCGGGAGGAACTTCCCTGCGATCAGCTCCCGCGCGAGCGGATCCTGCAGATAGCGCTGGATCGAGCGCTTGAGCGGCCGCGCGCCATAGACCGGGTCATAGCCCCGATCGGCCAGGAACTCGACCGCCGCGGGCGACAGCTCGAGCTCGATGCGCTTGTCGGCCAGGAGCTTGCGCAGCCGTTCGAGCTGCAGCTTGACGATGACGTCGAGCTCCTTGCGCCCGAGCCGGTGGAACACGATCACGTCGTCGATCCGGTTCAGGAACTCGGGCTTGAACGTGTGCCCGAGCGCGTCCTGGATCTGCCGCTGCACGTTCACGTCCTCCACGTCCTCCACGTCGCGCAGGTACTGCGACCCCACGTTCGAGGTCATGATGATGACCGTGTTGCGGAAGTCCACCGTGCGCCCGTGCCCATCGGTGAGCCGACCATCGTCGAGCACCTGCAGGAGCACGTTGAACACGTCCGGGTGCGCCTTCTCGATCTCGTCGAACAATACCACCGAGTACGGTCGCCGCCGCACCGCCTCCGTCAGCTGCCCGCCCTCGTCGTAGCCCACGTACCCTGGAGGCGCCCCCACCAGGCGCGCCACCGTGTGCTTCTCCATGTACTCCGACATGTCGAGCCGCACCATGTGATGCTCGTCGTCGAACAGGAACTCCGCCAGCGCGCGCGCGAGCTCGGTCTTGCCCACGCCCGTCGGCCCGAGGAAGAGGAACGAGCCGATCGGCCGGTTCGGATCCTGGAGCCCCGCGCGCGCGCGGCGCACCGCGTTGGCGATCGCCTCGACCGCCCGCTCCTGCCCCACCACGCGCGTGTGGATGCGCTCCTCCATCTGCGCGAGGCGCGACATCTCGCCCTCCAGCATCTTCTCCACCGGGATGCCGGTCCAGCGCGAGACCACCGCCGCCACGTCCTCCTCGGTCACCTCCTCGCGCAGGAACGACTTGCCACCCTTCTTGGCCCCCTCGAGCTTCTCGCTGACCTCCGCGCGCTTGCGTTCCAAGCTCGGCAGGACACCGTACTTGAGCTCCGAGGCCTTGGTGTAATCGCCCCGCCGCTCCACGAGCTGCGTCTCGGTCTTGGTCTGGTCGATCTCCGCGTTGAGCTTGCGCAGCTGATCGATGAGCTCCTTCTCGCGCTTCCACTGCGCCTTCATCGCCGCGCTCTGCTCTTTCAGGTTGGCGCTCTCGCGCTCCACCTGCACGAGGCGCTCCTGCGACGCCGAGTCGCTCTCCTTGGAGAGCGCCTGCCGCTCGATCTCGAGCGCCACGAGCTTGCGCTCGAGGTCATCGATCGGCGTCGGCAGCGAATCGATCTCCATCTTGAGCCGGCTCGCCGCCTCGTCGATGAGGTCGATCGCCTTGTCGGGCAGGAAGCGGTCGGTGATGTAGCGGCTCGACAGCCGCGCCGCCGCCACCAGCGCCCCGTCGCGGATCCGGATGCCGTGATGGACCTCGTACTTCTCCTTGAGGCCGCGCAGGATCGCGATCGTGTCCGGCAACGACGGCTCGCCCACCATCACCGGCTGGAAGCGCCGCTCGAGCGCCTTGTCCTTCTCGACGTACTTGCGATACTCGTCGAGCGTCGTGGCGCCGATGCAGCGCAGCTCGCCACGCGCCAGGGCCGGCTTGAGCATGTTCGACGCGTCCATCGCGCCCTCGGCCCCGCCCGCGTTGACCAGCGTGTGCAGCTCGTCGATGAACAGGATGACCTTCCCCGCCGCCGTCTCGATCTCCCGGAGCAGCGCCTTGAGACGGTCCTCGAACTCGCCGCGGTACTTGGTGCCCGCCACGAGCCCGCCGAGGTCGAGCGCCAGCAGGCGCTTGTCCTTGAGCGACTCGGGCACATCGCCCGTGGCGATGCGCTGGGCGATGCCCTCCACGATCGCGGTCTTGCCCACGCCCGGCTCACCGATCAGCACCGGGTTGTTCTTGGTGCGGCGCGACAGCACCTGGATGGCGCGGCGGATCTCCTCGTCGCGACCGATCACCGGATCCAGCTTCCCCTTGCGCGCGGACTCGGTGATGTCACGCGTATACCGCTCGAGCGCCTGGTACTTGCCCTCGGGATCCTGATCCGTCACCCGCTGGCTGCCACGGATCTCCGTCAGCGCCTGCAGGAGCGCGGCGTGCGTCACGCCCGCGTCCTTGAGCGCCCGGCTCGCCGGGCCGAGATCGCGGTCCGCCAGCGCGAGCAGCAGGTGCTCCGTCGAGATGTACTCGTCCTTGAAGCGCTCCGCCTCCTTCTCGGCGCGCTCCAGGAGATCGCGCGCCTTGCCCGACAGGCCCACGTCGAGCCCGCCGGTGGCGGAGGGCAATTGATGGAGCGCGCGGTCCAGGGCCGCCGTGATCGTCGACGGCTCGGCGCCCACCTTGCGCACGAGCGGCGCGACCACGCCGCCTTCCTGCCCGAGCAGCGCATGGAGGATGTGCTCCGGGGTCATCTCCGGATGCCCCCGCCTCTGGGCCATCTCCTGCGCAGCGACCAGGGCCTCGCGAGTCTTGATGGTGAGCTTGTCGAGCCGCATGAAGTGTCTCCTCCACAACAGAATTTAGAAGCTAGAGCGAACGTAACCATCGACCTGCGGCCGTCAACCTGACCCGCAGCCCTGTTTCCGTCCGCCACTCCCTGGCGGCTCCGACCTTGTCTGGTGATGTTCTGCTGGTGCTACTAGAGGATCGCGCTCAGTGTCAGCCCGTCACGAGCTCGACGAAGGCGCGCAGCTCCGCCGCGGTCGCGAGGGCGCGCGCGCGCGGCAGAGCCCCTTCGCCCACCGGCGCGAGGGCGCGCAGCGCGGCCATGATGTCGCCCGTCAGGGTGAGGGCCGCGCGGTCCGCCGCCAGCCGCTCGGTCGTGAGGAAGGACTCGAGCCGCTCGGCGAGATCCTCGAAGCGAGACGCCTCGGCGAGGAGCTTCGCCGCGACCAGCCGATCGACCTGCAGCGAGCGGCGGTCGACCCCGATCGCGCGCAGGGCTCCAAGCCACGTGCTCACGTAGGGCACGGGCGGCGGCGTGTTGCCCCCGATCACCGTCGAGGCGGCCATGAGCAGCCCCGCCACGTCTTCGGGTGTACGCCCCTGCACCAGGGAGGCCCCCGACTGGAGCAGGAACAGCGCGCGCACCGCCGCGAACTGCGCCGCCGCCCCATCCTCCAGCATGTCGCGCCGCAACAAGATGCGGGGCGGGGCCGTCGGCTCGGCCCACGCCGGCTCGCCGAGCTCATCGGAGACCGCGCACGAAGCATCCGGGAAACCGAGATGAGCGAAATAGGGGCTCATCTCCTGGCTCCATTCGGGCAGCGCCTCCGCCGCGTCGGCCGGCGGGACCGCCCCCAGCACGAGCGAGCCCAGGAGACCGAGCGCCGACCGGAGCGGATCCGAGCGGACGGGCGGCTCGGGCACCGGCAGGGGCACCTCCGGCAAGGTCGCCAGATGACGCGCCACCGGCCCCTCGGGATCGACGAAGGCCAGCACCGAATAATGTAACTCTGCTCGGCCCTGGTCGCCCATCTGTTCGGCCAGGCGGGCCCTCGCCAGCCGCGCGCCCAGGTCCGAAGGCTCGGTCGCGAGGCGCTGATCCAGCGCCAGGGCCAGCTGCTCGGCCGGGGCCGGGAGCGGTGCCCGAGACACGTCCGTCACCGCCTGCGCCTGCGCCTGCGCCTGCGTGAGCGCGTCGACCGCAATCTCCAAGGGCCGATCCATGGCCGCGGGCTCGCGCACCTGCAGCGTCCCGAGCGCCACGGCCAGCCCGGCCACGTCCGCTTCGGCCAGATAGCGCGCCGCGCGCGCATTCTCCCCCGCCAGCGCAAAGCCCATCCCGGCCATCGCCATCACGTCCTCGAGCGGCGTGCCATGCGACTCGAGCTCGTCGACCACCTCGCGCATCGACTTGCTGTCGAAGGAAGAGAAGTAGTAGGCCACGAGCCGCCGCAGCGTGGGCTGGTGCGTGGGATCGATGTCCGCCGCCTTGAGGTACCCCGAGCTCGCCTTGTCGTGCTGCCCGAGATAGAGCCGGTACACCTCGGCCTGACGGAACAGCATGGTCGCGCGCTGCCGCGGCACCGTCGAGAGGTACGAGAGCCGCCCGAGCGCCTCGGCGCACTGCTCCCAGTCCCCCTCGATCCCATAGAGATCCGCGAGCGGCGTGAGCGCCTCGACCGAGTCCGGCCGCTGCGCCAGCACGAGCTCGAAGTAGGTCCGCGCCGCCGAGTGATGACCGAGCCGCAGCGCCAGATCCCCGAGCCGCTGCCGCAGCTCCGTGATGCGATCCACCGCATCGAGCGGCAGGTTGTCGAGGATCGCCTTGAGCGCGTTATAGAGCGACGCCGGATCGTCGCGCCGGAGCGCGAGCCGCGCCAGCGCCTCGTGCGCCGCGCTGTCGTTGGGGTCCCGCTCGATGGCGCGCCGGTAGTGCTTCTCGGCCTCCTCGTTGTTCCCCTCCGCCTCGGCCAGCTCGCCTCGCCGCCTCCACAGGTCGGCCACATGCACGGCCTCGGGCAGCACCGCCAGGCGCGCGTACAGCTCGCGGGCCCGCACCAGATCCCGGCGGCGATAGGACAGATCCGCCAGCGCCTCGAGCGCCCGCGCGTCGTCCGGACGCACCGCCAGCATCGCCTCGTAGCTGGCCTCGGCCTGATCCTCCTCGCCGTGATGCTCTCCCGCCCCGAGATCGAGCTCGCCCCTGCGCTCCGGCTCGCTCGGCGATTCTTCGTCCACCGACGCATCGGCCAGGATGGCCGGCCGCAGCGCCTCGGCCGCCGCCCGCTGCCCCTCGTCACCGAGCTCGAGCGCCCGGTCGAGGGCCCGCAACGCCCCGCCGCGATCGCCCGTGGCCCGGCGCGCCTCGGCCAGCGTGAGCCACAGCTCCGCGTCCACCGGGTAGAGCCGGGTCGCGCGCTCGAGCTCCTCGCGAGCCCGGGCGGGCTCGCCGAGCCGCTCGAGATAGATGTGGGCCAGACGCAGGCGTGCCTGCGCCTCGTGCATGGCGTCCGGCGCCTCCGCCACCCAGCGGCGCTCGAGCTGCGCCAGATCGTCCCAGCGCCCCTCGGCCGTGTACCGGTTCGCCAGCATGCCCGCCGCCCGCGGGTGCAGCCGGCGCCCCACCACCCGCTCGAGAAAACCCGTGGCCTGCGCGAGCGACTGCGGCGCGCCGAGGGCGAGGTGCAGCTCGGCCGCGCGCAAGGCCGCGGCGTCGGCGTCCTCGGGCTCGTCCGCGTTCTCGGCGTCATCGGCCAGCTCGGCATAGAGCCCGGCCGCGCCCACGAGATCCCCCTGCTCCGCCGCCAGCTCGGCCAGCACCAGGCGCGCCGCCACCTTGGGCCGATGCTCCTGGCTGCGCATCATCTCGAGCGCCATCCGCGACGCCTCCTCCCAGGTCTCGACCGAGACCGTGAGGAGCCCGAGGATGCGCTCCTGCAGCTCCACGCTCACCCCCGTCATGGCCAGCGCCGCGCGATAGGCGAGGAGCGCCGGCTCGAGCTCGTTGTGCGCGAGCAGCTCGTCGCCCGGCGGCACCGCCAGAGACGCCGCCGCCACCGGCCGCGCCCCCGCGCCCCCGCCAAAATCCATCTCGATCCGCCCCTCCACGAGCCGCACCGCCTCGAGGCGCGCGTGCCGATACGCCGGTAGCCGCCAGCCGCCCGGCGGCAGCGTGTCCCAGAGCGTACGGCCGAGCGGCGCCAGACGCACACCCGAGACCCCCACCAGCGCGGGCGCCAGCACGTCGTCCGCGTCCGGCCGCCCGAGCACCGCCTCGGGCAGCGTCATCGCCACCCGCAGCGGCGGCACCCCGAGATGACCGTAACAGCGCACCTCATCGAACGTGATCAGCACCTGCTGCCCGCCGATCGGCACGAGGCGCGCCCGGATGGTCATGAAGGCCTCCCGCTCGCCCACCCGCGCCGTGAGCGCGATCACCGCCAGCCCATCCGCGACGCGCAGCGACAGATCGGTGATGCCGTGCTCCGCGAGGCGCCGCGTACCGAGCCAGCGTTCCAGCCGCTCCGCATCGATCGAGAGGCGCGACCGCAAGAGCCGGCAGCGCCGGGTCTGCCAGCGCTCGAGCACGGCCTCGGCCGCTGCCGTGCCCGGGGCCGCCGCGGCCTCCTCGGTGGACGGCGGATCGCCGGCCTGCGCCGGGACCTCGAGCTCGAGCCGTTCGAGCGCCACCAGCTCCCACAAGAGGTGAGGACGCAGCGCGAGCACACGCCGTCCGTCGACTGAGTTCATGGAGAAGCGGAGCGAACTATTTCCGGGGAGCGCCACCACGGCCGGAAGAATACCGCAAAGGCAGGGCGAGTCGCGAGCTTACGCGCATCGAAGAGCATGTGCACGGGCGCCCCGGCCCTACCCACCCTCGGAGCCAGGTCAGGGAAACACCTGTTATACGCGTGCCTGCGGAAGGCGCGGCGGCGTGAGGCCCCCCGCACCTGTCCTTCTGCAAGCGCAGACGGCGTGATCCACCCCCAAATCTGCCCTTCCGCAAGCGCAGACGGGCACGAGGCCCCCCCTCACAGCCTGAAGTTGCCACCCCGGCCCGCTCAAAGACGGTCCGGGGTACCGCGTGGGCGAGGGCCTCATTCATCAGAGGTCGGCACCCCGTATTCTTGACCGATGCTCGCGGTCTACGGCTGCCGGCAGCGGCTGAAGTACTGCGTCACGCTGAAGTCGAGCAGGCCCGAGCCCCCGTAGGTCGGAAAGCGCGCCGCCAGCATGCTCTTGGCCTCATCGGCCGTGCTCGCGCTATTCAAGATGGGCACCGCGGCATCGAGATAGTCCCGCGCGGCGTCGAGGGCCGCGGTCCCCTGCGCCACCGGGCCGTGCCCGGGATAGATCGTCGTGTAGCCGAGGCTGCGCAGCCACTCGATGTCCTGCTTCCAGCCCGCGGCCTGGCACTCGGCCAGCACGAGGTGCACGTTGTTGTAGAGGACGTCGCCCGACAGGACGACGTGCGGGTTGTCCACCTCGATGACCGTGGCGCCCTTGCTCTCGCCCGCCTGCGGCTGCTCGAGGAGGCGCAGCTTGTGGCCCTCGAACTCGATCTGCACCCCGTTCGGATCGTCGGGCAGGAGGAACGGCGCGACCAGACGGTCGGCGATCTGATCGCCGAGCTGGGCCTTGTACGCATTGAACGTCGCCTGCGCATTGTCCCGGAAGTCGAGGAACACACCCAGCGTCGCCTCGACCGGCACGCCGGGGAACGCGTCGCGGATGATGTCCGTCCCGAAGTAGTGATCCGGATGGGCGTGGGTGAGGATGATGTAGCGCAGCTCGCGGCCCGTGCTGCGGATCATCTGGACGATCTGCTCGGCGTCGGAGCGATAGAAGCCCGTGTCGATGAGGACCGCCTCCCGCTCGCCGATGAGGAGATGGGCGTTGATGGCGAAGCTCGGGTCCGAGCTGTAGGTGCGCACCTCGAGGGGGCCCGACTTACAAGCCGCGAGCCCCGCCACGAGGGACAGGGAGAGGGCGAACCGCAAGATCCGAACAAGGGTCACAGGCATGGGACGAACTCCTCCGATCAAAGAGTCCCCACAGGATGGAGCTTGCCTGCGGAAGAGGGAAGAGGCTTCCGTGACGTCGCTCGTGGGGAAGCGCGCCCGGCGAGCCCCGTGGTATCACCAGCCGGCATGGCCGGCGACGCCCTGTTCGACGAGACGTTCCTCAAGAAGCTCGAGTACCTGCACATCGTCTCGCGCAAGGTCTACGCGGGCCGCTTCCGCGCCGAGCGCCGCGCGCGCAAGATCGGCGCCGGCATCGAGTTCGCCGACCACCGCGTCTACGCCCCCGGCGACGACCTCCGCTACCTCGACTGGGGCGTCTACGGGCGGCTCGAGCGGCTGCTCGTGCGCCTGTTCGAGGAAGAAGAGGACCTGCACGTCCACCTCCTCCTCGACACCTCGGCGTCAATGGCCACCGGCACCCCGCCCAAGCTCGACTACGCGCGCCAGGTCGTGGCCGCGCTCGGCTACGTCGCCCTCGCCCACCTCGATCGCGTGTCCATCCTGCCCTTCGCCGCGGACCTCGGCGAGCAGCTCCCGCCCGCGCGCGGCAAGGGCCGCATCTTCAAGATCCTCGAGTTCCTGCGCGGCCTCCAGGCCGGCGGCGAAACGCGCCTCGGCCGGGCGATGGAGAGCTTCGTGAGGAAGACGCGGCGGCGCGGCATGGCCGTCGTGATCTCGGATTTTTATGAGCCCGAGGGGCCGGAGGCAGCGCTCAACCTCCTCCGCTACCACCGCTTCGAGCCGCTCGTCCTCCAGATCGTGGATGCGCGCGAGGCGAAGCCCGATCTCGTCGGCGACCTCGAGCTCGTGGACTGCGAGACCGGCGAGCGCCGCGAGGTGACCGTCTCGCCGCGCATGCTCGCGGCCGTGGCGGCCGAGCACGCGGCGCTGTGCCGGCGGCTCGAAGCGTTCTCGGCCACGCACGGCATGCTGTACCTGCGCGCGGACACGGCCGTGCCCTTCGACGAGCTGCTCCTGCGGGTGTTTCGCGCCGGCGGCTTCCTCGGGTGACGTGATCGGCCGCTGCGGCACGACCTCCGGCCGCTGCAGCACGGCCCTCCGGCCCCGGCGGCACGCCGTTCGGCCCCTGCACCATGCCGTTCGGCCCCTGCGGCACGTGCGTCCGGCCGCTGCAGCACGCCATTCCGCCCTTGCGGTACATCGTTCGGTCACTGCAGCACGCGCCTTCGGCCACTGCAGCACGCGCCTTCGGCCACTGCAGCACGAGCCTTCGGTCACTGCAGCACGCGCGTTCGGCCACTGCAACACGAGCCTCCGGCCACTGCAGCACGAGCCTCCGGCCACTGCAGCACGAGCCCTCGGTCACTGCAGCACACGCCTTCAGCCACTGCAGCACGCGCCTTCAGCCGCTGCCGCACGAGCCTTCGGCCACTGCCGCACGCGCCCTCGGCCGCTGCAGCACGAGCCTCCGGCCACTGCAGCATCAGCGCCCGGCCCCTGCGGCAGCCCCTCTTCCCACGCTCCCGCAGCGCCGTGGCTGCGGACGGGCCCACGCATTGGTCGTCGTGAAAGCGCGTGGTATCTCTGATTTCGGCATGGCCGGCACCCTGCTCGCCCCACTCGCCTCACGGCCCCCCAAGAGCCTCCGGTGATGGCTGACGCCGCCGCCTGGCCGCTCGTCCTGGGGGTCTTCGCGGGCGCCCCCACCTCCCTCCTCCTCGGGCTCTTCGCCGCCGGCGCGGCGGCGCTGACCGCGCTCTACCTCCTCAAGCTCGAACGCCGCCGCCTGGTCGTCCCCTACGTCCGGCTCTGGGCGCGCGTCCTCGGCGAGCAGCGCACCGAGGCCCTGTGGCGCCGCCTCAAGCGCTGGGTGTCGCTGCTCGTGCAGCTCCTCATCCTCGGCCTCCTCGTCGCCGCCCTCGGCGATCCCGAGCCCGCCCGCAGCGCCGAGGGCCGCACCATCGCCCTGGTCATCGACGCCAGCGCCTCCATGCAGGCCACGGACGCGCCGCCCCTCGGCACGCGCCTCGACCGCGCGCGCCAGGCCGCCCGCGAGCTCGCCGCCGGCCTCGGCAAAGACGACCGGGCCACCGTGATCCGCCTCGACGGCCAGCCCCTCGCCCTCGGCGGCCTCACCGCCGACGAATCGGAGCTCGCGAGGCGCATCGACACCATCACCGCCACCGACGGCCCCGCCGACCTCGAAGGCGCGCTGCGGCTCGCCGCCGACGTCCTGCGCGGGCACCCGCACCCGATGGTGGTGCTCATCGGCGACGGCGCCTGGCCGCGCGACGTCCTCGATCGCGTGCACCTCGCCCCACCCAAGCCGCCCGTGCCGCGGCTCGACGCCATCGACCTCGCCGGCATCGACCTCCGCTACCTGCCGGTCGGGACGCGCGGCGACAACCTCGGCATCATCGGTTTCTCGGTGCGGCGCTACCGCCAGAACCGCGCCTCATTCGAGGTCCTGGTCGAGGTGCAATCCTTCGCCGCCGAGACGACCCCGACCCGCCTCGAGATCCTCCAGGACGGCGAGGTGATCGACGTCGAGCCGCTCGAGCTCAAGGCCGGCGAGCGGGCGCAGCGAGTCCTCTCGGACCTGGCCGGCGTCGCCACCGCCGCCGCCTCCGGCACACGCCTCGAGGCCCGGCTGACGCCTGCCACACCGGGCCGTCACGACGCCCTGCCCCTCGACGATCGCGCCTACGCCGTGCTCGCCCCGCGCCCCAAGGAGCGCGTCCTCCTCGTCACCTCCGGCAACCTGTTCCTCGAAGCCGCGCTCCTCCTCAACGAGAACGCGACCATCGACAAAATCGCGCCGACCGCCTACGCCCCCGCGAAGGCCGCCCGCTACGACGTGGTGATCTTCGACGCCGTCACCCCGCCCGAGCCGCCGCCCACCGCCGCGCTCTACCTCGACCCGCGGGGCCCGGCGAGCCCGTTCCGCGTCGTGCGCGACGAGCCCGCCGTGCTGGTCACCGAGGTGGCCGACAAGCACCCCGTCATGCGCTGGGTCACGCTCCGCGACCTCAACGTCAGGCGCTCCTCGGTGTTCGCGCTCGCCCCCGGCGACGTGGCGCTCGTCTCGTCGCTGCGCGCGCCCATCCTGGTGGCGCGCGAGCGGGCCGCCGGCCGCGCCCGCCAGCTCGCCCTCGGCTTCGACGTGCGGCACTCGGACCTGCCGCTGCGCGTCGCCTTCCCCGTGCTGCTCGTCAACGCCCTCGACTGGCTCGGCGAGGTCGCCGCGGGCGACGACGAGGCGCCGCTCCGCAGCGGGCGCGTCTGGCGCCTGCCCGTCCAGGGCGCGGAGGCCGCGAGCGCCGGCGGTCTCGCGAACACCCAACGCACGCTGCGGGTGCGCGACCCCGAGGGACGCCAGCACCGCGTGCCCGTGGTGGAGGGGTTTGGCCACTTCCAGGCCGGCCGCGTCGGCTTCTACGAAGTGGACGTGCCGGGCGAGGGCGGCCCGGGGCAGGGCCGACGTCTCCTCGCCGCCAACCTGGCAGACGCGGCGGAGTCGGCGATCCGCCCCACGCCCGCCGGCGAGCTCGTCATCGGCGGGCAGCGCCTCGCCCCCCCCGAGGGTTTCACCCCTCGCCCGGCGCACGCCTGGTGGATGATCCTCGTCGCCCTCGCGCTCGCCCTCTCGCTCGTCGAGTGGGTCGGCTATCACCGGCGGGTCACCGTATGACCCGGCGCGTGGCCCTGCGGCTCGGCCTCTGCCTCGCCGCCATGCTCCTCATCGCCGGTCTGGTCCGCCTCGCCCTCGCCGGGTGGGGCCCGGTCCCGCCCCCCGGTCCTGGCGCCGATCCCCGCGCCCTCGACGACACGCTCCGCCTCCCTCTCGCGGGTCACGTCCTGGAGCTCCTCGCGCCGCGTCGGCTCTACCTCCTCGCCGTCCTGCCCGCGCTGTGGTTCGCCGAGACGTGGTCGCTCGTCGACTTCTCCCGGGCGCAACGGGCGTTGTCCCTCGCGGTGCGGGCCCTGTTCGTGACCTCGCTCATCCTGGCCCTGGCGCGGCCCGCCCTCGTGGGTGAGCGCCAGGCCCTGTGCACCGTGGTGCTGGTGGACGTGTCCGACTCCGTCTCCTCGCGGCAGCTCGAAGAGGCGCGCACGGTGATCGAGGATCTGCGGCGCGAGCAGGCCGCGCGCCGCCGCCGCGGCGAGGAGACGCGCCTCGAGCTCGTGGTGTTCGCCGCCCGCCCCCACCTCGTGGATCTCCCGCCCGAGGGCACCCCGCTCGGCCCGCTGCCGCGCCCGGCGTCCCTCGCCAACGCCAACAAGAGCGGCGAGCGCGGCGACGCCTCGGATCTCGAGGCCGCGCTGCGCCTCGCCTACGGCCTCTACCCGCCGGGCATGACCCGCCGCGCGCTCCTCCTCAGCGATGGCAACCAGACCCGCGGGGATCTTCTGGCCGAGGCCGAGGCCGCGCGCACCCGCGACGTGCGGCTCGACACCCGCGCCTTCGCCGCCCGCGCCGACGACGAGGTGCTCGTGCGCGAGCTCACCGTGAGCGGGACCGGGGCCGCGCCCGGCACCGGCGCGAGCGGCGTGCGGCTCGGCGCGCCGTTCCAGCTGACCGCCGAGATCTACGCGAGCCGCGAGGTGGCGGCGACGCTCACCCTCTACCAGGACCGGATCATCAACCCCCACGGCGGCCCCGAGGGCGGCCGGCGCCGCGTCGTGCTCCAGCCCGGGCGCAACCGCTACACCTTCCCGAGCCGCGTGGACGAGCCCGGCGTCATCGGCTACCGCCTCCAGATCGCGGACCTGCCCGCCGACTTCCACGATCAATTCGCCGCCAACAACCAGGCCGAGGCCACCGTCCTCGTGGCCGGACGCCCGCGCGTCCTCTACGTCGAAGGCGAGGAGGCCGCGGCGCGCTACCTCGCCACCGCGCTCGAGCGCGGCGGCTCCCTCGTCGATGTGCGCGGCGCCTCCGGCCTGCCCTCGTCCGCGCAGGACCTCGCCCGCTACGACCTCGTGGTGCTGTCGGACGTCCCGGCCGGCGAGCTGTCCCCCGACCAGATGGCCGCGCTCGAGGCCCACGTGCGCGACGGCGGCGCCGGCTTCCTCATGGCCGGCGGCGAGAGCGCCTTCGGCGCCGGCGGCTACAGCGGCACCAGCCTCGAACGCCTCCTCCCCGTCCGCTTCGACACCGAAAAGAAGCGCGAGCAACCGTCCCTCGCCCTCCTCCTGTGCATCGATCGCTCGGGCTCCATGCAGGCCGAGGGCAAGCTCGAGCTGGCCAAGGAGGCGGCGCGGGCCTCGGCCGAGCTCCTCTCGGGCGACGACCTCATCGGCGTCATCGCCTTCGACGCCCAGGCGCAGTCGCTCGTGCGCCTCCAGCGCGCGCAGAACCGCGTGCGCATCGGCGCCGACATCGCGCGCCTCGTGCCCGGGGGCGGCACCAACATCCTGGCCCCGCTCGAGGAGGCCTACCAGGAACTCCTGTCGGCGCGCGCCAAGATCAAGCACGTCATCCTCCTCACCGACGGACAGGCGAGCTACGACGGGATCGCCGAGCGGGTCGCCGAGATGGCGCAGGCGCACATCACCGTGAGCGCCGTCGGCGTGGGCGAGGGCGCGGACAAGACCCTCCTCACCATGATCGCCGAGCGCGGCGGCGGCCGTTTCTACTTCACCCAGGACGCGGCCAACGTCCCCAAGATCTTCATCAAGGAGACCACCGAGGTGGCGCGCTCGGCCCTCGTGGAGCAGCCCGTGCGGCCCCGGGTGATGCGGCGGGCCGAGGTGCTGGACGGCGTGGACTTCGCCGCCGCGCCGCCCCTGCGCGGCTTCGTGAGCACGCGTCCCAAGCCCCTCGCCGAGCCGCTCCTCGCTACCGACACCACCGGCGAGCCCCTCCTCGTGCGCTGGCGCGTGGGCCTCGGCCAGGCCGCCATGTGGACGAGCGACGTCAAGAACCGCTGGGCCGCCGACTGGCTCCGCTGGCCCGGCTACGGCCAGCTCTTCGCGCAGCTCGCGCGCTCGCTCCTCCGCGAGCGGGCCCTCCTGTCTTCCACAGGGGCCGGCGGCACCGGCGAGAGCGCCTATCCCATCGTCACCCAGGTCGAGGCGCCGGCCGTGCACGTCACCATCGACGCCGTGTCCGGGCCGGTCACGGACCGCTTCGTCCACGGCCTCGACACCGCCCTCGAAGTGACGCCGGCCGGCCGCAAGCAGGCGGCGCGCGTCGTCCCGCTCGCAGAGACCGCGCCCGGCCGCTACGAGGGCGACTTCACGCTCGATCAGTACGGCGCCTTCGCCCTGCGCGCCATCCACCGCCAAGGCCCCGGCGGCCGCGTCGTGGCCGAGAGCACCGGCACCGTGTCCGTGCCCTATCCGCGGGAGTACCTCGGGCTACCGCCGGACCGGGCGCTCCTCGCCGAAGCCGCCGCCGCCTCCGGAGGCCGCGTCGATCCGAGCGCCCAGGAGCACCTCGCCCCCGGCACCGAGCGCATCCCCTGGCGCAGGGAGCGCTGGCAGCCGCCCGTCTACCTCGCCGCCCTCCTCCTCGTCCTCGACGTCCTCCTGCGCCGCGTGCGGCTCATCCGGTGACGTCACCGGCCGAGGAGCTGCCCGTAGAGCTGGAGGTGGTCGCGCACCATGCGCTCGCGCGAGAACTGCTCGACCACCCGCGCGTGCGCCGCCCGCCCGAGGGTCCGCCGCCGCGCATCGTCCCCCGCCAGCGCCAGGAGCTCGCCGGCGAGCGCCGCCGGATCCGACGGCGGGACCATGAGCCCCGTGCCCTCGGTGATGATCTCCTTGTTGCCCCCCACCGCCGTGACCACCACCGGCAGCGCCGCCGCCATCGCCTCCAGGATGGTGAGCGAGATCCCCTCGGTGAGGGACGACTGGGCATAGATGTCGAACGCGCCGAGGAGCCGCGGCACCTCGCTCTGGAAGCCGAGGAAGCGAGTCCGGTCCGCGACGCCCAGCTCGGCCGCGAGCCGCTCGAGCGCCGCCCGCTCCACCCCATCGCCGACGAGCGCGAGGTACGGCCGCGCCTCGGCCGCGCCTTCGACCACGCGGGTGAACGCGCGGAGCAGCGTGGCGTAATCCTTCTCCGGCGCGAGCCGTCCCACGCTGCCGATGACCAGCGCCTCGGCCGGTAGCCCGAGCTCCTCGCGCAGCCGCGCCCGCGCCGCCGGGGCGAGGGCGGGCGGCTCGCGGCTCACCACCACCCCGTTGTAGATGGTGACCACCGGCGTCGTGCGGATGCGGTCGCGCGTCCGCGCCAGCTGCTCGACGTCGCGCGACACCGTCACGATGGCCTGCGTGACGCGGGCGAGGAGGTGGCGGCGCAGCGGCCCCCGCGGCCGGTCGGGCTCGCTGCGCCCATGAAACGTGTTGATCACCACCGGCGTCCCCGCGAGCCGCGCCGCGAGGAGCCCATAGACGTGCGGCCGCGGGTTATGCGTGTGGAGCACATCCACCCGACGTCGGCGCAGCTCGCGCGCGAGGCGCATCACCGCGCGCAGATCGATCCCCGGCCGCGCGTCCACCGACACCATCGGCAGAGACGGAAACCGCGCCGCCACCGGCCCGAGACGCTCCACCGCCAGGAGCGTCGTCTCCACCCCCTCGTCGAGCATCCCCTTCGCCAGCCCCGCCACCACCACCTCCAGCCCCCCCACGTCGAGAGCCAGCACGAGGTGCGCCACCTGCAGAGCGCCGTTCACACGCATGATCCGCTCATGCCTTCGACCTTCGCTCACCGCGGGCTTCGCCCGCATCGGGTCGCATCGATGCGTGTGAACGGCTATCGAGCCGCCGCGCGCGCGCCACGGCCGCCGCGTCCCGCCCGGCCCCCTGGGCCGTCTCCCTCATGCGAGCGCCCCCTCGCCCTCGCGCCGCGCCCGCTCCACGTCGGCCTCGCGCACGTCGGAGATGGCCACGCGGTGCTTGCCCGTCGCCGACAGCGGGATCGACTCCACCTGGCGGATCGCGACGTCCACCGTGGGCCCGAGCACGCGCTCGATCTCGCCGCGCAGCCGGGCTTCCTCCTCCTGGGTGAGCGCCCGGTCGAGGACGACGCTCACCTCCACGCGGCGCACCGCCGGCTGATACACCTGATAGCGCGCCACCGCGTCGAACTCCTTCATGAGGTGGGGGAAGAAGTTCCCCGGCACCACGCGGCCGTCGAGCGTGCGCAGCACGTCGACGATGCGCCCCTCGACCTCGGAGAGGGTGGCGTGCGCGCGGCCGCAGGCGCAGACATCCCGCGGCCCCCCCACGCGCGCCACGTCGCCCGTGCGATAGCGGATGAACGGCATGGCGTAGTTGTGGAGGTCCGTCACCACCACCTCGCCCACCTCGCCCGGCGCCGCCCGCGTGCCGTCCTCGCGCAGCACCTCGACCACGAGGTTCTCCATCGTCACGTGCAGCGCCCCGCGGCGCTCGCACTGGGTGGCGATGAGCATCACCTCGCGGCAGCCATACGTCTCGAAGGCCGGGCAGCCGAAGACCCGCTCGATCACCGCCACCTCCTCGCGCGTCACCTTCTCGGCGCCGAGCACGATCGACTCGAGCCGCGGCACCTCGAGGCCGCGGCGCTCGATCATGCGCGCCAGGTGATAGAGGTGCTTGCCGTACGACACGAGGTGACGCGCGCCAAAGCGCGCCATGGCCTCGAGGTACGCAGGCGCCGTGTCCTCGCTCAAGGCGAAGATGTCGAGGTCGAGGCGGCGGACCAGGCGATGATGCGCCTGTTTCTTGAGGCGCCCCATGCGCCCGACCGGCTTGGCCCCCGCCACCGCCCCGCTCCATAAATGCACCGTGGGCAAGCCCTCGCGCACGCCCGCCCAGCCATAGCCGCGCAGCATGGCCGCGGTGCGCCAATCGTTGCTGCCGCGGTCGAGCGCGAAGCGAATCGGCGTGCCCGTCGAGCCGCCGGTCGATTTCCAGATCGCCGTCCCCGCGTGCTCGGGCACGAGCATGCGCGGGCTCTCGCGGCGGAAGGTCTCGCGGTCGATGGGCGGGATGCGCTCGAGGTCCGCGAGGGACCGGATCTCGGACGGCCGCAGCCCCGGACGCGCGAGCAGCTCGCGGTAGTACGGGCTCGCCGTCGCGGCGTAGGCGAGGAGGTGCTGGAGCTCGGCCAGCTGGAACGCCTCGAGCCGCTCGCGGGGCCAGCGCTCCGACTCGTGGAGCAGGTCCAGCCAGCGCCAGGTGGTGCGGTGGCGCAGCCGCTCGTAGCCACGGTAGAACGCGGCCTCGTACAGGGAGGCATAGAGCGATCTCAAGGTCTCATCCTCCGGTTCTGGCCGAGAGTTCCGGCCCCGCCACGCAGGGTAACATCGTTTCTCACGAGGCGGACGCCACGGCGGCGCGGACCGCGCCGAGCGGCCCGGCCCGCGGCCTACGCGAGCGGCCCGGTGAGCGGGACCGTGCCGATCGGGATCTCGCGCAGCCCCTCGCGCCACAGGATCTCGTTCACCGCCAATCGCCCCGAGACCACCGCCGCCTCCATGAGGAAGGCCGGCACCGGCAGGCGCACGTGATCCCCCGCCAGGAACAGGTTGGCGAGCGGCGTGGCCGTCGCCGGCCGGGAGGCGTAATCCCCCGGGGCAAAGCGGGTGAAGTTGTCCTGCGCCATCGCCTCCTCGTGGAGGACGCGCGCCTCGCGCAGCTCCGGAAAGGCGCGGCGCAGCTCGGCGAGGAGCGCGTCGCGATAGCGCGTGAGCGCCCCCTGCCGCTCGGGGCGGATGGCATAGGCGTGCGTCTCGATCACCGCCCCGCCCCCGGCCCACCCGCGCGCCCAGTCGATGAACGGCTGCTGGAAGGCCGAGTACACCGCGATGGCGTCGGTGTAGTCGTAGCCGCCCACGGTGTAGAACGGCGCGCGGTCCTGCAGCACCGGACGGTCGAACCAGAACCGCACCACCGCATATGGATCGGCCTCCCCCATCCGGGCCACCGCACGGCCGAGCGACGCCTGCGCCGGCCCGAGATCGCTCAGCCGCATGAGGCGCTGCAGCCCCCGCACCTCGCAGGCCACGACGCAGGCGTCACACGGCAGGACCTCCTCAGCCGCCGGCGCCGTACCTCCCACGGCCACGGCCACGGCCCCCGCTACGGCCCCCGCCACGTCCGCCCCGCCCGCGACATGCACCGGCAGCGCCGCCAGGGGACGCACCGGCGGCCCCGCGATCGGCCGGCCTGCCGCGTCATAGCGCCCGGCGTGGCAAGGACACAAAAACCCCTCCTCCACCGCCGCCACCGCGCACCCCATGTGCGTGCACCGTCCATCGAGCGCGCGGAAGCCACCCCCCTGGCGGCCGACGAACACCGGCCCCTCCGCCGTGTCGACCGTGAGCCAGCCGCGCGCCGGCACCGCCGCCGCCGGCACCGTCGCCCGCGGCCCCTCCGCCCCTTGATTGCCCTCGAGCGCCACCCCCACCACCCGATCCCCCTCGCGCACGAGGTGCCGCGCGAGCGCCCCCCGCCGCACCGTCACCCCCAGCGACACCATGCGGCGCTCGAGCGGCGCGATCACCGCCGTCACCACGTCCCGCCCGAGGCACGAGAAGCCGAGCCCCTCGGGGTTGCCCATGAAATAGAAATGAAAGAACCGCAGCGCCTCGGCCGCCGACAGCCGCTCGAGCGCGTTCAGCGTCGTCTTGCCGAACGGGCGCAGCACCGCATCCACGATCCCGCCGCGGATGCGCTCCTCGCGCACGAAGTCGGCGAACGAGAGACCGTCGAAGCGGGCAAAGGTCTCGGCCTCGCGGTAGCGCGTGAGCTCGAGCAGCCCCGGCGCATCCCCCAGAAACTCGCTCCAGTGGAGCGACGGCGAGCGCGCCGCCACCTGGAGGAGGTTGAGCGGGAAGACCGACGACGTCCCGCCGAACACCTCGGCCGGCCGATCCGGTCGCAGCACCGGATAGCCGCCGAGCGGTTGCAGGTCCGCGCCCACGCCCGCCGCCGCGAGCAGCTCGCCGAGGTTGTAGTACTGGCGGAAGAAGCCGTGGAAGCCGTGCTCCATCACCACCTGCCCACCGAGGGCCGCGGGCAGCTCCAGAGGCCAGCCCGTGAGCTTGCCGCCGAGCTGTGACGCCCGCTCGAGCAACGTCACCTCGAAGCCGCGCGCCGCCAGCTCCGTCGCCGCCGTCATCCCCGCCAGACCGCCGCCGATCACCACCACGCGGCGCGGCCGCGTCAGACGCTCCGGTCGGCCGGCGTCCTCCACCGCCCGCGCCCGCCAGGTCTGCCGGCGCGGCTGCCGCCAGGCCAGGAAACCGCCGAGCCCGACTCCCCCGAGCACCAGCCCTCCCCCTGCGAGCCGCCCCGCCGTGCGCAGGAATTGACGCCGCGAAAGAGACATGGCGAGTCCGTGCTCTCGCCCGCCCTAGCCGCGCAGCTGGGCCAGCCGCGCGTGCCGCTGCTGCGCCACCTCGCTGACGTGGATGAGCACCGTCGGATAGGTGACGATGACCTCGCGGAACGTGGCCGGGCTCATGGCCAGCGCCCACACCCGCGTGCGCGTCCGCACCGTGACGTCGGCCGGTTTGCGCTCGAGCAGCGACACCGCGCCCACCAGATCCCCCGGCCCGAGGAGCGCCACCGGCCGCTCCGCGCCGCCGGCCTGAAACACCACGTCGCAGCCCCCCGCCAACACCACCAGCAGCGTCGCCACCGCCTCGCCCTGGGCGATGAGCGGCGTGCCCGGGGCGAACTCACGGAACTCGAAGTGCCCCACGAGCGCCGCCGCATCCGCCACGCCCAGCGTATCGAACAGCGGCGACGTGGCCACCAGGCGTTCGATCGCGCGGTCGCGCGCCGCGCGGAGGAGCATCTGCCGCATGGGCAGCGCTTCGGCCAGGAGCTCCTCCATGAGCGCCCGGTCGAGGCGCAGGAGCGCCGTGGGCGCCGCCGCCGTCACCGTGGCGGGCTGACGCTGCTGGACGAGGAGCGGCAGCTCCCCGAAGAACTCCCCCACGCCGCGCCGCCCGAGCGGCTCCTCCCCGCGGGGCGAGCGCACGCTCACGTCCACCCCCCCGCGCAGGATCACGTAGACGTTATCGACCTGCTCCCCCTGGCGCACGATCACCTCGCCGGCCGGCACCTCCAGCCGCCCGCAGCGCTCGAGCACGCTGCGCAGCCGGTCCTCGCTGAGCAGCCAGAAGAGCGGGATGCGCGGCATCCCGGGGATCGCCCCGGCCTCCGCCATCTGCCTGAGCCCCTCCTCAGTTGTCGGGATCTCGATGATGGGGAACTCGCCCGTCTTCCGGCGTCCTGAGGCCGGGGCCGACGGGGCCGGCGATTCCGGCGGCCCGGATGAAATCGAGGCCGGCGCCCCACCCCCTGATGATGCGCCGACCCCCTCACCGGGCCGCGGCACCGCCGGCACCATGACCGGCGTCCGCGTGTTCGACGGCGCGTGCAGCGAGGCCGGCGGAGGTGGTGCCAGCGAGCGCGGCCGCTGCACGGCGGCCGGCCCCTCGGGGAGGATAGGCGGGAGGGTGCGCGCCCGCGGCCGCGCAGGGGCCGAAGAGGCGGGTGGCGCCGTTCGTGCGGACGGCGGCTCCGGCTCCAGCTCCTGGGCCAGCGGCGGTATCGTCTGGGTCCGTGGCGGCGCCGGGTCCTGGGCCAGCGGCGGTATCGTCTTGGTCCGCGGCGGCGCCGGCTCGAGGGGGATGGGCGGCGCCGTCTTGGTCCGCGGCGGCGACTGCGCCTCGGGCACGAAGGGCAGCGGCGTCTGGGTCCGCGGCGGATCCGGAAGTCGGGGCGGATCCGTCTTCGTGCGCGGCGCAACCGGCGGCTCGAGCCCCAGCCCGGGCCCGGGCGGAAGCGGCGGTATCGTCTTCGTGCGTGGCAGCGTGGCCGGCTCCGGCGCGATCGGCGGTAGGGTCTTGGTGCGCGACGGCGCCGGCTCGATCGGCAAGGGCGGCGTCGCCTTGGTGCGCGGCGGCGACGTATCGAGGGAGACCGGCGGCACGGTCTTGGTGCGCGGCGGCGCCACCGGTTCGAGGGAGACCGGCGGGACCGACTTGGTGCGCGGGGGCGCCGGTTCGAGCGCCACCGGGGGCACGGTCTTGGTGCGCGACGGACTCGTGTCGAACGCCACCGGCTCGCTCGTTCGTGAACCCCCTGCCACCGGCGCCTTGTCCAGCGCCAGGGGTGGGCCTGCTGCCGGCACCAGCTCGCTGGCTGAGCGGATCGGCACCCCGTCGGCGTTGACGGCCGGCATCATGAGCGGCGTGTTTCGCCGCGGACCAAGCCGCGCCAGCCGCTCCTGGGCCGTCGCGTGCTGCGGGTCCACCTCCAGGATCATCTTGCAGACGGCGATCGCCTTGGAGATGAACCCCTGCCCTTCGTACCCCTCGGCCGCCGTCTCCAGACGCGCCACCGTCTCAGCCAGGAGCCCCGCCCGCCGATAGGCTTCCCCCGCGCGATGCGGCCACAACGGGTCCGGCTCACGGGCCGCGAGCACATCGTAAAGCTCTGCCGCCCTCCGATACTTCCCGCGCTCGACCGCCTTCGCTGCCTCGTCCTTCAGCTTACGGAGATCGTCGGGCATATACCCCATGATAGCATCCCCCCGGGCCGGGCAGGCATGCCGTCATCCACGAGGAGACCGGTGGTCTCGGCCACAGATCCGAGGCCCCGCGCCGCGCGCAGCAACGCAGGCCGCTCGGCTCAGAACGGCAGGACGCCGACCTCTTCGCCCGCCGCCACCCCGAGCTCGCGGCGCGTCTCCTCGGAGAGCGCCACCTCGCCCCCCTCCAGCCGGAAGCGAGCCGGCACCGCAGCAAAGCGCGGCTGCTCCGCCCGCTCCACGCTCACGAGCCCTCCCGACCACGTGGCATCCGGCACCGCCGCCACCGCGCTCACCCGCGCGCGGCGCATATCGCGGACCAACGTGATGTCATTCGTGCGAGCGATGAAGTGAGGCCCCCCGTCAAACGGGTCGATGCGCTCCGCATACTCGAACCCGATGCGGCGCAGCATCTTCTCCACCCCCCGCGTCTCCGGCCCCACCACCCCGATGAGCTCCTGCACATCCTTGGGCATGAGGCACATGTAGATGGGCTCGTGCGGGAACAGCGTGCGGATGAACTCCTTGTTGGTCTTGGAGATCCGATCCGCCTCCTGGTACGACATCCCCGTGAAGTGCCGCCCGAGCGCCTCCCACAGCCGGCTCGTGCCATCCGGCTCGAGCGGCGGCAAGAGCTCCGAGATGACCTCGTCGCGGAACAGCGGACGGTGGAGCGAGATGTAGAGGAAGCGCACGTACGACAGGCAGCGCCCGAGCGCGATCTCGTGGCGCCGGTACTCGGGCAGGAGGATGAGCCCCCCGATCTCGGTCGGCCCATCGTAGTTGTAGCCAATCCGCAGCACCGTGTGGACGAAGTGCTTGTCGAGCGACTCCGAGTACCGCTCGTCCTTCATCACATCGAAGAAGATGTGCGGCGATCTGCGCGTGCCGTGCTGCGCGTGCACCATCGAGGTGCCGATGAGCCGCTCGCCATCGAACAGCGCGAAGATGTACTCGCGCTCGATGAGCGGCAGCTGCTCACCGAAGGACCGCTGCGAGCGCTCGATGAGGTGCTCGAGCACGCCGCGGTCATTGGGCAGATTCACCGTGTCGAGGTGCTCCGCCACCGCCAGGAGACCGTCCAGGTCCCCGGGGAAGACTTCACGAAGGAGGAACATGGAGGATTGCCGAGCTTAGGATCGTTTCCGGACATCGGCAAGTGGCCTCGCCCGGATGCAGGGGGCGGCGGCTCAGGTCCAGCGCGGGCCGAGCCACTGCGAGAACCAGTGCCAGGCGCGCGTGGCCGTCGGCAGCGCCCCGAGGAGCCCCCGCCCGATCTGCTCGAGGAGCGGCGGGAACACCGGGCGCGGCGGGAGGAGATAGTCGTAGTCGAGGATATGGATCGGGACCTCCCCGCGCTGGACGCGCGCCTGGTTCTCCTTCTCCAGCCAGTCGAGGATCTGCGGCAGCGCCTGCACCGTGTCGTCATGAACATCGTGCATGAGCAGGATCGCCCGGCCCCGCAGGTTCCGCAGCGCCCCGATCACCCGGTCGCGCACGATCTCCGTGTTCTTCACCTTCCAGTCCTGCGGGTCGATGTCCCAGCCCGTGTGGCGAATCC
This sequence comes from Polyangia bacterium, assembly GCA_036263495.1. Lineage (GTDB taxonomy): Bacteria > Myxococcota_A > Polyangia > Palsa-1104 > SHYY01 > DATAGU01. Next base: position 8,080 of record DATAGU010000244.1, on the reverse strand, counting down.
CGAGGCGCGACAGCGTGGCGCTCAGCGTCTTGCAGTGCGCGCCATACGGCGTGCGGTAGAGCTCCGGCCGCGCCCCCACCGCCTGCTCGATGAGCTCGGCGTTCTTCAGGATCTCGTCATCGGCGATCCTAGGCCCGAGCTGACCGCACAGGAACTTGTGGTGGACGGTGTGGTTCCCCACGTAGTGACCGCGCGCCAGCTCCTCGCGCAGCAGCCCCCGCGCCTTCTCCGCCCCCGCGCTGTTCCCCTGGAAGTGGACCCCGTTGACGAAGAACACCGCCTTGATGTGGTGGACGGCCAGGGTGTCGAGCACCTTCGGCGTGCGCACGAGATCCGGACCGTCGTCGAAGGTGAACAGGACCTCGGGCGCGGCCGGGGCCGGATGCGGCGCCGGAGCGCGGCGAGGAGCCGCCACCGCCGGGCGGCGCGGCGGCTTGGCCTTGGCCCGCCCCGTCCCGGCGGCACGCGATGCAGCCGGGCGGCGCGGCGCGGCGGCGACATCCCCGCCCCCGCTCACCGCCAGGGCGAGGGCCACACAAGAGAGCGAGAGGGCGAAACGCACGATACGTGAATGGTAGCCTGCCCGCGCCGGAGAGCAATTCGGCCGCCAGGCGACGCCCCGTTCGCGACGAGCCGACCCGCTCGCTCCGGGCCCGCCGGACTAGCCGCGCTCGAGCGCCTCGAGGATGGGGTTCAGGTACCCGGCCCCCTTCTCCACCACGCCATTCAGCCCCCGGCCGCCCGTCTCGGGCCGCTTCACGTCGGCGAACACACCGCGGGCCACGGCCGAGAACAGCCCCTCCTCGGCCACGCCCCCGAGCAGCTCGTGCGCCTCCGCGAGCACCTGCCGCGCGCGCCGCACCACACGCCCCTCCGGGTTCCAGCGCAGCTCGTCGGACAGATGGCGCGCCGCCCGGAACACGTAATCCGCGCCCTTCAGCGCGCAGTAACGGTCCTGCAAGAACGGCGTGTGGATCGACTCCGTCATCATCCCCAGGAGCTCGATCGATTGCTCCGTCGCCACCCCCACTAGGTCGAACAGACCGTCCACGCGGTGGCTCCAGAAAATGTCGTTCTGCTTGTGCTTGGTCGCCGGCATCCACTTGATCGGGTGGCGCGGGAAGATCTGCCGCACGAGCTGCGCCTGCGCGATCTCGAGGAGAAGAGAGTCCTCGAGCGACTTATCGATCTCGAACGCGTGCCCGAGCCCCATCTGCTCGTCCTTGAGCCCGGCGCGACGGGCGAACGCCTCATTGATGAACTGCGACGCCACCACCGTGTGCGCCGCCTCGACCGCATCGGCCGTCGTGAGGTAGTTGTCCTCGCCCGTGTTGATGATGATGCCCGCGCGCGCGATCACCCGGCGGGAGAAGTACTGATCGCAGAGCGTGCGCCGCGGATTGATGTCGCGGAACAGGATGCCGTACATCGCGTCGTTGAGCAGCATGTCGAGGCGCTCGACCGACGCCAGGTACGCGATCTCGGGCATGCACAGCCCCGAGGAATAATTGACCTGCTGGAGGTAGCGCCCGAGCTTCTCCTGCTCGTCGTCGAGCGCCGCGCGGACGATACGGAAATTCTCCTGCGTCGCCCAGGTGCCGCCGAAGCCCTCGGTCGTCGCCCCATAGGGCACATAGTCGATGAGCGACTGCGCCGTCGACCGGATGACCGCGATGATGTCCGCGCCCGCCTGCGCCGCCGCGCGCGCCTGATCCGCGTCGTCATAGATATTGCCCGTGGCGACGATGAGATACTTGAGCGGCGTCCCCGGCTGCGCCCCCACCCCGAGCCGCGCCCGGTCCGACTCACGCCGCGCCCGCGCGCCATCGATCCGCTCCAGCGCCGCCCGCGTGTGACGCTCGAGCGCGCGCGCCGCCCGCTCGAGCTCCGCGCCATGAGGCGCGTGATCGAGCCCCGGCACCGTCGGCGCATAGGCCAGCGCCTCGGCCGCCTCCTGCGGCCCCTCGTAGCCGCCCTGCGCGAGCAATAGCCCGAGGTAGTACGCCGCGCCGTGCCCGACCCGTTCCGCCTGGAGCAGACGATCGACACAGGAATTGACGAGCGGCACCCCGTTCGAGTCCACCCCATCGACGCCATAAGCGCGCAGCACCGTGCGTTCGATGGCCACCGTCGTGTGACGGTCGATGAAACGATGAGCACCGTCGACCACCCGCGCCGCCAGGGCACGGCACTCGTCGACGACATGGGGATCGATCGGCAGGGGATGCATGGCCGTGTCAGCCTATGCAGCCGGCCCGCGGCGGTCAACCCAGGCCTGGCGGGCGTCACATCAGACCCCGCTCGGCTGGAGATGCGGCAGCACCGGCTCGACCGGCACCGGACGTGCGGCCAGCCGACGATAGACATACGTCACGGCCAGCGCGCTCACCGGCACCGTCGCCAGGAGCCCCACCACGAACGCGAGCGCGCCAACGATGTTGATCCCGATGAGCGCCAGACCGAACCAGAACAGCTGGCCCTTCACCCCGCGGGTCATCTGGGAGCTGGCCCGCAGGGCCGCGATCGGATCGAGCCCGCGCTCGACCAGCGCGAAGCCGAAGAAGCCGAACTTGATCGCCCAGAGGACGCCCGGGACGATGAACAGGATCATCCCGCCCGCGACGATGAGCCCATAGAGCACCGAGGCGAGGAGGTAGCTGAAGAACTGCCACAGGGTCACGGGCAGCCCCTCGAGCGGCCGGGGCTCCCCGTCGGCGATGCGCAAGGCCACGTGGATCCAGACCAGCCCGAAGAAGAGGCCGGCCAGCTGCAGCGCCGTATAGAGCAGCGAGCGTACAAACGTCACCCGCTCCGCCGTAGGCCCACCGATGAGGTCCCCGATGAACCCGATCAGCATCCAGACCGCCGCCAGACCGAGCGTCACAGGGAGATAGCGGCGCATCGCCTCCCATCCCCAGCGAAGCGCCTCATTGATCGAGAAGACTCGAGCCGTCGCCATGTCGTGCCTCCGGGCGAGAACGCTCGCGGCCGCGAATCGCCGCGAGCGCCGCCCCAAGGAGGCTGCAACCCCGGTGCCCGCTGGCGGGCGATGTCGATGCGGCGCGGACGCATGGGTGATGAGAAGCGGCATCGGTGGAAGCAGGCCCGTTACCCGGGGAAGCAGCCCCGTTACCCGGGGAAGCAGCCCCGTTACCCGCGGAAGCAGCCCCGTTACCCGGGGAAGCAGCCCCGTTACCCGGGGAAGCAGGCCCGGTGTTCGTGTTTCTTACAGGGCGGCGAGCTGGACGAAGAACCGGGCGACGGCAGGTTCAAGGCCAGGAAGGACCGCGACCGGCGGCAGCGTCCCCTGGGCCCCGTGACGACTCTCACCCTCCTTGGTGAGCACCAACACCTGACGCGTCTCGGGCAGCACCAGCCACACCACCTGCACACCGTGCTCGAGATATCACTGCGCCTTCTGACGTAATTCGACCTCCCCCTCGTCTTGCCCCCCGACCTCCACGGCCAGGAGCGGCGGCACCCGGCGATATCGCCCGGTATGCGCCCCAACCGCCTCCCGCCGCCAGATCGCCGCATCCGCGCCGCGCACCTCGCCATCGAGCAGCATGCCCGCCTCGTTGCCGGCGACCACGAAACCTGGATGCGACTCGGCCCAGGCAAAGAGCAACGCAAGGAGAGGCGGACACACATCCTGCTGCACGTAACCGCACGACGGCATCAACAGTAGCCTCCCCTGCACATACTCGAGACGACCAGGGATGTTCGGCTAGGTCGTGGAATCCTCAAGACGAAAGCCCGGCGGCGGGCGCAGCTCCACCGGGAACCGCACCGCCTGTCGCGGAAGCGCGATCAGCTCATCGTAGAGATCGGCGTCCATCCACTGCCAACGATGGCATGCGCGCCGGCCAGAGCCAAGCCGCGAGCGGGCCGCGACTCCCAAGCGAGACGCATCAGCCCGACCTCGACACCCTGCGCGAGGAGTTCGTTGCCGCCGTCTATGGCGAAAATTTCCTCGGCAGAGTCCGGCTAGAGGAGCTGGTCAAGGTCCTGGTCGGCACCTTCTACGAGAGCGCCGCACAAGAGCTGGCGCTGCAGGAACCGCTCAAGGTTGGCCTCTTGCGCCAGACCTCACCTCTCTACTCCGTTCCGGCTCGCTCTCCAGGGCGCTCCGACGCCGCGAGGTAGACACCCCAGCGTATATGCCCTCCAACTCAGCTCGCCTGACCCCAGCGCACTCCCGTCGGCTCCAGCGCCTCCAGCATCCGCCGCGCCCCGAACGCCTGCGACGGCGTCAGCGCCCCGCATCCAGCAAAGTCCGGCGCCGCCGCCGCCTCCGCACACCACGCCGCCGCCGACGCCGTGAAGTCGTATCCATCGCCTCCCGTCACCCACACCGCACGCGTCCCCTCCCGTCCCCGCGCCTCCGCGTACACCGCGAACCGACTCCGCGCCCGCTCCTCCTCGCTCGGCCCTTCGGGCAGCGTGCTCACCCAGCGCTCAGCCAGCCGCCGCATCGGCCCGAGCCCGAGCAGCCGCGCCCCCGGCCCTGCGAACGGCAACCAGCGCAAGAGCCGCGGCGGCACCGCCATGTACGTGCGCACGCTCGCCGCCCCCGTCGAGCGCGGCGCCGTCGCCAGATCCCCCCACGGCACCGACACGCACATCCGCCGCCCGATCGGCTCGGGAAACGGCGCCTCCCAGCGCCGCGATCCCACCGGCTCCACGCGATACGTCCGGTCCACGTACGCCATCCCCCCGTGCGGAGCCCCGAGCAGCGCCGAGCGCGTCGTGCCCTGCGTGGGCCGCCCGCCGCGCGTCGCGAACGCGATGCGCAGCTCCTGGATCGGCGCCCCCGCCGCCTCACTGGCCAGCACCGCCGCCGCATCCGTCGGCACCACGTCGAAGCCCACCGCATTGATGAGCGCCACCCCCGCCGAGCGCGCCTCGGCGTCGCGCGCCCGCGTCGACAACATGTAGTCCGCCTCCCCGGTGATATCGAGGAAGTGACTGCGCGCCGCCAGCGCCGCGTCCTGCACCGCCCGGCCATAGCGGATGAAAGGCCCCGCACAGTCGAGCACCACCCGGGCGCGCGCCGCCATGCGCTCCAGCTCGGCAGGCGCATCCAGCGCCGCCACCATCGTCTCCACCGGACGCCCGAGCGCTCCCACCAGCGCCGCCAGCTTGGCCGGATCGCGCCCCGCCAGCGCGAACGGCACCCGGCGCCGCACGAGCTCGGCGGCCACCAGGCGCCCCGTGAAGCCCGTGGCTCCATAGACGACGATGGGCAACCGCTCCTGTTCCCGTTCCCGTTTCATGGCCGCGCAGTGTACTCCGCGGGAACGGATGCCTGACATGGATGCTCGCTACCGCCTCATCGGCGGATCCTCAGGCCCGGAGCATGCACAGCTTCCCAGGGGAGAAACCTCAGCGACAGAAAGGGCAGGCACATGAGAGGACCGGGTCAATCAGGGGCCGCGGCGGCCAGGTGGGCCGCCGCGCTGGCGCTCGCTCTGAGCACCGTCGGATGCCTGGGCGCGAACGTACGCAAACCCGCCGAAGAGGCCACCAAGGGAGCGGTGACTGGCATCAAGGAGGCCGCCCAGAGCCAGAAGCTCTCCCCCATCACCGAGGAGGCGGTCGAGGGCTTCCTCACCGGCTTCTCCAAGGTGGCCAAGGACCCCCAGCAGCGCAAGGCGTTCGAGCAGGGGATGCAGGCCATGTTCCAGGCGCTCGGCAACGCCATGGGCCCGGCCCTCGAGAAGGCGCGGCCCGAGATGCGCGCCGCCACGCGCGAGGCCATGCTCGGCATGATCGACGCCATGACCGCGCGCCAGCCCGAGATGGCCGCCTTCATGCAGCAGATGTCGCAGACCATGGGGCGCGGCCTCATGGCCGGCATGGCCACCGAGATGCAGGCCCAGCTCGGCCCGGACGGCAAGGGCCCCATGGCCCGTACCCTTGGCGCCACCGCCCAGAACGCCTCGTCGGCGCTCGCCGGCGGTCTCATGAACACGGCCGGTGGCGTGGACCCCTGCAAGGGCCAGGATCCCAGCACCTGCCATCAGGGTATCGTCGAGCGCTATAGCCGTGCCATGGGCGCCGGCATCGCCCAGGGCATCGACGACGAGACCTCGGACTTCTGGACCCTGGCGCTCGCCTTTGGCGTCGGCATCCTGTTCACCATCCTGGTCGGCGCCGCGCTGCGCTACCTGCTCGCCAGGCGGCGGCCCGAGCGTCCCATCCTCGTACAGCAGCAGCCCACCAGCGCCCCCGCATAAGCCCGCCAATAACCTACCCCCGGACCTGGCAAGAAGGAATTGCCGCGTGATCCTCAGGTGGGTGCCTTGGGGCTCTTGGAGCTCCTCGACCGCAGTGATTCGCGCCGGCCTGCAATCCCCGCCGCAACGTCTGCGACGTCCATACCGTGCACGACATGGGGGCAAAAGCGTTGGTTGGCGATGCGTAGGCGAGCGATGAGGTTGTGCTTGTGCAGGTCCTGCTTCAACTTGTTTTGCAGTGATGAAAGATGAGCCTTCCAGCGATCATCCCGAGTGCCTTCGCCTGACGGCGGCTCAGGCGGCAGCTCCCACCAGAGCACCAGGAGCCGCAACTGCTCCTGCCACCGCACAGCGAAGACTTCGTAGAACGGCGACCTGCCCGGCTGCACCGCGATCGCGAGGATGTCCTCGGCGGAGTGGCGGAATTTCAGGGACATGGCCCCGAGAAAGGCGCCCTTCTGAACCGCCTTCTTGCGCCGTCCCTTCGCCGCCACATCCTTGATGCGATCATCCTTCACTTCGACGAGCAATGCCGACGGCCCTGTCGCCGCAACGTCCACGGCCTTTCGGTGATCAGCGTGCTGCTCCCGACGCTCCTTCGTGTCCTCCCAGGGGAGGGCGTCCCAATCGTCCGAGAAACGAAAGACGAGCGAGCCATCGACCTCGATCGCCCTCATTTGCGCCTCCGCTTGGGGCGCGTATCGCGTTCGAAGGCCGCCACCTCCAGGTCATACTGCCGAGCATGCTCCTGAAGGATCGGGTTGTGTTGGATTCCGGCGATGGTGTCCGCCTGCTCGACTTCGACGGCGCCGTTTCTTACACGGGTGAGCCCGATGAAACGCATCGGCGGCAGACCGGGCTGCGGGTGCTCCGCTTCCAAGGAAAGCGTCTGCGTCAACAGGTAGTCGTGGCTGGCCAGAAACACCTGGACGCCACCGCGCGCGAGCGCCAGCAGCACAGCGACGACCTTTCGCATCAGCACGGGATTGAGATTTGTTTCCGGCTCATCCCAAAGCAGGACCGTCTCCTTGGAAATCCGACCGTTGCGAATCAAGCGTGCCAAGGTGGCCACCTTGCGCAGTCCCTCCGCGACGAGGTGCGCCTCGAACGTCTCCTCATCTAACGTGACATAGAACCTCCCTCCTTTCTCCTCCTCTCTTCCTCCCAGCGCGTCCTCGACCTGAGCGAGGAGGGGTTTTGCTCTCGTCAGGGCATCCCCCTTCAGATTGGGCAGGTTGAGCGCATCGGCAAGGTGGATGTAGGTCTCATCGAATTCCAACTCGCGGTTCCGGATGGTCTCCGCGAATCCGGGAAAGACCGAGAGCATCTCTCGCGTCGGCAAGAAGACCGGGCGCTGGGCGAGCGCGCTGGTCGACAAGGCCGGCGATACATCCTCGACACCCAGTGTAAACGCCACTCGCCCGCCATGTTCCCAGTCGACTCGCGCACCCGCCTTGGTGCATCCGCGACTGACGAGCGCATCCAGGGACTCCACGCGGAACAGGCCCTTCAAATGGGCTTCCAGGGGTCCAAACTTCACATTCCGGGCCTGTTTCCCGTGGGTCTGCTGGTCCCAGATGGCCGCCTCGACCGCATATAGGAGCTTCAGCAAATGCGACTTTCCCGTCGCATTCTCCCCAATGAACACATTGATGCCGCGCGCGAACTCGAAATGCCTCTGCCCGCGGAAGACGGTAAAGTTGGTCACCTCGAGCTTGGAGATCGCCATCAGCGCAGCCTAGCATCACAGTATGGAGGAGGATGATTCGGGAGAGGAGGCGGGAGCGTTGTCGGACAGATGGCTGGTTACGAACGTGAGCCGCACCCGTCGGTTTGAGGCG
>DATAGU010000243.1:0-13245 GCA_036263495.1 Polyangia bacterium | reverse complement strand
AGCGCCATGAACCTGGTGGCGTCACAGGCGCTGTCCGCACGGCCGGAAGCCGCCGTGGCGCAGGTGGCCTTGTCGGTGGGCGCGGGCCCGACGCTGCAAACCAAGGGCGAGGGCCATCGGACAGAGGCGGCGCCCGCGGCTGCGGTGACCGCGGCGGCCGGAGGGGTGGCGGCGGTGGCCGAGGCGACGGCAGAGCTCTCATCCGCCGCGAGCGAGGGGCAGAAAGATCTCTCCAAGACGGTGTCCCTGCCCGAGGGACGGCCCCGGGGGGAGCCCACGGATCAGTTCTGGTTCAATAGTTCGTCGGACACGCTCGCCCTCGAGGACGAAGAGTACGCCGACGAAGGCCCCCGGAAGAACCTCGGCACCCTCGTCGGCCTCATCGTGGGGGGCGTCTTCCTGGTCCTCATCCTGACGATCGCGCTCTGGCCCAAGAGCAGCCCCGCGTCGGGCCCCGGCTCCTCGGCCGCGCCGACCGGGCATCCCTGACAAAAACGAGCCCTACGCCTCCTCGCCCTCGAAGAGCCGCTTGAGCGGCTGGGGATCGATCGGCTCGCCCGAGGCGAGGAGGTTGAGCAGGCCCTCGCCCACGCGGGCCAGGGTGAGCAGGGTCTGGAGGCGGCGCTCGACGAAGCGCAGGCGCCGCTTCTCCTCGGGCGTCGCGCGGCCGCGCGCCTGGGCGTTCTGCTTGAGGGCGCTCTCGAGGGTGGAGATGACCTCGTGCACGAGGGTGAGCTCGCGCTCGCGTAGGACCCGCGACACCATCTTCCAGATGCGCGTCTCCGGCTCGTAATAGTCGCGCCGCTCCCCGGGGCGCCAGGCCTTCTTCACCACCCCCCACTTCTGCAGCTCGCCGAGGGCCATCGAGATGGCGCCCGCCGACAGGGACAGCCGCTCGCCGAGCTCCGCGGCCGACAGGGGCGACGGAGAGAGGTAGAGCACGGCCCACACCCGGCCGAGCACCGCCTTGAACCCCCAGAACTCCATGAGGCGCCCGATCAGGTCCACCACCCGACGCTCGACCAGCTCGCCCGCCTCGCTCGCATCATCCACGGCCATGATCCTCAAGACCCCTCCCCCACACAGGCCGACTGCGCCCGGGTGATGGCCTGGCTCCATCTCGGGCCACCACCGTTCTGCAGTCGGCGCTTGATGCTCTGGACAGCATGCCTGCGATTTGTTATCTGAAGTTTCAAGAAATTTTGAAACAATTTTTTTCACATGTCACCCCCCTTCCCCAAGGCAAGACCGCAACCGTCGGCTACGACGACTTTGACGACGAGGAGAGCGCCATGGCGCTGACCCAGGCGATACGGCCCGCCCCGCTGGCTGCCCCGCAGCCGGCCACCCAGCCGGAACGACCCGAGGGAACCGATCTGATCGACCGTCTCGGTGAGCTGTGTCGGGGCCAGGGGCTCGATGGCTTTGCCGAGCGGCTCCGGGCGATGGCCGAGCTGAGCTCGGACGATATGCGCGCCGTGGAGCAGGCACTCGGCACCTTGCCGCGAGGCCGGGATCTGGTCCTGCGCAGCGCCAACCACCTGCTCGACCTCGGCGGCAAGCGGCTGCGCCCGCTGTGCGTGGCGCTGGCGGCGCGCGTGGGCGGCAACTTCGGTCCCAAGGCGCGCGAGCTGGCGGTGTCGGTGGAGCTCGTGCATAGCGCCACGCTGCTGCACGACGACGTGATCGACGTGGGCGAGCGGCGGCGCGGCGCGCACACGGCGCGCATGCTGTACGGCAACGCGGCGTCGATCTTTGCCGGGGACTGGCTGCTCACCGAGGCGCTGCGCCGGGTGCGCCAGGCGGACGTGCCGGGCACGCTCGACCGGCTGCTCGCGGTCATCCAGGAGATGATCCTGGCCGAGGCTGTGCAGCTCGAGTGCCGCGGCCGCGTCAACGCGGACCGCACCGCCTACTTCCAGATCGTCGAGGGCAAGACCGCCTCCCTGTTCCGCTGGGCGCTCGACGCCGGCGGGCGGGCCGGCGGGCTCGACGAGGCGCACTGCGAGGCGCTGGCGACCTACGGCATGCACATGGGGGTGGCCTTCCAGGCGGTCGACGATCTGCTCGATCTGACGGGCAGCCCGGCGAGCACGGGGAAGGCGCTGTTCACCGACCTGTGCGAGGGCAAGATCACCTATCCGCTCATCCTCGGGCTCGAGCGCGACCCGGGGCTGCGGGCGGTGCTGGAGGAGCTGCTCGAGCGGGGGCACGCTCCGGAGGCGGAGGCGGCCGGCCCGGAGTCGTCGCCCTCGGACACGGAGGCGCTCGTGCGGCACATCCTGGCGGTGCTGCACCGCACGAGCAGCGCCGAGGACTGCCGCCTCTTTGCGCGCGAGCGCGCGGCCACCGCCGTGCGCTGCCTGGCGCCCTTGCCCGCCGGCGAGGCCCGGGAGGCGCTCGAGACCGTGGCGGCGGCAGCGGTGGAACGCGCGCGCTAGGGCGCCGTGCATCGCGCGTGCGCCAGGAGGTCCTGGCGCACACCAGGGAGGCAGGAAGGGTCGTTCCATCAGCCCGGGAGGTATCCCGTGATCGTCATGGTGAAGCAGGGCTCGGATCCACAGATGGTGCGTCGTGCGCTCACCGAGCGCGGGCTCTGGGTCCAGAAGCTCGAAGGGGACGCGCGGGTGATGCTGTGGGTCGAGCCGCACTCGGCCGCGGTGACGGCCGAGGAGCTGCGGGACATCGCCGGTGTGGAGGCGGTGGCCACGGCGCCCTCGTGCCATCCCTGCGTCGATGCCCAGCCGCCGGCGGTGCGGGTCGGCGCGGTCGAGGTCGGCGTGAACGCGCCGCCGGTATTGATGGCCGGGCCCTGCAGCGTCGAGTCCGAGGCCCAGATCGAAGGGATCGCGCGGCGGCTGGCGCCGCTCGGCGTGCGCCTCCTGCGGGGCGGCGCCTACAAGCCGCGCAGCTCACCGTACTCGTTCCAGGGGCATGGCGAGGTGGCGCTCGGCTGGCTGCGCCGCGCCGCGAGCGCGCACGGGATGGGCGTGGTGACCGAGGTGATGAGCTCCGAGGACGTGCCGCTCGTAGCCGAGATGGCGGACCTCATCCAGGTGGGCTCGCGCAACATGCAGAACTACGCGCTCCTCCGGACCATCGGCCGGAGCGGGCGGCCGGCGCTGCTCAAGCGCGGCATGGCGGCCACTATCGAAGAATGGCTGCTCGCCGGGGAGTACTGCCTGCATCACGGGTCGAAGGCGGTGATCTTCTGCGAGCGCGGGGTGCGCGGTTTCGATCCGACGACGCGCAACCTGCTCGATCTCGGGGCCGTGGCGCTGCTCGCCCAGGTGCATCGGCAGCCTGTGGTGGTGGATCCCTCGCACGCGGCGGGCCGGCGCGACTTGGTGCTCCCCCTGGCGCAGGCCGCGCTGGCCGCGGGCGCGAGCGGGGTCCTCATCGAGGTCCACCCCGAGCCGGGCGCCGCGCTGAGCGATGGGCCCCAGGCGGTGTCACCGGAAGCGCTGGCGTCGCTCGCGCCCGCCCTGCAGCGCGCGCAGCGAGAGGGAGCGTGACGATGCCCGGAGCAGACCTCGTGAAGGTGGAGCCGCGGGGCGGTTCGGGGGCGATGTTCGACAACATCGCGCCGCGCTACGACCTCCTCAACCGCGTGCTGTCGTTCGGCGTGGACCGCGGCTGGCGGCGCCGCACGGTGCGGTCGCTCGGGCTCGGCGCGGGCGGGCGGGTGCTCGACGTGGCGACCGGCACGGGCGACCTCGCGCTACTGGTGGCGAAGCGCCACCCGGACGTGACCGTGTTCGGGGTCGATCCCTCGGCCGGGATGCTGGCGATCGGGCACGACAAGATCCAGGCCGGCGGGCTCGCCGACCGGGTGCACCTCACCCGCGGCGACGCCGAGAATCTGCCCTTCGCCGATGGCTACTTCGACGCCGTGACGATCGCGTTCGGGATCCGCAACGTGCCCGATCGGCGGCGGGGTCTGGCCGAGATGGCGCGCGTCACGAAGGCGGGCGGGCGCGTGGCCATCCTGGAGCTGGGAGAGCCGCCGCCGGGCCTCCTCGGAGCGATGGCGCGGTTTCACATCCACACGATGGTGCCGCGGATCGGCGCGCTCCTGTCGGGGGCGCGGGAGTACCGCTACCTCCACGAGTCGATCGCGCGCTTTCCCTCGCCCGAAGAGTTCGCCGCCATGATGACCGAGGCCGGTCTCGAGGTCCTCTCGGTGACCCGCCTCACCTTTGGGGTGGCCACGCTGTACGTCGGCACCCCGGGAGCCAGGCCATGAGTATCCCGGTGCCGCGCGTGGAGCAGCCGGTCGGGCGCCGCGAGGCGACGTTCGCCGAGAGAGCGCACGAAGAACTGCGGCGGGCCCTCGGACGGCCCCGCGGCGCGGGCGAGCTCCTGGTGGTGAACGTGCCGGCGCCGGTCGCCCCGGTGACGGCGTTGTTCGACGTGCTGCCCGGTGAGCCGGCGGTCCTATGGGCGCCGCCGGAGGGGCCGGCCGTAGTGGGGCTCGGGGCGGCGCTGACGGTCGATCTCGCGGGCGAGGCGCGCTTTGCCGAACTGCGCAAGGAGGCCGAGCGGGTGTTCGGTCGGCTGGTCGTTCTGGGGCCGGCGGAGGCGCCGCGGCCTCATTTATATGGAGGCCTGGCGTTTGCGCCCGGGGCGGCGGCCGGGACGGCGTGGCGCGAGTTCAGCGATGGGCGCTTCGTGCTGCCGCGCTGGCGCTATCTGTGCGAGCGCGACCGCGCCTGGCTGAGCCTCACCCTGGATGAGGACGCCGACGCCGCGGCGCTGCCGGCGGAGCTCGACCGCTGGCTCGGGCGCCTGGCCAGCGCGGCGAGCGCGGCCGGTGCGACCGACGAGGGCGCCGGCGCCGCGGGCTCCCCGTGGAGCGGGCCGGCCATCTGGCAGGAGCAGGTGAGCGAAGAGGAGTGGCGCCGGCTCATCGACGAGGTGCGCGGTCTCATCGCCGGGGGTCGGTGCAGCAAGATCGTCGCCGCCCGCTGTGCGCGGGTGCGTGCGGGCCGTGCCTTTCAGCCGCGCGAGGTGCTGGCGCGGCTCGGGGCCAGCCAGAGTCGATGCACCCGCTTCGCCTTCCGCGTGCGGGAGACGACCTTCCTCGGCGCCACGCCCGAGCGGCTGGTGGTGCGGCGTGGCACGCGCCTCCTGTCCGAGGCGCTCGCCGGCTCGATCGCGGCCGCGGCGCCGCGCGGCGGCAGCGCCGAGACGTTGGCCACGCCTGACAAGCACCTCGCCGCGGAGCTCCTGGCCAGCGACAAGGACCGACGCGAGCACCAGCTCGTGGTACAGGCGATCGTGCGGGCGCTCGAGCCTCACTGCGCCTGGCTCGACGTGCCGGCTACGCCGCAGGTCCGGGCGCTGCGCCACGTGCTGCACCTGCACACGCCGATCATGGGAGAACTGGCGGACCGCGCGCACGTGCTCACGCTGGTCGAGGCGCTCCATCCCACGCCGGCCGTGGGCGGCGAGCCGACGCGCGCGGCGCTCGAATGGATCCTCGGGCGCGAGCCCGCGCCGCGCGGATGGTATGCCGCGCCGGTGGGCTGGTTCGACGCGGCCGGGGACGGCGAGTTCGCCGTGGCGCTGCGCTGCGGCGTGCTCGATGGCTCCGAGGCGACGATCTATGCGGGCGCCGGGATCATGCTCGACTCCGACGCCGCCGCCGAGTACCGCGAGACCGCGGTCAAGCAGCGGGCGCTGGCCGCGGCGCTGGGGGTCGAGCCGTGAAGGACACGCTCCTCGACCTGACGGCCGAATGGGCAGGGTTGCTCATGGGCAGTCTGGCCGACGCGGGCGTGACAGATGTGGTGGTGAGCCCGGGTTCGCGCTCGACGCCGTTCGTGCTGGCGGCGGTGCGGCACTCGGAGGGGCAGGGTCAGGGGCGGCTGCGGCTCGTCGACGTCATCGATGAGCGGTCGGCCGGGTTCTACGCGCTCGGGAGGGCCAAGGCGACGGGTCGGCCGTGCCTCCTCGTGTGCACCTCGGGGAGCGCGGGGGCGCATTATCTGCCGGCCGTGATCGAGGCGGGGCTCAGCCACACGCCCCTCATCGTGCTGACGGCCGACCGGCCGCTCGAGCTGCAGGAGTGCGGGGCGCCGCAGACGATCGATCAACTCAAGCTCTTTGGCGATCACGTGCGCGGGTTCTTCGAGCTGGGCGGGCCGGAAGGCGATCCGACGGCGCTGGCCGGGCTGCGTCGGGCGGTGGCGCAGGCGGTGGCGCGGTCGCGTCATCCCGTGCCGGGAGCGGTGCACCTCAATGTGCGTGCCCGCAAGCCGCTCGAACCGCGGCCCGCGGCCTCTGAAGAGGAGCGCGCGCTGGCGCGGCGGGTGCGTGCGGTCCGCGGCACGCCCATCGCGACGTTTCATCCGCCGCGTCTGGAGCCGTCGCCCGAGGCGCTCGACGATCTGGAACGTGCGTGCCGCGAGGCGCGGCGGGGTCTCATCGTCTGTGGGCCGGCGCCGCTCGGACAGGCCGAGGCGCGTCCTCTTCTTTTGCGTCTGGCGGCGCGCACGGGGTTCCCCCTGTGTGTGGAGGCCACGAGCCAGCTCCGCTTCGGCGTGGCGCCCTTCCATGAAGATGGAGAGGCGCAGGCGGCCCTGTGCGACGGGTTCGACGCGCTGTTCGCGGTGGAGGCGTTCCGGCGTCAGCATGCGGCCGATGTGGTCCTGCAATTCGGCGGCACGCCGACCTCGGGCGGCTGGGAGCGCTATCTCGCGGCGGGCGGCACGACGCGGCGCCTGGTGGTGAACCCGTACGGCTGGAGCGATCCGCACAGCAGCGCCACGGCCATGATCCAGGCCGAGGTGACCAGCACGGTGCGGGCCCTCCTCGGCCGGCTCGAGGAGCGAGGACCGAACCAGAGGGACGAGCGCGGCCAGGCGCATCGGGCCCGCTGGGGCGAGCGCTTCCGGGCCGCCAACCGTGAGGCCTGGCGGGTCATCGACGAGCTGGTGACGGCGCCGGAGAGCCTGGGCGAGGCGCAGGTGGCGCGCGCGGTGGTGGCGAGCGTGCCGCGCGAGGGCGTGCTGGCAGTGGGCAACAGCCTGCCCATCCGGATGGTGGATCGCTACGCTCCGGCGCGCCTCGGGACCTGCCGGGTCTGGTCGCAGCGGGGCGCCAACGGGATCGATGGCCTGGTCTCAGGCGCCGCGGGGGTGGCGGCGAGCGGCTGCCCGACCACGCTGCTGCTCGGCGACGTCAGCCTGCTCCACGATCTCGGCGGCTTGGCGGTGGCGGCGCGGGCGACGGGGCCGCTGGTGATCGTGGTGGTGCAGAACCGCGGGGGCCGCATCTTCGAGCAGCTGCCGCTCGTGAGCACGGGGCTGCCCGAGGTGGCGGCGGCGCTGCCCCACTTCACGACGCCGCACGAGGTGTCCTTTGGCGCCGCGGCGGCGCTGTTCGGGATCGCCTATCACCGCGTCGAGACGCTGGCGGATCTGGACCAGGCCCTGGGCGTGGCGCAGGCGCGTCAGGGGTGCTCGCTGCTCGAGGCGGTGGTGCCGCCCCACGGCGCCGCGGCCCTCGATGCGGCGTTGCGTGAGCGTCTGTCCGGGGCCCTGACCACGGCCGGGCTCTTGTCTCCGCTCGTTCCGCTGGCGGACGACGAGGTGGCGTCATGACGCTGCCGCTCGTGCTGCTGCACGGGTTCACCGGAGACGCCGAGAGCTGGGCCGAGGTGCGCGCCAGGCTGCCGGGCACGCGGTCCGTGTGGTGCCCCCCGATCCTTGGACATGATCTCTCGCTACGAGAGCTCGAGCGGGATGCCACGGCCTGCGGCTTCGTGGCCGAGGTGGATCGGCTGGCGGCCGGGATCGCGGCGCGCTTCGATGCCCCGGTGCATGTCGCCGGCTATTCTCTCGGCGGACGCCTCGCGCTCGCGCTCGTCGCGCGGCACACGCGGCTCTTCGGGCGGGCCACCTTGATCGGCGCCCATCCCGGTTTGACCAAGCCCGAGGCCCGCGTAGAGCGGGTGCGCGGCGACGAGCAGTGGGCCGAACTGCTGGAGAAGCAGGGGATGGCCGCGTTCGTGTCCGCGTGGGAGGCGCAGCCGCTCTTCTCCACGCAGGAGCGCCTCGACAAGGCGGTGCGCGAGCGCGTCCGCGCGCACCGTCTGACCCACCGGCCCGAGGGTCTGGCGCTGGCGATGCGCGCGCTCGGCCTCGGCCGCATGCCCCGCTTGTCAGAGCTGTGCGCCGGCGCCGGCACCCAGCCGGCGGCGCTCGATCTGCCGGTCGAGCTCCTCGTCGGCGAGGAGGACGCCCGCTTCTGCGCGCTCGCCCGAGAGCTGGCCGCCACGCTGCCGCGTGCCAGAGTCACCATCGTTCCGAACGCAGGTCACAATCTACCTCTCGAAGTCCCCGGCGCCGTCGCGGCGGCGCTCTCCAAGGAGGAGCCATGAGCACATTGCCGAGCTGGGAGGTCCAGCCAGGGTACGAGGACGTCATCTATTCCAAGGCGGAAGGCATCGCCAAGATCTCCATCAATCGGCCCCAGGTCCGTAACGCGTTCC
Source organism: Polyangia bacterium (assembly GCA_036263495.1). Lineage (GTDB taxonomy): Bacteria > Myxococcota_A > Polyangia > Palsa-1104 > SHYY01 > DATAGU01. The sequence continues at coordinate 4,748 of DATAGU010000243.1, read as the reverse complement.
GGCCGCTCACCGTGCAGGAGATGCAGCGCGCCTTCGCCGATGCCCGCGACGACGGCGACATCGGCGTGGTCATCCTCACCGGCGAGGGCGGCGAGGCCTTCTGCTCGGGCGGCGACCAGCGCGTGCGCGGCGCCGGCGGCTACGTCGGCAAGGACGGCATCCCGCGCCTCAACGTGCTCGATCTGCAGCGTCAGATCCGCACCCTGCCCAAGCCCGTCATCGCCATGGTGGCCGGCTACGCCATCGGCGGCGGGCACGTGCTCCACATGATGTGCGACCTCACCATCGCCGCCGACAACGCGCGCTTTGGCCAGACCGGGCCCAAGGTGGGCAGCTTCGACGGCGGCTACGGCGCGAGCTACATGGCGCGCATCGTCGGCCAGAAGAAGGCGAGAGAGATCTGGTTCCTGTGCCGTCAGTACGATGCGCGCCAGGCGCTCGACATGGGCCTCGTGAACACGGTCGTGCCGCTCGCCGAGCTCGAGGCCGAGACGGTCCAGTGGTGCCGCGAGATCCTGGCCAACAGCCCGATGGCGCTCCGCTGCCTCAAGGCCTCGCTCAACGCCGACTGCGATGGCCAGGCAGGGCTGCAGGAGCTGGCGGGCAACGCCACGCTCCTCTTCTACCTGACCGAGGAGGGCCAGGAGGGCAAGCAGGCGTTCCTCGAGAAGCGCAAGCCCAACTTCCGGAAGTTCAAGCGCCTGCCGTGATGCCAGGGGATGCCATGAGCCCGAGCGCTCCGGCCGTGGGGGCCGCTCCTGTCGCAGGGGGAGGAGGTCCGGCCGCGGGTGCGCCCCGCGGCTGGCGTGTCTGGGTGCTGGCGGCGCGGCCGGCCACGCTGAGCGCCGCCATCGTGCCCGTGGCCGTGGGCACGGCCTGCGCCGTCGCCGCCGGCAAGTTCCGCCTGGGGCCGGCGCTCGGGGCGCTCCTCGGCGCCATCTTCATCCAGATCGGCACCAACTTCGCGAACGACGTGTTCGACGCCGAGAAGGGTGCCGACACGGCGGAGCGGCTCGGGCCCACGCGCGCCGTGCAGGCGGGGCTCCTGTCGCCGCGCCAGATGCGCGCGGGCATGGTGGTGGTGTTTGGGCTGGCCTTCCTCATCGGCATCTATCTCGTAGCGGTGGCGGGCTGGCCGCTCGTGGCCATTGGTCTCGCGTCCATCGCCTCGGGGATCGCGTACACGGGCGGGCCTTATCCGCTCGGGTATCACGGACTCGGGGATCTGTTCGTCCTCGTCTTCTTCGGCTTCGTGGCGGTGTGCGGCACGGCCTACGTGCAGGCCGGGGCGGTGCCGCTCCTGGCCTGGTGGGCGTCGGTGCCGGTGGGGGCGTTGGCCACGGCGATCCTGGTGGTCAACAACCAGCGCGACCGGGTGACGGACGAGCGCGCGGGCAAACGCACGCTGGCGGTGCGCTTCGGGCGGGGCGGGGCGATCGCCGAATGGCTGCTCCTGGTAGCGATCGCCGAGGTCGTGCCGCTCCTGCTCGGACTCGGTGTCGTGCCGGGCATCGCGCCGTCGTTCTGGCGGTGCTTGCCGCTCGCCAGCTTGCCGCTCGTGCTGGCGCCGGGGCGGCGGGTGCTGCGCGCCGAGGGGCGCGAACTCAATCCAGCGCTCGGCGCCACGGCGCGGCTGCTCCTCGTGCATGGGCTGCTCTTTGCGGTCGGGCTCGCGCTCGGTGGCGGGGGATGAACCGGTGAGGCTCACCGCGATGGCGATTCATCGCTTCGCGGGGACGCTGCCGCGACCGGTGGGCGCGGCGGCGGCACGGATGGCGACACGCGAAGGGCTCCTCCTTCATCTAGTGGATGACCGCGGCCAGGTAGGGCAGGGCGAGGCCTCGCCGTTGCCCGGCTACTCGTCAGATACCCTGAGTGAGTGCGAGCGCGCGCTGCGGGCGCTGCGGGTCGAGGCCTTGCCCGCCATGGACCTCGAGGCGGCGCTTGGGCCGCAGCTCGGAGACCTCCTGCAAGAGGCGCGGCTCACCGCACCCGCGGCGTGCTTTGCCTTCGAGACCGCGCTCCTCGATCTCGTGGGGCAGCGGCTCGGGCGCCCGCTGTCCAGGCTCCTTCGTGCGCCGCGGGTGAGCGTGCCCTTGTCCACGGTGATCGATGGGGCGTCGCCGGAGGCGCTGGTGCGCGCGGCGCGGCTCGCCAGCGAGCGCGGCATCCGTACGCTCAAGTGCAAGATCGGTCGGCCGGGGGGGTTCGAGGAGGAGCTGGCGGGCCTGCACGCCGTGCGCGACGCGCTCGGCGATACGGTCGCGTTGCGTCTCGACGCCAACCAGGGCTTCACTCCTGAGGAGGTGCGGCAGCGCCTGGGGGCGTTGGCGCCGCTCAGGCCAGAGTTGGTGGAGGAGCCGATCGCAGGCGGTCTGCAGTGTGTCTCGCCCGAGCGGCTCGCCGAGCTGGCCGAGCTCGTGCCGCTGGCCGCCGACGAGGCGCTTCAGCGAGCCGAGGCTCGTGCCGGGCTCGGTCCTCTTTTGGCCACGGGGCGGCTGCGCGCGCTCATCCTCAAACCCATGGCCCTCGGCGGCATGGGCGTCTGCCTGCGACTGGCAGAGGAGGCGGCGCGGCAGGATGTCGCGCTGGTGGTGACCCACCTCTGGGATGGCCCCGTGGGGCTGACTGCCGCGGCGGCGCTGGCGCTCGCGCTGCCGGGTCGGGTGCTCGCCTGTGGTCTGGATCCCCATCCCGGACTCGCGGCCTGGCCTGCGGTGGAGTTGCCCGGATGGGGGGCGGCGACGCTTACGGCCTCGGAGCGGCCGGGCCTCGGCTTGCCTCTCATCTCTCCTCCGCCAGCATGAAATCGTCCCCGTCCTCTTCGCAGGCCGGCAGCACAGGCCGGTTGTCGCTGCTCCAGGCCGCGGCCGAGGTGCCGGACGCGATCGCCTGGGTCCTCGATGGCCAGGCGGTGAGCTATGGCGAGCTGGCGGCGGCCCTGCGGCCGGTCCTGGGCGGCCTGGTGGCGCGCGGCATCGGTGTCGAAAGCACCGCGCCCGTGGGCGTGATCGCCGAGCTCGACCGCGAGGCGCTCCTTCTCGTGTACGCGCTGTTCGAGCTGGGGGTGCCGGTGGTGCCGCTCCATCCCCGCTTCACCGTTGCCGAGCGGCGTACGCTCCTGGCGCGTGCCGGTGCTGCGCTGCTGCTCGATGCCGCGGAGATCCAGGGCGAACCCTATGATCCACCGCCGCCTCTGCCCGACGACGGACCACCGCTGGCCATCCTGTTCACCTCGGGTTCGAGTGGGACCCCCAAGGGAGTAGAGCTGTCGCGGGCCGCGTTTGTCGCCTCTGCCGCGGCCAGCGCGGCCAACCTGGGCTGGCGGCCAGACGATCGATGGCTCCTCAGCCTCCCCTATGCCCACGTAGGCGGGCTGTCGGTGCTGACGCGCTGCCTCATCGACCGTCGCACGGTGGTGATCGCGCCCCTGCCCCGCTTCGAGCCGAGCGCGGTCATGGCGACGGTGGAGGAGCAGCGCGTGACCTTGATGTCGCTGGTCCCGACCCAGCTCGACCGGGTCCTGGCCCAGGATCCACCGCTCGCGCCACCGCCAACGCTGCGTGCGCTCCTCCTCGGCGGTGCGCCGGCCGCGGCGTCGCTCTTGCGAACAGCGGCGGCGAAGGGGTGGCCGGTGCTCACGACCTATGGCCTCACCGAGGCCTGCTCCCAGGTCGCCACGCAGCGGCCTGGCACGCCGCCGGATGCCGCGACAGGCTCGGGTCCCTGTTTGCCTGGCGTGGAGGTGCGCCTCGATAGCGGTGTCATCGCCCTGCGCGGGCCCATGCTGCTCACGCGCTATCTGCCGGCGGGAGAGTACGGGCCGCCGTGCGATGCCGCGGGCTGGTTTCGCACCTCGGACCTCGGGCGTCTCGACGAACAGGGCCACCTCCACGTGCTCGGCCGCGCCGATCAGGTGATCGTGTCGGGGGGTGAGAAGATCGCGCCCGCCGAGGTGGAGGCGGCGCTGCTCGCCCACCCGGCGGTGGCGGCGGCGTGTGTCTTCGGCGTCCCGGATCCGGTCTGGGGGCAGGCCGTGGCGGCGGCGATCCAACCGGTGGCCGGCCAAGGGCTGAAAGAGCAGGAGCTACGGCTGCATCTGGCCCAGACGTTGGCGCCCTTCAAGAGGCCACGTCGCCTGGCCATCCTGCCTGCCCTGCCGCTCTTGCCGAGCGGCAAGATCGATCGTCGCGCAGTGATCGAGCTATGCGTCGAGCGCTTACCGGAGGAGCACGGCAGATAGCGCGGTTCGAGCGTCGACGCCTGCTCGAGGGTACGAGGTGGCATCCTGGGTGCGCGAGGTGGTGCCGCGAGCGTGCAAGGGGGCGCCTGGTGCGTGCAAGGTGGTACCGGAAGCGTACGAGGTGGCATCCAGGGCGTGCGAGGGGGCATCCAGGGCGTGCGAGGTGGCATCTGGGGCGTGCGAGGGGGCATCCGGGGCGTGCGAGGGGGTGCCTGGAACGTGCGAGGGGCGAGGGGGTGCCTGGAGCGTGCGAGGTGGCGCCTGGAGCGTGCGAGGTGGTGCCTGGAGCGTGCGAGGGGGCGCCTGGAGCGTGCGAGATGGCGCCTGGAGCGTGCGAGGTGGCGTCCGGGGCGTGCGAGGTGGTGGGTAGCGTAAAGTTTTTTGTGTCCGGTCCCTGAGGCCCCTTGCGGGGCAAGGAGGGAACCGTGAGAATCGTCGAGCGACTGATGAAGCTAGTAGTGAAAGTCCACGACGTCGTCGAGCTGGTGAGGCGGTTCGAGGCGTC
>DATAGU010000242.1:0-65143 GCA_036263495.1 Polyangia bacterium | reverse complement strand
AAGGAGGGAAGGAGGAAGCGTACTGGAAGTACGCGACCGACTGACCGACGCCGCATCACCGTCGCTGGCTGCGCCGCAGCAGGCAGGAAACTGTGGTGTTTCGGCTCAGGGCGCGGCTTCGGGCACGGCGATGATGGGCTCCTCCACAGGAGCCCCGACCTGCGGGTCATCCACCAGCATGGCCGCGGGCGGCTCGCGCAGATCCCAGACCAGCCCGACCCACGACATCGCCTTGAGGATGTAGTAGGTCATGTCGATCTCCCACCACCGGAAGCCCTGCCGCGTCGACAGCATGTAGTGGTGATGGTTGTTGTGCCAGCCCTCGCCCATGGTGATGAGCGCGAGCAGCCAGTGATTGCGGCTGTCGTCCGTGGTCTCGAAGCGACGCTTGCCGATGACGTGCGAGAGCGAGTTGATGGTGAACGTCCCGTGCCACAGGATCGTCGTCGACAGGAAGAAGCCGACGAACAGGCCCGGCCAGCCGAAGAGCAGCCAGGTCGCCACCGCCAGCACCGTGGGCGGCACGAGCCAGTGACGGTTGAGCCAGCGCAGCTCGGGGAAGCGCGCGAGGTCACGCACCGCGTCGAAGTTGGTCTCGTCGAGCCCGTCGTAGATCCAGGCGATGTGGGCGTACCAGAAGCCGCGCTGCCGGGGCGAGTGGATGTCGTGCTCGGTGTCCGAGTAGCGATGATGGTGACGATGATGCGCCGCCCACCACAGCACCCCCTTCTGGGCCGAGGACTCTGCGAGGAAGGCGAGCACGAACTGGAACCAGCGGCTGGTGTGGAAGGTGCGATGCGAGAAGTAGCGGTGATACGCCGCCGTGGTGCCGAACATGCGGATCCAGTAGAGCGCGATGCAGCAGACGACCGACTGCCAGGTCACCCCGCTCCACAGGAGGCCGAGCGAGGCCACGTGGACGGCGATGAGCGGCATCGCCTCCTTCCAGCGGGACCCGAGCTTGCCGCGATTGGGATATAGGCGAAGGTGACGTGGGAGCGTAGCGGACTCAGCAGGCGAATCAACCATGGATCAAACATAGAGTCGTCGCCTGTTCGGCGATGTAATTCTTCGGTCATACCTTGTAAAAGTTATGTCACGGTCGTTGGACCACGGGGCGGATGTCCTTGGGATACAGAAGGATCGGCGCATCGCCGCCCACCCCCCGCCCGCCCATCGGCTGGCCTCCATGCGCTCTCCGTCCGCTTGTCCGGGCGCTCCAGGACCTCGTCAGGGTGTGATCACGAACTTGCCGAAGTTCTCGTTACGCTCCATGCGCTCGTAGGCCGTCCGTGCCTCGGCGAGGGGATAGATCGCCTCGAGCACCGGCCGCACGCGCCGCGCCGCGAGGAGCGGCAGGACCTCGGCCCTGAACGCCTGCATCGCCCGGATCTTCTCCTCGAACGGGCGGCTCCGCAGGACCGTCCCCTCGATGCGCAGCCGCCGCCTGAGGAGGAGACCGAGATCGAGCGTCCCCATGAGGCCGCCCATCAGCCCGATCCCGACCAACGTGCCGCAGGAGGCGAGCGCCGTCAGGTTCTCGGCGACGTAGCTCGCGCCCACGAAGTCGAGGATGAGCTGCGCGCCCTGGCCCCCGGTCAGCTCCTTGACGCGGTCGGCGAAGCGCGGGCCCCCCCGCTCCACCAGGACGCCGTGATCGAGCCCGAGCTCGCGGGCCCGCTCGAGCTTGTCGGCGCTCCGGCTGGTGCCGATCACGGTGGCGCCGGCGGTGCGGGCGAGCTGCACGGCGGCCGTGGCCACGCCCGAGCCCACGGCGTGCACCAGCACCGTCCACCCGGGCCGTAGCCCGCCGATCGTGAACAGGGCATCGTGCGCGGTCACGAAGGCCTCGGGCACCCCGCCCGCCTCCTCGTAGCTCATGCCCTCGGGGATGCGCACCAGCATGCGCTCGTGCAGGACCGCCAGCTCCGCCTGGGCTTCGCCGCTCGTGATGGACATCACGCGGTCGCCCACGCGCCACTCGCTCACCCCCTCACCGAGCGCCACCACCTCGCCCGCCAGTTCGAGGCCCGGCATCTCGACCCGGTACCCGGGGGGCGGTGGATACGCCCCCATACGCTGGAGGAGGTCCGCCCGGTTGAGACCGGCGCCGCGCACCTTCACCAGCACCTCGCCGCGCGCGGGCGCCGGGGCTGGCACGTCGCGGACTTCGATCACCTCGGGGCCGCCGAAACCATTGAAATAGATCGTTCGCATGGCCGCTGCATAACACGGGGCCTGGCGTTTCGTGCCAGATGCCTACATGTGGCTCAAAGCGCCACCGCCTACGCTCGAAACGCCACCGCGCACGCTCAGAGCGCCACCGCGCACGCTCAACGCGCCACCGCGCACGCTCCGGACCTGACCGCGCACGCTCCAGACCTGACCGCGCACGCTCCGGACCTGACCGCGCACGCTCAGAGTCCTAACCGCGCACGCTCAGAGTCCTGACCGCGCACGCTCAGAGCTGACCGCGCACGCTCAGAGCTGACCGCGCACGCTCCGAAGCTGACCGCGCACGCTCAGAGCCCTGCCCGCGCAGGCCTATAGGGGAGTGCGCCCATGTGGGATGGCTGCGGTGGAGACGATGGGGGCGGTGCCGAGTCGGATCAGCTGGTCACGGCCCCTCGCCCTCATCCTCCTCCTTGCCGAAGAGGGCCCCCACGGGGAGTTCGATCGCATCGAAAGGCTCGGCGCGGACGCGGTTACCGCTCTCGGCCGCGAGGACCTCCAGGTAACCGGCCGGATGCCAACGGTAGACCGCCAACGTCTCCTCGACCGGGTCGAGGATCCAGTAATGGCCCACCTCGTGGCGATGATAGATGTGCTTCTTGCGCACGAGGTCGTTGCGGTGGTTGGTCGATAAGATTTCACAGACCCAGTCTGGGCGGACCGAGACCAGCGCACCCAGAGGTCGCTCGGTGACCCGGTCGCGCCGCCACGCCACCACATCGGGACGACATACGTCCTCGCCGAACCGGATGTCGACATCGATGGCGAACCACCATCCCCCGGGCCAGCGGCCTCCCGGGCGACGGCCAAAGGGGCCATTGAGGCGCGTCGTCAGTTCCGCCTGCACCCCGCCATGGGCTCCCGTCGCCGCGCCCTTCTCGATGATCTCCCCATTGATGAGCTCGTGGAAGCGCGTCGCCTCCGGGATGGCGAAGAGGTCGGCGATCGTGGCGCGGGGACGGTTCTTCCGGACAGCGTCCATGACCTGAGTTTACCCTGGAAAAACGATCCTGGAAGGCACTGCGCGCCGGCCCGGCCAGCCGAGCGGCACGGCGGCATCTTCGGAGCGCGCAGGTTTGGACGAGGCGCAGGCGCCGTCTATCATGGCGTCATCGCAGAGGGAGATGTCCGGTATGGCCGACGAGGCGCAAACGCCCGAGCAGGACCCTGGGTTCAACGAGCTGCGCGAAGCGTACGAGAGCGACGAGCTGATCGTCTTCGTGGGGGCCGGGGTGTCGGCCGGGGCCGGGCTGCCGTCCTGGGGACGGCTCGTGACGATGCTCATGGACCGCGCCCGCGCGCGGCGCGTGGATCCCGAGATCCTGCGGGAGGTCGAGGCGCTGGTCGCCAAGGACCACTACATCGATGCCCTCTCCGAACTGTCCGATGCGCTCGGTCCGGCGGAGTTCGGCACCGCGATCGAGCGCGCGGTCGATGATCGCAACGCCCAGGTGCCCGAGGCCGCGCACGCCATCGCCGCGCTCGCCCCCAAGCTGCGGGCGGTCCTCACCACCAACCTGGATCACCTCCTGGAGCGCGCCTTCGCCGGTCGCTGGCCGATGTTCGCGCGGGCGCCGGGCGACCTGGCCACGCGGCGCGGCTACATCCTCAAGCTCCACGGCACGCTGCTCGAGCGCGACACCTGGGTCATGACACGCGAGCAGTACGACCACGCCATGTACGCCGACCCCCGCATGGCCACGACCTTCACCGCGCTCTTCCATGTCTGCCCGATCCTGTTCGTGGGGTACGGGCTCGTGGACGACGACTTCGATCAACTGCTCGCGCGGGTGCGCGTGCTCTCCGGGCCGCAGCCGCCGCGGCACTTCGCGCTCGTGCCGGCCGAGCGGGTGACGCGCAGCTGGCGCCGGCGCATCGAGGGCGCGGGGGTGCGGCTCATTCCGTATCCCAACCCCGATGGCAAGCACCGGGAGGTGGCGCGGCTCCTGCGGCTCGTCGGGGAGGAGCGAGTTCAGGCCGGGGCGGCGGCCCCGCCTCCCGTGCGCACGCTCGACGACGTGCGGCAGATGCTCCAGGACCTGGGGGTGCAGGACCCGGCGGCGACGCGCACGGGCGCAGCCCCCCCGTCTCCCTGGCCGCCCCCCTGGGATCCGCTCGTGCAGTTCCTTCATCGCCTCCTCAAGCTGGAGGGATGGTCCTGCACGCATGCCCTCGTGAACCAGCTGCTGGCCGGCGACCGGGGCCGTGTCCCCTTCGATGCGGCCCTCGCCGTGCACGAGGACCGCGGGTTCGTGCTGGCGCTCGGCTACGACGAGCAGCTCTTCGGCCCCACCTCGCGCCTCCCCCAGCTGGCGGAACAGATCGCGGCGCGGGGCGGCGCGGTCCGCCTCTATGCGCTCACGGCCATGGCGTCGCCGCTTCCGGGCGTCGAGGTGGTGGGACTCCGCGATGAGGTCGCCCGCTACGTGAACGAGCCCCTGCGCGCACACGCCGAGCGCTGCCTGGCGGCCTGGACCGAGGAGGATGAACGGCGCTTCGTGGTAGGGCGGGCCCGGCTCGACGATGGCAGCATCCTGCCGGTCACCGAGGCGCTGACCGGCGCGCTCGGCCTGCTCCTCAGGGTGATTCTCCTCGGCGACTTCGGCACCGGGAAATCGACCCAGCTGCGGCGGCAAGCGGCACGGATGGCCCGGACCTATCTCGAGGATCCGGCGGGGCATCGGGCCCCGCTCTGGCTGCCGCTCACGGGCCTCGAACCGGACGTACCGACAATCTTCGCGCACCACCTGCCCGAGGTCCCGGTGGCGGCCCTGCAGCTGGCCGTGGATCTCGGCATGGCCGTGCCGCTCTTCGATGGCTTCGATGAGCTGGACTTCCGAGGGGGCGCCGCGTCGAGCACGGTGGAGGCGGCCCTGTCTCGCCTCTTGACGATGAGCATGGACAGCCAGCCGCTGCAGGTGGTGGTCAGCACCCGCGGCACGGCGTTCGCCAGTCATCGGCAGCTCGAGACGATCGTCCAGGGCCTCCCCGGCACGACCCTGCTCACGCTCGAAGATCTCGACCGCTCGGAGGTGGAGGAGTTCGTCCGCAAGGCCACGACCTCGGCGTCCGAGGCCGAGGCGGCGCTGCGCAAGATCGCGGAGGTACACGACCTCGGCGAGCTGGCGCAGCGCCCGGCGCTCCTCGACCTCATCGTGCGCAACCACGAGCGGCTCACGACGGGTCAGGGCGAGCCGGTGACGAGCGTGCGCCTGTACGAGATGGCGGCCGAGGACTGGCTCGGCAGCCGCGAGCACGAGGAGAAGCAGCTCGAGCACCGGCAGCGGCTCGCCTTCGCCCGCGCGCTCGCTCGCGCGCTGTGGATATCGGGGGAGGCGAGCGTCCTCTACGCGCGCATCGTGGGCCTCGTGGCCGAGGTGCTGGGCGAGGCGGCGGCGGTCTTCGACCCGAGCGCCGCCACCTTCGAGGTGCAGAAGGCGGTGTTCCTGACCTGGGGCGCGGAGCACGGCGCCTTCCGCTTCGCGCATCGATCCTTTCTCGAATACTTCCTCGCCGTCGATGTGGCCGAGCGGCTCGATGCGCGGCGGGCGGATGCGCTCGACCTGCCGCTCCTGCGCTCCGACATCGTCTGGTTCCTGGTGGGCATCGCGGGGTGGGACCAGCGCAAGGAGCAGCTGCGCGCGATCCTGCGGGCGCCCTATCGACCCAGGGTGAGCGAGAACGCGCTGTTCGTGCTGTATCAGGCGGCCCGTCTCCGTGTGGGGGCCGACGACGGCGAGGCGCTCGGGGCCGAGCTGGCCAGGGACCTCCCGCGGCGGGCGCAGCTCGGCGGCGCACGGCTCGGTGGATGGAACCTGGATCGGGTGTCGCTCGTCGATGCCGACCTGAGCCGCGCGGATCTGGTGGACGCCGAGCTGCGCGGGGCCGACCTCACCGGGGCGCGGCTCCTCGGGGCCAGGGCGCATCACGCGGTCTTCGATGGGGTGCTCTTCGATGGGGCGGACGTGTCGGGGGCGGATCTGTTCGCGGCGTCGCTGGTCGAGGCGAGCGTGGTGGGGACGAGGGCGCAGGGGACGCAGCTCGGCCAGGTGGTGTGGCTCGGGGCCGCGCCGGGCCCGCTCGTGCCCGTGGAGAACGGCCCCCTCCTGCCGGTCCGGCAGACTTGGGGAGACCACACGCCGCGGGACCTGGCCTGGTCGCCCGATGGCCGCTGGCTGGCGCTCGCCGCCGACAACGCGGTGCACCTGGTCGACGCTTGGTCCGGCGCCCTCGCGCGCAGCCTGGGAGGGCACTCCCGCGCCGTCCTGTCCGTGTGCTTTTCTCCCGACGGCTCCCTCCTCGCCTCGGGCTCCTTCGATGAGCGCGTGCGCGTGTGGGAGGTCGCGAGCGGCAGGATGCTGTGCGAGCTCGAGGGACACACCGGCCCCGTCTGGTCCGTGTGCTACTCCCCGGACGGCGCCCGCGTGGTCTCCGGCTCCGACGACCACAGCCTGCGGCTCTGGGACATCGCGGGCGCGAGGTCGCTGCGCACGTTCCAGGGGCACATCGCGGAGGTGCTCTCGGTGCGGTTCTCCCCCGATGGCACGCGCCTCGCGTCGGCCTCCGAGGACCGCTCGGTCCTCTTGTGGGACGTGGCGAGCGGGAAGGTGCTGCGCGTCCTCCAGGGGCACTTCAATGGGGTCTGGGCCGTGCGCTTCTCCCCCGATGGGTCCCTCGTGGCCTCGGCCTCCGCGGATCGCACGGTTCATCTCTGCGAGGCCGCGAGCGGGACCTTGCTGCGGGTCCTCGAAGGACACGCCGACGTGGTGAGGTCCCTCGCCTTCTCGCCCGACGGCTTGCTCCTGGCCTCGGCCTCCTACGACGGCAGCGTGCGCGTGTGGGACGTGACGAGCGGCGGCTTGCTGCCGGTCCTCGAAGGGGATGCGGGCCCACTCCAGGCGGTGAGCTTCTCGCCGGACGGCACGCTGCTGGCCGCGACCTCCCACCAGGGCAGCCTGCACCTGTGGGACGTGGCGAGCGGCCGGAGGCTGCGCACGCGGCGCTGGGACTCCCCGGGCGTCTTAGCGGTCCGCTTCTCGCGCGATGGCACCCAGCTTGTCTCGGCTTCCGCCGACGGCCGGTTGCGCAGATGGAATGCCTCCAGCGGCCAGCTTCTCGAGGCCCGCAGCAATTTTTCTGTGCAGGTGCAGACCGAGTGCGCCTCGCCCGACGGCACCCTCCGCGCCTCCGCCTCCGGCGACGGCACCATCCGCCTGTACCGGAGCGCCGATGGCCGCTGCCTGGCCATCCTCCAGGCCGCCGCGGACAGCTGGGTCTGCCACCTGCCCGACGCCCCCTTCTTCGTCGGCGAGGACCCGCAGTCGCGCCTCCTGCGCCTGGCCGGCGGGGGCGCGCTCATGCCGGCGTCGCTCTGGGCGCTGCTCTTCCAGCGCCCGGATCTGGTGGCCGCCGCCATCGCCGGCCAGCCACCGGATCTCGCCGCCCTCGGCCTCGACAGCTATGAGGCCTGCGCCGCCGCCTTGCTGCGCGCGCGCGCGCGCCTGGGGCTCACAGTACGCCGCCGAGCATCCACCACTACACCACCATGAAAGCCGATGTGAGGCGGGTCCCCGGTAGCAGTCCGGCCGGGCTGTCAGCTATGAAAAGACCGAGGGTTCGATGAAGTGGCCGATCTGGTGGAACTGGGAACTGGAGCTGACGTTTCATGTCGAGAGGCGCATGGAGGATCGCGGGTTTACCGAAGTGGACCTACGAGCCATGCTGGAGACGGCGAGCAGCTGGCAACCCGATCATGTAGAAGGAAGGTTCATCATCCTCTGCCGGCTGCGCGGCCGACGGTGGCACGTTATTATTGAACCCGACGAGGCTCAGCGGGTCCTCGTCATCATCACCGCATATTGCACCGGAGAGCCTGCATGAGGAGTCCCAACCTAGAAGTGACCTTCCGCAAGGGCAAGGCCGTCGCCGCCTACCTTTATCTCCCGCGGCTCAGTGGTGCCCGTGTCGAGCGCACTGTGGAGGCGCGGCCCGGCATCATGGTTGATTACGCGGCGACCGGCGAACCGATCGGTCTCGAACTGGTGAACCTGGGCCAGGTGACGATCGCCACCGTGACCGAGGTGCTTGGTGAAATCGGTGTCACGAGCGTTGGCTCCGAGGATCTCGCCCCCTTGCAAGCTGCCTGAGCCCGTTCTCGACCACGAGACTGCGCGTCAGCGCTGGTAGCTCAGCCCGACGCGGAAGAAGTCGCCGGTGGTGCTCGAGCGGCCGCGCACGGTGCGCTCGTAAGCGCCGAACAGGCCGATGCCGTGCCACACCCGGATCGCTACCTGCCCGGAGACGGTGAGGGCCGTCACGCCGTTGCCCAGGCCGATGGCGCCCTGCGAGGCGGTGTTGTCCCCCGCGAACGATTCGAAGCCGTACACCTTGAAGACCCACCAGAACCGATCGATGAACGCCCACGGCAGGCGGGTGCCGATCTCGGCCCGGTACACGAAGGCGTCGGCATAGCGCGAACGGCCGCCGTTGAAGTCGTTGTAGCGACCGGTGCGCAGCCAGTAGCCCGCCTCGGCGACGACGTAATGCCACAGCGGCCAGCGCCGCTGCCCGCCAAACGAATGGCCGAGCGAGAGCCGGCCTTCGACGTCCCACTCGCCGTCGCCCGTGGGCAGGCTGTTGGCGGTGGCCCGCGCGACGTCGTCGGCGCCCGGCCCGGCGCGCGGATGGGGATCGCCGAGCGGGATGCCGACGGTGAGGCCGAACGATAGCCGCACCGGTACACGGATGAGCCCGGTCCAGAGGCCCACGGTCCAGTCGCTGATGCCTTCGGTGCGGCCGAGGTTCTCCCGGTCGTTGACGCGCAGGAGCGTGGCGTCGAGGATGAGCGTCAGCCAGCGGCTGACGAGCCCCACCTCGGCGTAGAAGTTCACGAACTGCTGGAAGTAACGGCACTCGGGCTGCCCGGGCGGGGGCTTGGGGCAGAACTGGTAGACGTTGCCCGCCCCGGGGGGCTGCCCCACGGTGTGGAACTGGGGCAAGAACAGCGCGCGGGTGCCGAGTCGCGAGTAGCTCGCCTGGAGATAGATCGACCCGAGATCGCGCGTCCAGGGCCCCGCCCTCGCCGCCCCTGCCCAGGAGGCGAGGAGGACGATGCCAACGATCCAGCGGAGCCTTCCCAATCGGGGACGCCTGAGCCCGAATGGCTCGCGAGGAGGACCGGCCGGCCTCTGCTCCGTCTGCATGGCGAGGTCACTTTAACACCGCCGTTCACACGCATGGATCCGCTCAGGCCTGCCGGTCTTCGCTCACCGCGGGCTGTGCCCGCATCTGGCCCTATCGGTGCGTGTGAACGGCGTCATGCGACGCTGCGCTCAGCCGGCAACGGCCCATCCTCAGGAGCGCGATGGCGGTATCCTGCGCGCGACCGCCAACCACAGGAGGCCCCCGTGCGCTCAAGAGCGTCCCTACTCTCGATCCTCTGCCTCATCCCGGCCCTCGCCCGGGCCGAGCCCCCCGAGAAACCCGCCCCGCCCGCCGAGGAGACGGTGATCCTGCAGGCCGGCACCCTCCTCGCGCTCACCGACGGCCCCGCGGGCGAGCCGCGCCGCGATCAGGTGATCGTCGTGCGCGGCCGGCGCATCGAGTTCGTGGGCGACCGCAGCGCCTTCACCCCTCGCCCGGGCGAGCACCCGCGCGTCATCGACCTCTCGCGCTACACCGTCCTGCCCGGCCTCATCGACACGCACACGCACATCTTTCTCCAGGACGAGAAGCCCGGCGACTACGACGCGCAGCTCCTCCGCCACGGCATGGCCTATCGCGCCGCCCGCGCCGTCGCCGCGGCCCGGCGCGCGCTCGAGCAGGGCTTCACCACCCTCCGCGACCTCGAGACCGAGGGCGCCGGCTACGGCGACGTGGGCATCCAGCAGGCCATCGCCGATGGCGTCGTCCCCGGCCCGCGCCTCGTCGTCTCCACCCGCTCCATCTCCAGCACCGGCGGCTACCCGCTCCACGGCTACGCCCCCGAGATCACCGTCCCCAAGGGCGCCCAGCTCATCGATGGCCCGGTGGAGGCGCGCAAGGCGGCGCGCGAGCAGATGGAGAACGGCGCCGACTGGATCAAGGTCTACATGACCCACCGCTCCTGGCTCGACGACGCCGGCCGCCTCGTCTGCCAGCCCACCCTCACGCTCGAGGAGCTGCGCGCCATCGTGGACGAGGTGCACGGCTGGCGCCGCAAGGTCGCCTGCCACGCCTACAACGGCGAGGGCCTGCAGCGCGCCCTCGACGGCGGCTGTGACTCCATCGAGCACGGCATCGAGATCACCGACCGGCAGATCGCCCAGATGGTGCGGCAGGGGACCTGGTACGTGCCCACCATGGCCGTCTACTACAAGGGCCAGGCCGCGCCCGATACGGCCGACGGACAGCGCGACCGCAAACGCGTCGAGCTCCACGGCCAGACCCTCGCCCGGGCCGCCAAGGCCGGGGTCAAGATCGCCTTTGGCACCGACGTGGGCGGCTTCTCCTGGGCCGAGCCCATGGCCGAGGAGTTCCGTTACCTCGTCGAGTTCGGCATGACGCCCCAGCAGGCGCTCAAGACGGCCACCGTGCGCGCCGCCGAGCTCCTCGGCCTGCAGGGCAAGCTCGGGGTGCTGTCCCGCGGCGCCCTGGCCGACATCGTGGCGGTGAGCGGCGACCCCATCAAGGACGTGGCGGCGCTCGGCCGGGTGGTGTTCGTGATGAAGGACGGGCAGGTGTTCCGCGCGCCCTGAAACCTCCGGCACCGGCCTCGTCCTCCTCGTCACGAACCGATCGGCGGCGCCTCAGAAGCCTTGCAGGAGCGCGCGGATGCGCGCGTGGACCCGCACCTCCTCGAGGTACCGCTCGCGTGTCGCGAGATCCTCGATCCCCTCGGCGCGCTGCCCGATCCGCCGCTCGGCCTCCTCCAGCATCCGGCGCGCCGCGGCCTCGTCTCCCTCCACGAGATACACCTCGGCCGCGGCCAGGTGCAGCTTCACGTCCATGAAGGCCACCCCACCCAGCAACGCCAGCGCCGCCATCCCCTCCTCGACCACCTGCCGCGCCTCGACCACCTGCCCCGCGGCCAGGAGCACCTGCCCGAGCAGCGCGCACCCGAGCGGCAGCCCCGACGGCGCTTGCTGGAAACAGGCGTGCATCCGGCGGGCCTGCGCCTCGGCCTGTGCCAGCTCTCCCCGCGCGAGCAGGGCTTCGGCCTGGGCCGCGAACGCCTGCCCGCTCCAGAACGCCGGCATCGGCACCCCGTCGAGCGCGGTCTCGGCCATCGCGAAGGCCTCCTCGAGCGCCTGCGGCGTCCCCGTGACCGTCAGGGCCAGGGCCGCCTGCATCTGCGTCGCCGCGAGGACGGCCCGCTCCCCACGCTCCGCGAGCAGCGCCATCGCCGGCTGCCACTCGCGCCGGCCGGCCGCCGGATCCCCCAGCAACGCATGACCGCACCCCCTGTGCCCCCGGCTCGCCCCCTCGTATCGCCGATCACCGGCCGCCGCATAGGCCACCATCGCCTGCTCCGCGGCGAGCAGGTAGCCCCAGACGTCGCTCTCGGCCATCAGCCGGTACCAGAGCGTCGCCATCCACAGGAGCCCCTGCGCGCGCGTCTCGCGCGGGCCGAGCCGCGCGCACGTGGCGACCAGGCGCCCGAGGAAGCTCCCGGCCATGTCGTGACGCCCGTGCATGCAGCCGATCATGACGATGCCCATCCCCGGCTCCACCGACGCGCTCTCGGCCCCGGCCAGGGGCCACACCCGGGCCAGCGAGCGGATGTGGGCGTCCACGATCGCGGGGCCGAGACCGATGGCGCACACGGGCACGGTCCCCATCGCCCGGTACCACTCCACGCTCCCCGGGGGGAGGAGCTCCAGGGCGGTGCTCGTCGCGGCATAGGCCCCGGCCAGATCCGCGCTCGTCCAGAGGCGCGCCCAGGACTCGGCGCAGCGGAGCCTCCCGAGCGTCTCCCCCTGCGCGCCGCACGCGAGCCCGAGCTTCGCCAGCCGGAGGGCGCTCTGGCTGTCCGCGTTCTCGAGCGCCCGGCGGGCCGCCTCGGCGTACCACCTCGCCGCGTGCTCGCCTTCGCCCGCCTCGCGGTAATGCTCCGCCAGCACCACCGCGTCCCGCTCCCCTTTGCGCTCGAGGTATCGCGCCGCGAGACCATGTCCCCGCCGGCGGTCCTCCACCTCGAGCAGGTGATCGGCGGCCTCGCGCAAGAGCCCATGCCGGAAGCCGTACTGCGTCTCTCCCGCGTACCGGCTCTCGCCCTCCCGCACGATGATCTCGCCGCGACAGAGCAGCTCGAGGATGCGCTCCGGCTCGGCGCTCCCGACCCCTCCGGCGTCCCCGAGCAGCTCCGCCACCCCGCCCGACCAGAAGCGCTCCCCGAACACGCTCGCGGCGCGCAGCACCCGGCGCGCCTCGGGCTCGAGCCGCTGGAAGCGCGCCTGCACCATGGCCAGCACCGTCGGCGGCGCCTGGCCTGGACCGTCCGTCCCCGCCATCCCCCCGTGCCCCTCGGCCACGGCCCGGATCAACTCCTCCAGGAACAGCACGTTGCCGTCCGCCTGCGCGACGATGCGCTCCACCACCTCGGGCGTGGCCCGCGCCCCGAGGACCTCCTGCACCAGCTGCTCGCTCGCCCTGCGCCCGAGCCCCCCGAGCCGCATCTCGTGCAGGAGCCCGCTCTCCCAGAGCCGCGGAAACAGCTCCTTCACCTCCGGCCGCCCCAGCGCCAGCACCAGCAGCGAGCTCTCCGCCAGCTCCCGCAGCGTCGCCTCCACCAGGCCCACCGTCGCGGCGTCGCTCCAGTGCACGTCCTCGAGCGCCAGCACCACCGGCTGCGCGCGGCACTCGGCGCGCAGAAAGGCGATCCACGCCGCCTGCACCTGCTCGCGCATGAGCTGCGGTTCCTGGCGCGCGGCCAGCAGCTGGGGACTCGGCGCCCCCGAGGGCGGCACGCCGCACAGCTCGCCCAGGAACTCCACCACCCGCAGCCGCTCCTCGGCCGCCACGTGCCGGCCGAGACGCGCTGCCAGCTCCCTCTGTCGAGGCCCTGCTTCCGCCATGCCCCCGAGGCCGCACAGCCGCAGCAGCGCCTGCCCGAGCAGGCCATAGGCCGTCTCCGCCCGCATCCAGTCCCCCTGCCCGAACAGCACCTCGGCCCCCTGCTGCTCCACCCACCGCAAGAACTCCCGCCGCAGCCGCGACTTGCCGAGGCCCGGGGCCCCGATCACCAGCGTCGCCCGCGCCACCTCCTCACCCACGCACGCCGCGTATTGCATCTCGAGCGACCGCAGCTCCTGCTCCCGCCCCACGTACCGCGTCGGACGGCCGAGCAGGATCCCCTGCTCCTCCTGCCGCTCCCCTTCCAGCATCAGGAGCCCCTGCACCCGCCGTACATGAAAACGGCGCTCCACCAGGGCCCCCGTCAGCTCGTCGAGCCACACCCCGCCCGCCGCCGCTTCGAGCCCCGGAGCGCGCTCGTGGCGGAGCTCCTGCCCCCACCGCTCGGCCCCGTCTCCAGCCCCCGCCGCGCCCTCTCCCGGCCCCGTCCTCCCGTCCCCTCGCTCCATCGCCTCCCGGTCCGCGAGCCGCGCCGTCATCACGACGAGCGGCACCTCGCCGAGCCGCTGCCGCAGCGCGAGCGCCGCGCGCGCCGCCTGGCCCGCTTGATCCATCGCCGTCCGCCCGAGCGCATCCATCGTGGCCTGCAGCGATCCGTCCCCGAGCAGCTCCAGCGTCGCCCCATGGGCCTCGACCAGGCGCTGCAGCTCACCGAGCTCCGAGCCACTCCACGGGAGAGCGACCGGCGCCGTGCACACGATGCTCACCAGGCGCTGCTCCTCCTCCCCGAGCCCCCGCGGCGTGTCCCTGCGGGCGCCGGACGACGTGAGCGGCACGAGCCCCGCCGCGGCCTCCGTCAAGCGCACCCGACCGAGCTCCTGCGCGAGCGCCTCGCTGTCGGCCGGCCGGTGCTGCGGCGCCTTGGCCAGCATCCGCGCGAGCAGCTGCGCGAGCGACTCCGGCAGCCCGGGGCGCAAGGCATCGAGCGCCGGCACCTCTTCATAGAGGACACGCTCCAGCACCTCGGCTGCGTGCCGTCCCTCGAACGGCCGCCGGCCCGTCAGACACTCGAACAGCACGCACCCGAGCGCGAACACGTCCGCGGCCGGTCCGATGTGTGGCTCTCCCCGCCCCTGCTCCGGGGCCATGTACTGCAGCGCCCCCATGAGCTCGCCCGATCCACTGAGGGTCTGAAACGACAGCCCGGCGGGCCGCAGCCCGAAGTCCACCACCCGCACCCGTCCGATCGCTGCGCCCTCGCCGATCCTCCCCTCGAGGAGGAGGCTGCTCGTCCGGAGCCCGCGATGGACCAGTCCCAGGCGATGCGCGTGCCCGAGCGCCACCGCCGCCTGCCGGATCACCTGCAGGCTCTCGCCCGCGGAGAGCGGCTGCCGTGCCAGGCGGCGCCGCAGGCTCTCCCCCTCCACCCATTCGGTCGCCATGAAGAGCTGGCCTTGCTCGAGCCGCCCGTACCCGAGCGGCAGCACGAGGCCCGGATGCCGTGCCGCCCGCAGCGCCTCCATCTCCCGCTCCATCCGTCCGAGATCCATCAGCGCGGGCTCCGCCGGCAGGACCCGCACCGCCACCAGCGCTCCGGTATCGCGGTCGTGCGCGCGGAGGAGCGTCCCCTTGACCCCCCAGCTCACCTGCGCTTCCACGGCGAACCGCCCTGCGATGAGCGCTCCCTGATTCAGACTTCCGAGATCCATGTCGGCCTTTTCCTATCCCGCGCCCGGCTTGGAGAGGCCCGGGGCGGGCGCTGGGCGAGCCCGTACGACGTCTCGCGGACGGCGACGCGCGGGGCACAGGGACTGGGATCATTGTAACGCACGCGGGTCGCGGCGCGGACCCTGCCGCGACGCCGGCGT
The DNA here is from genome assembly GCA_036263495.1 of Polyangia bacterium. Taxonomy (GTDB): domain Bacteria; phylum Myxococcota_A; class Polyangia; order Palsa-1104; family SHYY01; genus DATAGU01. The sequence goes on along the minus strand of DATAGU010000242.1, from coordinate 49,991 downwards.
TCACGAAGCGCCGCGCCGTGATGGACGCCGGATGGGTGACGAAGCGCCAGACGGGTGACGGTATGAAAGAACCCAAGCTTCCTCCCCACGCGAGAGGGAGAAAGCTGGGTTCTTTGATACCGTCACCCTGCATCCTGCAGGACGCGGACGGCTTGCTCCAGCGCCGCCCGCGTGGTGCGCTCTTTGACCGTGGCATGGAGGTGCAGCATGGCCTGGCGACGTTGGCACACCGCTTCCTGCATACACGGCCGTTCTTCTCTCGGTTGGCGCTGGCTCGTGGTTCTTGGATGCCTTGCTGCGAGCATGCCCGCCTTGGCGGAGCCACCTCGGCTCGCCTTCTCGGACGGCAGCATCCCGCCCCCATTCGAAGACATCGGGCGCGATCTCCTCGGCATGTCGCTCGTGCTGCAAGAAGTCGCACCCTACTTCACCGGTACCTGGCAAGCCCATTACGAGACCCTCGACCAGCACCTTGAGTACCTGGCCTCCCTACTGGGCGACGTGTCCGATGCCGGACCGGAGGCCGAGGCCGCTTTACGGCGGGCCATCGCCTACGGCCGAGACCTCGCCTCCTTCAACCTCTCGGTGATGCTCTGCGAACGCAGCCCTGGCGCCGGCTCGCCCCTGGTGAAACCCAACATCAACAACGAACATGGCACCGGCGCGCTCGACCTCACCTGGCGTGGCTTCCGCGAGCTCAGACAGGATCCCTTCTGGGTGGACCATGCGCCGGGAGAGGCGCGGAGGCTGCACGCCAGTGCCTGGCGCCTCAAGGACAGCATTGTTGCTACCATCCAGAACATCGCGACCGGCAGCGCCGGCATCCAGGCCGCAGCGCTGGTCGGCGCCGCCTGGTCGGCCGCCCGGCTCGTGGCTCATGGTCCAGACCTCTTGAAGGAGATCGGGAACCTGTCGGGGCTCAGCCGGTTGGTGACCTTCTTACGCGGCGGAATCTCTCAAGGGCACGGTGCCGGGGAAGCGTATTGGGTGCTGACCGCGACCAGTGCAGGCGGCGGACCGCTGGCGCTCGTCGTTGGCACAGGAGCCGCGGCGAAGACACTGGCGCTCAGCGAAGTCGAAGTATGGGCGCTCGTGGAGGCCCGCCGGCTCGGTCAGGCGGCGGCGATGCTTCATGTCGCGCTGCGCGAACTCACACCCGCGCAGACGGCGCGGACCCAAGGGCTGCGGGGCACCAACTCAGTCGGTGGCGGTGGTGGCCGCCCGCCTGGCTTTGTATCGACGCAACAGTGGAATACTTCCGCCAATGCCGACCGACTATGCGCGGCGCTGGAGAAGAAGCTCGGGAGGAAATTGACCTCCAGCGAGACAGTGCACCATATTGTGCCGAGCACGCATCACGAAGCAGAAGCTGCCCGCGAAATCCTCGATCGATTCGGCATCGACATCAACGGTACTGACAACGGTGTCGTGCTCACGCAGCGCCAGCACCTCGGACGCGGGCTCCACACAGATCAGGCGATTCAGGAGGTCTACGCCCGACTCGCGCGAATCGAGAGGCGGGGCACGGGCGCCAGGATCATCGAGGAATTGCAGAAGATCGCCAACGAAATCCAGGATGGAGCCTTCCCTCCATGACCCAAGGCCGTGCTTCGCCATCGAGAGTCTTTCGCCTGAAGACGGACCCGGATACCCATGATGATGTGGTGCCTGTATTCGGGGGGCGACCTGGAGGCTGGTCTCCCATCTTCGGTAGGCTATCGGAGGGCCTGCGTTGTGCAGACTGGTGGCAACCTGTGCCCATACGGCGGAAGCCCGCTACGGTACGGCGAAATCGGGGAAAGCCAGTCGACATCACCGGAATGATGGGGCATGGCCTGGCCTTCTCGGACCGCGCCGTGGAGGTCTTGACGCCCCTCATCGGCGACGTGATCGAGCTCTTGCCGCTCGCCTGTGATGGGCCGGGGCGGTTCCAGGTCGTCAACATGCTCGATGTCGTCGACTGCCTGGACGAAGACCGCTCTACCCTGGACCGGTACTCCGATGGAGACATCGCGAGCGTCAAGAAATACGTCTTCAAACCCGACAGTACCAATGGACACCACCTCTTCAAATGCAAGCAGTTCGACCTTCACAACCTGGTCTCTGGCGAGTTCAGGGCGTTGGTCGAAGACAAGGGCCTGATCGGCGCCTATTTCACGCTCGTCGGCGAGTGACCGCGGGCCCCCACTGCCGCCCCTGCCAGCATCGCGCCTGGATCGTGATAGAGAAACGCGGCCATGCACGACACCCCGCACATCATCGCCCGCCTCCTGCGCAGCATCGGCACGCGCAAGGAGGTCGAGCAGTACCTGCGCCAGTACGGCAGCGTCGATTCGAAGCGGTTCGCCATCATCAAGGTGGGCGGCAACATCGTCGCCCGCGAGCTCGACGCCCTGGCCTCCTCGCTCACCTTCCTCCACCGCGTCGGCCTCTACCCCATCGTCATCCACGGCACCGGCCCGCAGCTCGACGAGGCCCTCGCCGCGGCCGGGGTGGTCACCCCGCGCGTCGACGGCCTGCGCGTGACCTCGCCCGAGGCCCTCGAGATCGCCCGCAAGGTGTTCCAGCGCGAGAACTTCCGCCTGGTCGAGGCGCTGGAGGAGCTCGGGACGCGCGCCCGCCCGATCACCGCCGGCGTGTTCGAGGCCGAGCCCGTGGACCCCGCCCGGCTCGGCCTGGTCGGCCGGGTGGTGCGCGTCCACCTCGAGGCCATCGAGTCGAGCCTCCGCGCCGGCCACCTGCCCATCCTGACCAGCCTGGGCGAGACCGCGGGCGGCCAGATCCTGAACATCAACGCCGACACCGCCGCCGGCGCCCTGGCGCGCACGCTCGAGCCCTACAAGATTGTCTTCCTCACCGAGACGGGCGGCCTGCTCGACGCCGAGGGCCAGGTGATCTCGGCCATCAACCTGGCCGAGGACTACGAGCCGCTCATGGCCGAGCCGTGGGTGCACTCGGGCATGCGCCTCAAGCTGCAGGAGATCCGCCAGCTGCTCGAGGGCCTGCCGCCGACCTCGTCGGTGTCCATCACCTCGCCCGACCACCTCGCGCGCGAGCTCTTCACCCACCGCGGCTCGGGCACGCTCATCCGCCAGGGCGAGCGCATCGAGCGCCACGACGAGCTCGCGTCGCTCGACACGGGCCGCCTGCGGTCGCTCATCGAGGACTGCTTCCAGCGCCCGCTCGCGCCCGACTACTTCGCGCACAAGCCGTTCTTCCGCATCTACCTCACGAGCTCCTACCGGGGCACCGCCGTCCTCACCCGCGAGCCCGGCTCGGAGGTGCCGTATCTGGACAAATTCGCCGTCACCCAGGAGGCGCAGGGCCTGGGCCTGGGGGCGTCGCTCTGGGAGCGCATGCGGCGCGAGAACCCGCGCCTCTACTGGCGCTCGCGGCGCGACAACCCGATCAACGCCTGGTACTTCGAGCACTCGGACGGCTCGTACAAGAGCGATCGCTGGACCATCTTCTGGTATGGCCTCGGCGACTTCGCCGGCGCCCGGGCCTGCATCGACGATGCGCTCAGCCTGCCGGCCTCGCTCGGGGATCCCGCGCGGGCGGAGCCCCCGGGGGTCACAACGGCTTAATATAAGGAGCGTCATGCACAAGCCTCCCTCCCAGACCACGTCCAACGCTTCCTCTCCCTCTGGCCCCTCCGGCCCCTCCGGCGGCCGCGGCGGCGCGTCGCACCCGCTGGCGCTCGGCATCGCCGGGGCGCGCGGCTACGTCGGGGCCGAGCTCTTGCGCCTGGTGGCGCGGCACCCCGGCTTCCGGGTCGCCGCGGTCGTCTCGCGCTCGCTCGCCGGGCAGCCGGTGCAGAAGGCCGCGCCGGATTGTCCGCTCGATCTCAAGTTCGTGGATCTCGACCCGAGCGGCGCCGCGGCGCTCGGGCTCGACGCCTGGGTGCTGGCCCTGCCGAACGGCGAGGCGCCCGCCTGGGCCGCGGCCTTCGCCGCCGCGCGCCCGGACACCGTCCTCGTGGACGTGAGCGCCGATCACCGCTTCGACGACGGCTGGTGTTACGGCCTGCCCGAGCGTCACCGCGACACGCTGCGCGGCGCCCGCCGCATCGCCAACCCCGGCTGCTACGCCACCGGCGTCCAGCTCGGTTTCGGCCCGCTCCTGCCGCTCCTCGCCGACGGGGCGCTGCCCGTGGCCTTCGGCGTCTCCGGCTACAGCGGGGCCGGCACCGCGCCCTCGCCGCGCAACGACACGAGCCGGCTACGCGACAACCTCATGCCCTACGCCCTCGACGATCACATCCATGAGCGCGAGGCCAGCCGGCACCTCGGGCACCCCATCCGCTTCCTGCCGCACGTGGCGCCCTTCTTCCGCGGCATCACGCTCACCCTCTCGCTCACCCTGCGCGAGCCGGCCAGCGCCGGCGCGCTCTTCAAGGACTGCGTCGCCGCCTATGCCGGCGAGCCGCTCGTGCGCGTCGTCCGCGACATCCCCGAGGTGCGGGACGCCGCCGGGCACCACCACGTCACCCTGGGCGGCTTCGCCGTCTCGACGAGCGGCGGCGGCACCCGGGCGGCGCTCGTGGTGACGCTCGACAACCTCCTCAAGGGCGCGGCCACCCAGGCGCTGCAGAACCTCAACCTCGCCTGCGGCTTCCCCGAGCTCACCGGCATCCTGTGAGCGCGCGCTCGATCGCCTCATGAAAGTGCTGGATCGGGTATTCGAGCCGGCCGATGCGGAAGTGCTCGTCGGCCCCCGAGCGCAGGGTGGCCTGGATGGACTCGGCGATCGACAGATCCTCGGCCTGGAACACCCGCTCCTCGATGAGCTGGAACGTGCGATCCCAGTGCGCCCGCTCGGCGTCGCTCGTGGGCGCGGCGGGGATGAGCATGTGATGGGTGTACGTGAGGTGGTCGGTGCCGTCCGGCACGACGCTGATGTGGGTCACCCAGTCGGGGTGGAACACGAGGATGCTGTTCGGGAACAGGTGATAAAAGACGGTGGTGCAGCCGCGGATGTCCCAGCTCTCGCGCGGCTGGGCGCAGGCCTCGGCGAAGTTGCGCCGCGCCCCGACCGAGCGCATGTGCGGGCCGAAGTGCTCGAACAGCGACCCTGCTTCGAGGAAGAAGCGGTAGACGGAGTCGCGGTGCAGCGACTTGACGTGATAGCCCTCGAGGAAGGCGTCGATGAGCAGCTTCCAGTTGGCGTGGCGCCGCGTCACCACCTTGCGGTGGAGGTGATGGGAGTCGAGGGAGAAGGCGGCCAGGTCCTCGCTCACCGGTCCGAGGTAGGCGTCCACGTCCACTGAGCAGCCGCGCCCGCCTGGCACCACCCAGAGGAAGCCGTGGCGGGTGGACAGCGGCACCTGCACGAGGCCGAGATCCTCCTGCTCCACGCACGGGAACGACTCGCGCTGCGGCACGTGGAGGAGCCGGCCGGCGAGGTCGTAGGTCCAGGCGTGGTAGCGGCACACGAGCGCCTTGTGTCGGCCGCACGGCTCGTTCACGAGGCGTGAGCCGCGGTGCCGGCACACGTTGAGGAAGGCGCGCAGGTCGCCCGCGCCGTCGCGCACGACGAGGAGGGGCACGCCCGCCACCTCGCAGGTCAGCGAGCTCCCCGGCTCGGGCAGCTCGGAGACGCGGCCGACGACCAGCGGATGGGTGCGGAACAGCACCTGCTCCTCGGCTGCCAGGCGCTCGGCTGAGACGTAGTTGCGCACCGGCACCCGGCCTTCGGTGTCGCCCACCTGCGTGGTGCGGGCCTCGACGTGGGTGAGGAGCCGTTCCATGAGCCGGAGCTGGAGTTCGCGCTGCATGGGACGAGACTACCACCGCGGTGAGGACGAGGGCCCGGCGAGCTTAGGGGCTCAGCGAGAGAGCGGAGGGCGAGCGTGCCGCGCAGGGCTGCATTCCCTGGCCCGGACATGCTAGATGTCCCGCATGAGCACCCAGCACAACGCCTTTGGTGCCCGCGACACCCTCAAGGTCGGCGGCACCTCCTATACCTACTATCGCCTGTCCGCCCTGGAGAAGGCGGGCGTGGCCCCGAACCTCCACCGGCTGCCGTTCTCCATCCGCGTCCTCCTCGAGGCCGTGCTGCGCAGCCGCGACGGTTTCGCCGTCACCGACGAGGACATCGCCCGCCTCGGCAAGTGGAACGCGGCCGCGCCCGTGCCCGTGGAGCTGCCCTTCAAGCCCGCGCGCGTCGTCCTCCAGGACTTCACCGGCGTGCCGCTCCTCGTGGACCTCGCGGCCATGCGCTCGGCGGTCCAGCGCCTCGGCGGCAACCCGTTGCGCATCAACCCGCTCGTGCCCGTGGACCTGGTCATCGATCACTCGGTGCAGGTGGACCACTTCGGCACGGTCGATGCGCTCACCCGCAACGTCAAGCTCGAGTTCGAGCGCAACCTCGAGCGCTACGAGTTCCTGCGCTGGGGGCAGAACGCCTTCCACGGCCTGCGCGTGGTCCCGCCCGCCACCGGCATCGTCCATCAGGTCAACCTCGAGTACCTGGCCCAGGGCGTGATGGACAAGGACGGCCTCGCCTTCCCCGACACGCTCGTCGGCACCGACTCGCACACGACGATGATCAACGGCCTCGGCGTGGTCGGCTGGGGCGTGGGCGGCATCGAGGCCGAGGCGGTCATGCTCGGGCAGCCGCTCTACATCGTGACGCCCAAGGTCGTGGGCGTGCGCCTCTCGGGCCGCCTGCGTGAGGGCGTCACCGCCACCGACCTCGTCCTCACCGTCACGCAGCTCCTCCGCAAGCACGGCGTGGTGGACAAGTTCGTCGAGTTCTACGGCCCGGCCGTGGCCACGCTCGGCATCGCCGACCGCGCCACCATCGCCAACATGGCGCCCGAGTACGGCGCCACCATCGGTTTCTTCCCGGTCGACGAGCTCACGCTCGATTACCTGCGCCGCACCGGCCGCGGCGCCGATCGGGTGGCCCTGGTCGAGCGCTATTACAAGGAGCAGGGCCTGTTCCGCGAGGAGGCGAGCGCGCCCGAGTTCACCGAGCACCTCGAGTTCGATCTCGGCACCGTGGAGCCGAGCCTGGCCGGCCCCAAGCGGCCCCAGGACCGGGTGCCGCTCGCGGCCATGAAGACGAACTTCCGCAAGGCCCTCACCGCGCCGGTCAAGGAGCGCGGCTTCGGGCTCCCCTCGGACGACACCGCGCGCCGTGCGCCGGTCGCCGGCACGAGCGACGCCATCGGCAACGGCGCCGTGGTCATCGCCGCCATCACGAGCTGCACCAACACCTCCAACCCCTCGGTCCTGGTCGGCGCCGGCCTCCTCGCCAAGAAGGCGTTGGAGCGCGGCCTGCGCGTGGCGCCGCACGTCAAGACGAGCCTCGCCCCGGGATCGCGCGTGGTCACCGAGTACCTCCGCGAGGCGGGCCTCCTGCCCTCGCTCGAGGCGCTCGGCTTCGGGCTCGTCGGCTACGGCTGCACCACCTGCATCGGCAACAGCGGCCCGCTCCCCGAGCCCGTGGCCGACGCCATCACCAAGCACAACCTCGTGGCATCGGCCGTGCTCTCGGGCAACCGCAACTTCGAGGGCCGCGTGCACCCGCTCGTCAAGGCTAACTACCTCGCCTCGCCGCCCCTCGTCGTGGCCTACGCCCTGGCCGGCACGGTGGACATCGACTTCGAGAGCGAGCCCATCGGCCAGGGCAAGGACGGCCAGCCGGTGTACCTGCGCGACATCTGGCCCTCGAGCGCCGAGGTCAACGAGACGGTGCAGCGGTCGATCACGCCGGCCATGTTCGAGCGCACCTACGGCGAGGTGTTCGCCGGCAGCCCCGAGTGGCAGGCCATTGCCATTCATCGGGGGGGCGCCGGCGAGTCGCTCTATCACTGGAAGGCCGAGTCCACGTACATCCAGGAGCCGCCCTTCTTCGTCGGGCTCCAGACCACGCCGCCGCCGCTCCAGCCGATCCACGGCGCGCGCGTGCTGGCGCTCCTCGGCGACTCGGTGACCACGGACCACATCTCTCCGGCCGGCGACATCGCGCTCGGCACGCCCGCGGCCCAGTACCTCGAGGAGCACGGGGTCAAGAAGCCGGACTTCAACTCCTACGGCGCGCGGCGCGGCAATGACCGCGTGATGGTGCGCGGCACCTTCTCCAACATCCGCCTCAAGAACCTCATGGTGCCCGGGGTCGAGGGCGGCGTGACCATGCACTACGGGGCGTCTGGCGGCGCGGGCGAGCAGATGTCCATCTTCGACGCGGCCGAGCGCTACCACAAAGAGGGCGTGCCCCTGGTCGTGATCGCGGGCAAGGAGTACGGCACCGGCTCGTCGCGCGACTGGGCCGCCAAGGGCACGCTCCTCCTCGGCGTGCGAGCGGTGATCGCGCAGAGCTACGAGCGCATCCACCGCGCCAACCTGGTCGGCATGGGCGTCCTGCCGCTCGAGTTCCGGGAGGGCGAGTCGGCCGAGACCCACCAGCTCACGGGGCGGGAGCGGCTCGACGTCGAGGGGGTCGGCGAGCAGATCCAGCCGCGGCAGGAGGTACGCGTGGTGGTCACGCGCGAGGACGGCTCGCGCCACGAGTTCCACGTGCGGGCGCGGCTCGATACCCCCGTCGACGTGCACTACTTCAAGCACGGCGGCATCCTCCAGGCCGTGCTGCGCCAGCTCCTCGCCCAGGGCGGCTGAGCCCCCCTCTCTCCTCTACTCTCCTCCTCCTCTATCTCCCCCCAGGACGATTCAAGGCGGGCCGCCACTCTTCAAGAGGGTGGGGCTGTCACTCGTCACTGGTCCGTGCGCCCCTCGCAGAATCGGTCAAAGTAGATCACCACCGGATCGTGGAGATCCCGTGCCTGCCTTCGCTCGCAACGTAACGAGAGCGGACGGCCGGCAGGGGACCGGAACGGACTTGCAGCAACTGCAACGACCGATGTCTGGAGACCCACGTTTATGGCCAGAAAGGAGGGAGCGATGAGCATCGCTCACGGTCAGGACCCGATTGCCCACAACCTCGTCGATTTTGGTGCCTTGCGTCTACGCCGCCTTTGCCAGGGGGCTGGTTTCGGCAAAGAGACGGAGCAGGTCATCGCCATCTTCCGACGCCTCCTTGCCCCCTGGGGGCAGATGTCCATCGACCCGGCGCCCGAGGCGTCGCGCGGCAAGGCCTCGCGGTGGATCTCGGAGATCGGCGACGATCACTCGCCCATCGAGTTCTCGGTCGCGATCGTCGACGGCACCCCGGAGGTGCGGGTGCTGCTGGAGGTGCAGGGCGAGGAGCCCACGGTGGAGTCGCAGCGCGCGGCCGGGGTCGCCTTCACCGAGCGGCTCGAGCGCGAATTCGGCGCCTGCCTCACCCGCTTCCGCGAGGTGATGGACCTCTTCCTGCCCGAGGATATCGATCCCCGGAGCCGGTTCGCGGTCTGGCACGCGGCCTGCTTCTCGCCGGGGCACGCGCCGCGCTTCAAGATCTATCTGAACCCCCAGGCAGGGGGGCGCGAGCACGCCCAGGCCCTGGTCGAGGAGGCGCTCCTCTCCCTCGGCTTCCCGCGCGCCTGGCCGCTCCTCGGCAGGACGGCGCTGCGACGCGGCCCGCTGCTCGACGAGATCAAGTACTTCTCGCTGGACCTCACCGATGAGCCCTGGGCGCGCGTCAAGATCTACGTGCACCATCATCAGGCCACGCCCGAGGACCTGGAGGTCGCCTGCAGCATCGCCAGGAACTACGTGCCTGGAGAGGCGAGCGCGTTCGCCGCTGCGGTGAGCGGCGGCGCGCCGTGTTTCTTGCTGCGTCCCCCCTTCACCTGCCCCTCCTTCGTCTCGGGCGGCCCCCTCGACCCCGATGGAGCGGACGGCCCCGAGGCCCCTGAGGGGACGGCCGCTCCGGACCTCGACGACCGGCCCGCCGAGACCACCCTCTATGTCCCGGTCTGCGCCTACGCCCAAGACGACGCCGTGGTCCACGAGCGGATCTCGGGCGCGCTCCGCGCCCGCGGCATCGACCCCGCGCTGTATCAGAACGTCCTCGCCACCTTCGCCAACCGCCCGCTCGCCGATGGGATCGGGATGCAGAGCTGGGTGGCGATGCGGCGCCAGCGCGGCCGCTTGCGCCTGACCGTGTACCTCTCGACCGAGTCGCGCAAGGTGTACCCGCCGGGGTCGGTGCCGGCGCGGGCCTTTGACGAGGATCTGTTCCCGACCGCCGAGACGCTCATGCAGGCGCTCGACAACAATGGCCTCGCGCAACACCCGTTCCTGCAGCGCCTGATGCGCGATTCGGCGGACACCGAGTCGCTGTGGCTGCTCATCACGAACGCCTACGAGGGCACCTCGCGGCACTTCATTCGCTGGCTGGCCATGGTCACCGCGCGCGTCGAGGACGACCGGATGCGCTGTCTGCTCGCGCGCCAGCTCCACCAGGAGCTCGGGGAGGGGGACTTCGCGCGGGCGCACAGCGTGCTGATGGACGGCTTTCTCCGCTCCATCGCCATCCTGCAGCCGGTCGACTTCGACGACCGGCACCTCGCGCCCGGGCGGCGGCTCGGGGAGCAGCTCGCCCGCCACTACCTGGCCGAGGACGGGTACGAGGGGGCGGCCGCCCTCATGGCGGGCGAGATCTGCGCGCAGCAGCTCATCGAGGTGGTGGCGTGCCTCATCGCCGCGCAGCCACACGTCCTCGCCCCGGACATGCTCGACTGGCTGAGCCTGCACGACGAGCTCGAGAGCGATCACGCTGACGAGTCGCTCCTCCTGGCGCGCATGGTCCCCGACACCGAGGCGGCGCTCGCGGCGGTCCGGCGAGGTGGCATGGGGCTCTATCAGGCGCTATGGAATTTCCTCGACGAGATGTACCAGCTGTGCTTCGTCGAGCGACGCCGTTTCGGCGTTGCTGCAGCGCTCGGCCAGGGCCCTGCGGCCAGGTCCCTGTGCGGGTCGGCGGCCGCAGCGCGCATTGTCCCGGTCGTTGCATGAGCCCTTACGACCGCATGTCTCGTGGGAGAGCCATCATGGATTATCACCCTTCGATCCTCACTCCGGGCCTCACCCCAGGTCTCACCCCGGACCCGACCCCGGGGACCGTCCCCGGCACCGTCCCCAGCGCCGCCGCGGCTCCCTTGCCTCCAGGCCACGAGGGGCTCCCGTTCCTCGGTGAGACGCTCGAGTTCCTGCGCGGCTCCGAGGCCTTCATCGCGCGGCGCGAGCGGCGCTACGGCCCCGTCTTCCGCACGCGCCTCTTTGGCCGCCCCACGGCGGTCCTGCTCGGCCCCGCCGCCAACCGGTTCGTGCTCCAGTCGGGCATGTCCTCCCTCTCGTGGCGCGAGGGCTGGCCGAGCAATTTCCACGAGCTCCTCGGCAACGCGCTGTTCCTCCAGGACGGCGAGGAGCATCGCCGCAAACGCAATCTGCTCATGCCGGCGTTCCAGACGCAGGCCATCGCCGGGTACCTCACGGTGATGGAGCCGCTGCTCATGCGCAACCTCGCGCGCTGGGAGCGGCTCGGCCGCTTCGCCTGGTACCACGAGTTCCGCCGCCTCACGTTCGAGGTGGCGAGCCTCCTCTTCCTCGGCAGCGAGCTCGACCCCGATTCGCCCGAGGCCGGAGAGCTCACCCGGCAGATGGACGTCTGGCTCTCCGGGCTCTTCGCCTGGCCCATCCGCCTGCCGTGGACGGCCTACGGCCGGGCGCTCAAGGCGCGCGGGAAGCTGCTCGAGTTCGTGGAGCGCGCCGTGGCCGAGCGGTCCCAGGGACCGTCCCGGCCGACCCGGGACGCCCTCGGCCTCCTCGTGGCGAGCCGTGGGCCCGATGGGGAGCGGCTGTCGCTCGAGGAGCTCCAGTCCCAGGCCCTGCTCCTCATCGCCGCGGGGCACGGCACCACGACCTCGATGCTCACCTCGCTCGTGGCGGTGCTGGCCGCGGATCCCGGGATCTGCGAGCGGGCCCGCGCCGAGCAGGAGGGTCTTGGCCTTGGCCCTCTCGGCAGCCCGCTCACGCTGGATCAGATCCAGGGGATGACCTACCTCGAGCAGGTGCTGCGCGAGGTGGAGCGCCTCCATCCGCCCGCGGGCTTCGGCTTCCGCGGCGTGGTCGAGACGTTCGAGTTCGGCGGCTACACCATCCCGCGCGGCTGGCAGGTGCTCTACTCGGCCGAGGCGACCCACCTCGACCCGCGGGTGTTCCCCGAGCCCGAGCGGTTCGATCCGGGGCGTTGCCCCCACGCCCGCGCCGAGGCCGAGCGCCGGAGCCGCGGCGAGCTCGTGGGCTTTGGGGGCGGGCCGCGCATCTGCCTCGGCATGGCGCTCGCCAAGATGCAGATCAAGATGGTCGCGTCCCACCTCTTGCGCGGCTACTCGTGGGCGCTCGAGCCGGGGCAGGACCTGCGGGTGGAGACGGTCCCGCTGCGCCACCCGCACGACGGCCTGCGCGTGCGCTTCTGGCGCCGCGCCTGACGCGGCGTTCAGGAACGCAGGGTGTTCACATCACAGCGGCGGCCGACGCTGCGCGGGGATGCGCGCGTAGTCCTGGCGCAGCTTCGCCGCCTCGTCCGGCGACAGGATATCCACCCGCACGGCGATGGGGTGGCCATCCGGCGCCGAGCGGTACGTGACCATCACCTCGGTCCCGGGGCGGAGCGCCGAGGTGTCGGCGGCCTGCGCCGGGCGTGCCACGATGACGCCGGGCGGGAGGGTGATCCGCGCGTTGCCCGCGGCCTCCTCGTAGGGATCGAGATCGAGGACCCCGTTCGCGACCGAGACCACCCGGCCCGGCTGCCGGTTCATGGCGGTCGTGGAGTTCGGCGCCTGGCGCGGCGTGAGCGCCTGCGCGGTCTGCGGGTCGAGGAGCACCACGGCGACGGTGCGCGGGTCGGTCTGGCCCGGATCACGGCGGTAATAGACCTTCACGTCGCTCCCCGGCCGCAACTTGCCGGGCCCACGGGACAGGGCGCTCTCGCCCTCGAAGACCGGCAGGTTGGGATCCACCCGGAGGCGCAGCGGCGCATTGCCGGGCGACGCGAGCACCAGCTGATTGCCGGTGGCGAGCGTCACCTGGCCGACCGCGGCGCCGTCGGCGTTCCGAAGGAGCTGCCCGTCGAGGCGGGGGAACCAGGCGCTCGTCTTGTCGGGCGCCGCCGGAGGGGGGAGGTTATAGGCCGGGCGCCCCTGGGTCGCCGTCGGCGGCGGCGGGCCTTGTGCCGGGCCCTGGGCCAAGGCCATCCCGGCGAAGACGATCCAGCCCGTGAGGCTGGCGATGGAAGGAGCGAGGAGGAAGGACCATCGAGTGCTCATGTTTCTCTCCCGAAGACCGCGACGGATCGCGGCCGACCGCCGAAAGTTGCAGGACGCATTCCAGCAGACCCCTGTCTGGTCCCTCGTCGAGCCCCGCCCGGAAAGGCCCGTTTCACGGCGTGCTGCTGCTGCCGCGCGGCACGCCGACGTGATAAGTTTCGAGCATGCGCATCCTCATCGCCGACAGCTTCAGTGAAGGACATTTGAACGTGTTCCGCGGGCTGGGTCTCGACGTGGACTACCAGCCGAGCCTGACCAAGGACCAGCTGCCGTCGGCGATCCGGCAGGCGGCGATCCTGGTCGTGCGTTCGACCGAGGTCACGGCCCAGACCATCGAGGCGGGCGAGGAGCTGGCGCTCATCGTGCGGGCGGGCGCCGGGTACAACACGATCGATTGCAAGGCGGCCTCGGGGCGCGGCGTGTACGTGGCCAATTGCCCGGGCAAGAACGCGATCGCCGTGGCCGAGCTCACGCTCGGCCTCCTCCTCTCGCTCGATCGCCGCATCCCCGATGCGGTGGCGGATCTGCGCGCGGGCAAGTGGAACAAGAAGGAATACTCCCGGGCCGACGGCTTGTTCGGCCGGACGCTCGGCGTCATCGGGACGGGGTCGATCGGCCGCGAGGTGATCCGCCGTGCGCAGGCCTTCGGCCTGCAGGTGCTGGCCTGGTCCCGCTCGCTCGATGACGAAGGCGCCCGGCAGCTCGGCGTGGAGCGGACCGCCACGGTGCCGGAGCTGTGCGGCCGCTCGGACGCCGTGACGCTGCACGTGGCGCTCACCCAGGAGACGCGCGGCTTCATCGGCGAGGCGGCGCTCGGGCGGATGCGGCCACGGACCCTGCTCATCAACACCTCGCGGGCCGAGCTCGTGGATGGCCGGGCGCTGCGCAAGGCCATCGCCGAGCGCAACCTGCGCGTGGCGCTCGACGTGTTCGAGCACGAGCCGGGGGGCGCGACGGGCAGCTTCGGCGACGAGATCGTGCAGCTGCCCGGGGTGTACGGCACGCACCACATCGGCGCCTCGACCGAGCAGGCGCAGGCCGCGATCGCCGAGGAGACCGTGCGCATCGTGCGGGCGTTCGTCGAGCGCGGCGAGGTGCCGAACTGCGTGAACCTGCGCGCCAAGAGCCCGGCCAAGTTCCAGCTCAACGTGCGCCACCTCGATCAGGTGGGCGTGCTGGCCGAGGTGCTGGGCGCGATCCGTCGGCACAACATCAACGTGGAGGAGATGGTCAACACCATCTTCGACGGCGGCGTGGCGGCCTGCGCCTCCATCCGTCTCGCCGCCCGCCCGCCCGGCGAACTCCTCGACGAGATCCGCACCCGCCCCACGATCATCCACGCCAACCTGGTCGAGCTCGGCTAGCGCCCTCGCCAGGGCGTTGACCCCTCCCGTCTATTTCAAGCGGTCGAGATCCTCGACGCCGATGTTGGGCGCCCAGGGGCAGAGCTCGTACTGCGCCACGCCCGCGCGGGTGAAGGGATCGTCGTCCCGGATGCGATCCAGGGTCTGATCCACCTCCTCGTCGGGCACGCGCAGGAGGAGCGCCCCGCCGTGGCGCGGTACGAGCGGGCCGGAGGCGATGAGGAGACCCTTCTCCTTGAGGCTGCGGAGATAGGCGCGGTGCTCTTCGATCACCTTGAGCACCTCTTCGAGCGGGCGGCGATAGCGGACGATGGCGATGGCGTACATGGGTCTCCTCGCGATGGGCTTGCGAGACCCATATCACGCGCACAGCGCGGCCCGGGTCAAGCCCGAGGCTCGGGGGGCAACGCGAAGCGCGCCCGGTACGCCGCCAGGAGCGGCTCGACGCCTCGCTCGCTCAGGCCAAAATCCTCGAGGCGGTAGGCGTGCCGCCCGTACTTGTGCTGCGGGTTGTCGCGCCGCGTCGCCTCCAGGCGCTCGCGGGTCGCGGGCGACCACGCCAGACCGAGCCGCTCGTAGAGCCGCCGCACCTCGCCCACCGGGTCGCGCACGAGGTCGTAGTAGGAGACGTCGACGAAGCCCTCGTCGTGAGCGGCGGCGCGGACGGCGAGCGAGCGCTCCAGCATGCGGCCCACCTTGCGGGACCACTCGCGCCCCACCTCATGGGGATCCACGTGATCGCTGAACACGCCGCGCCCGTGGGTGATCATGCTGCACAGCGAGGCCAGCGTGCGCGCCGGGTCGCGATGCGTCTGGATGATGCGCACGCCCGGGAACACCTGGCGGAGCACGTCGAGATATTCGAGGTGGTGCGGCGTCTTGAGGATCCAGCGCCGCGGCCCCCGCTGCGCGGAGAGGACACGCAGGAGCGTGGCCATGTACTCGTAGGCGGGCGTGTGGTCCTGCGTCTCGAGCCAGCGCCCGTAGCTCGGCACGTGCAAGGTGGCCTCGGGGACGGTGCTGAGGAACGAATAATCGAGGAGGAGCACGTCCTCCTCCGGCGCCTCGGGCTCGACCGGGTGGATGGCGAAGAACTCGGGCGCCATGTAGGAGAGGGCACGCACGCTGAGCCGAGCCTGAAGGACCCGGGGGTCGGTACCGGCGACGCCACCGCGCAGCCTGGCGCCCAGGCTCGCCCCGAGGCCGCGCGAGCCGGCCGGGGTCACCGCCCCCGGGGCCACCGGCGCGATCGCCTCCCACGAGAGGAGCGCGCGCAGCTCCGGATCGCTCGCCAGCAGCCGGTGCAGGAGCGTCGTGCCCGTGCGCTGCAGCCCGGCGATGACGATGGGGGGCGGCAGGGCCCCCTCCAGCACCGCGGGGTGCCGCCGGACAAACTCCCGGACGCGCAGGCGGGTGGCGAGCGCGCCGACCAGCCGGGTGCGGGTGATGAGGCGCCCCACGGTGTGCAGCCGGGCCTCGGCCTCGATCGACCACAGCAGCCGCTCGAGCGGCTCGCGGAACGCCTCGTCGCCGAAGTCGGACAGGCCGGTGCGGCGCCGGGCGGCGGCGATGAGATCGCTCACGGTGAGCGGCCCGGCCCAAGAGCCGGGAGGCTGGAGGCCGAGCGCGCCGAGCCCCTGCCCGAGCTGGTTCACGAGCGCGATCAGGCGGGGGCGATAGGGCCGCGTGGGGAGGCCGTGCCGAGGGCGTGTCGCTGTCTGCATCTTATGGAGGGGGGCGCGTCATCTGAGGTCTTCCAGCCGGACCACGTGGGTCGCCGGCCGGGGATGGGCGCTGGCACGGACCCAGCGCCAGCACATGGTGCCCAGGGGATGGCCCGCGGTGTCGACCCAGTTGTCGCAACCTGGATCGCGGTGCGCCACCACCACGCGCACGCTGCCGTCGGGGCGGAGCTTGGCGCTCGCCTTATTGATGCACACCGCGTGGTGGCGATAGTCGAGCGACTCCATCCAGTAGTTGTTGAGCTGGAAGTTCCAGTAGTCGCAGGCCGGCGGCGTCACCTCGATGACCAGCGCCTCGTCCGGTCCGAGCTCCCAGTAGCTATGGTAGTAGGCGATGTTCGGGTCGCCGCCGAACATGCGCGACAGGTCGGGGTCGAACTGCGGCAGCTCGTTCTTGTGTTTGCGAAAGCCCGCGGCCCAGTTGGGAAAGATCATGGCGCACGCGGTGACCAGGCTGGCCGCCGTGGCCAGGCCCTCGTCGATACGCTCGGCGGTGAGCGGGCGCGGCGTCGGGGGCCCGCCGACGCGCTCGAGCACCAGCTCGGCGCGCCGTTCCCGGCCGCGGTCGAGGAAGGTCTGGCGCACGATCAGCGTGCCGTGGCCCTCGGGGATACGGAGCCAGGGGCCAGGCTGCTCGTCCTTGCTGAGCGTGATCTCGAACCGGCCCGCGGCATCGACCACGAGATCCTTGGCCTCGAGGAAGCCGGCCGGCGGCATGCCGCCGCCCTGACCGTAGTGCCCCACCTGCGTGGCGATACTGAGGTAGGGCACGGTGCCGCGCGTGCCGCTCAGGCGGTACGCGTAGTCGCCGTGCACGAGCGCGTTCTCGTACCAGTTGTCGGGGTTGTCCGAGCCCATCTTGATGGTCTCGTGCACGGTGCGCCGCAGCGCCGGCGCCATCGGATCGGCGAACTCGACGAAGGTCTCGAGGGCGGCCCGGACGAGGCGGGTGAGGTAGCGCACGCCCTCGGCCCGCGTCACCGGGTCCTCGGGCGCGCCGGGGGCAAAGATGGGATCGCCCGCGGCCTTGAGCCGGTCGCAGAAGTCGCGCCAGCTCGATCCATCCAGCACGCGCTCGAGGGAACGTGGGGACTCACTCACGGGGCATCTCCTTGTCCGGGCCAGCCTGCGTCCTCCGGCGTCATATCCGTCAGGCGGGCGATCAATGTCTGGCTCTTGCGGTACAGGCGCGCGCCCAGCGCGGGATCGCGCACCTCCTCGGCCGGCGGCTTGTCCTGCATGAGGTGCAGGTACGTCCCGGTCATGCCCTCGAGGGCATGGGCGCAGCAGAGATACAGGATGGGCTCCGCCGCCTCGTCGGGCGTGCGGAAGAAGCGCGCCATGACCGCGCCGAGCACCGGCTGCACCCACGCCGGCGCCTCGCGCGCGATGTCCGTGTTCACGGCCCCCGGGCAGCAGGCATGGACGCCCGCCTGCGCGCCCAGCTGGCGCGAGAGCTCCCCCGCATAGACCGTGAGGAGCAGCTTCGAGTAGCTGTAGACCCGCATGCCGTCCATGGCGCCGTAGGTCTCGAACTGTCCGAAGCGGGCGAGATCCACCGGCCCCGCGTCGCGGTGCGACTCGCTCGACACGAACACGATGCGCGGTCGCTCGGTCGCCGCCGCTGCGCCCTGGGGGACCCTCCGGAGCACCCGCAGGGCCCGCAGCTGCTCGACGAGCAGGAAGTTGGCGAGGTAGTTCACGCCGAACATGACCTCGAGGCCCTGCACGGTCGGACGCGCGCTGCGCGCGACCAGGCCCGCGTTGAGGACGACGCGATCGAGCTGCACGCCATCCTGGGCGAGGCCCTCGCACAGCGCCAGGACCGAGCGCAGGTCCCCGAGGTCGAGTTGCCGCATCTCCACCGTCGCCGCCCTGCAGGCCCGCCGGATCTCCTCGCCGGCCTCGGGGATGCCGCTGCGGCAGGCCATGATGACGTGCGCCCCCCGCTGCGCCAACTGGAGGGCGATGGACTTGCCGAGCCCCCGGTTGGCCCCGGTCACGAGGGCCACCTTGCCATCGAGGCGCTCGTCCTCGCGCAGGGGCGGCACGGTCCGCCGGTGCTGCGCGCGATCGAGGAGGCCCTGCAGTGTCGCGGCGATCGGGTTCTTCATGAGGGCACCCGGAGGCTCGTTGAACCGATCCGTGATAACAGAAACCGTCCCGCCCGGCGATGCCCGCCTGGCTGAGAGCGACTCAAGGGGCGTCGAGCGGGACGCCAGCAGGCGCTCCCTGCGCCTCATCTGATCATGGGATGATGAGGCCTGAGACGTAGTGATATCGATGGGGATGAGGGCCGGCCGCCCAAGGTGTACGGAGCCCAGAGGACCTGTCACTTCCTGGAAGGGTTCACGGGCGTCCTGCGTGGCGCAGCGCCGCCCCCACCTGTCGGACCATCGTGCGACGGTCCCACCACGTCCTCCTCTCCGAGCATGCGACTCAGGCTCATGTTGAGCTGGCTGTCGACCACCTGGATCAGGCTGTGGAATTCCCCCGAGGAGAGTAGGAGACGTTTCTGGAGCAACCGTTTGGTCTCCTCATACACCGCCTGCCGTGCGGTCTGCAGCCGGCGCGAGATGGTGGACTGATTGACGCGGAACAGCGTGGCCATCTCGGTGGTCGACAGGTGGTCGACGAAGTACAGCCGGAGCAGGTAGCGGTGCTCGCTCGACAGCGAGCCGAAGGCATCGTTCATGGCCTGCAGGAACTCTTTTTGGTACGTGCGCTTGATGACCTCGAGCTCCGGGTCCATGCCGGGCGAAGGTAGGGCCGCCAGCATGCCGCCGTCGCCTTCGTGCTCCCCATCCTTGCGGCTGTGCAGCATCCTCACCGCCATGCGCAAGGCGATGATGCGCACCCAGCCCATGAGCGCTCCCCGCCCCGTGTAATCGGCGATCTTGGGCAGCTCCTCGGCCGTACGGACGAGGAGCTTCTCGCGCACCGTCTGGCAGACGTCGTCGATGAACGCCTGGGGCTGGTTCATGTGCTGGAGATAGGACGGCAGCCGCGCCAGGTAGTGTTGATCGAAGGCCTGGGCGGCGCCGGGCACCTCGTGGGCGCAGGCGCAGGCGAGATAGAAGTCCCGGGACGCCAGCTCCTTGAGGAGCTCCACCGGGGACTGGTCCGCCTCCGGCGTTGCCAGGCACCTCGCCAGGTGGCGCACGAAGACCTTTGCCGGGAGGGCGACCCCCGGCCACTGCCCTCGGCCGATCTCCCAGGTGGAGCACAGCAGGCGGCCGAGTTCATCCCCCCCCGTGGGCCAGGGCTTAGGGACCGGGGCGGCCTCAAGAAAGAGCGAGACCCATTCGTCGGACTGTTCCATCTGTAACCTATTCTAGCATCATCCTTGCTTTGATTCGGTACATGGAATTGTTGCTCGCCCTTGAAGCGTTTCTCACGTAGGGTGCAACCGCGACTGCGCACACCACGTCCAAATTACGAACGCAAAGGGGGCCCCGAGTGGCCGAGATGGAATGCCTCACTGACAAGACGCTCCTTGCGCTTGCCGAGGATCGTCTCGCTCCCGAACGATTCCACAAGATTCACGCTCATGCCGCCGAGTGTTCGGTATGCCGTGTGCTGCTCGCCGAGGCCGTACGCAACGTTTCGACACCGCGCCGCGACGGCTCGTCGGACTTCTCCCATTCGATCCCCGGCGCGGTCGACCGCGCCGTCTGGATTGGCCCGACCGTGACCCCGGGCTGGACGCCCCCTGCGGAGTTCGACGAGTTCCGCCTCCTGCGCCAGCTCGGGCACGGGGGCATGGGCGTGGTCTACCTCGCCCACGACACCTCCCTCGATCGGCTGGTGGCGCTCAAGTTCATCGATACCAAGATGCCCGAGCAGTGGGCGCGCGAACGTTTCCAGATCGAGGCGCGCGCCATCGCGCGCCTGCAGCACCCCAACGTCGTTACTTTGTTCCGCATCGGCAAGGTCGACGAGCACCCCTATCTCGTCTCCGAGTACATCATCGGTCAGAGTCTCGCCGAGCTCACCCGGCCCCTGCCCTGGCGGCGCGTGCTCGGCATCGGCATCGGTCTCGCGCGAGGCCTCGCGGCGGCGCACCGCCAGGGCGTGCTGCATCGCGACCTCAAGCCCTCGAACGCCCTGCTCAGCAAGGACGGCGAGGTCAAGCTGCTCGACTTCGGCCTGGCCGAGCTCGTCGACGCGGCCCAGAGCGCGGCCGGGACGGGCAAGCGCACCATCGTGGGGACGCCGGGCTACATGGCGCCCGAGATCCTGCTCGGCGCACTGGCCACCCCGCAGAGCGATATCTATGCGCTCGGACTCATCCTCAAAGAGTTATGTACGCCCAGCAAGGGCGACGACCGCGGCGCGTCCACCATTTCCGATACGTCCCAGGGAGGACAGGTCCCAGGGGCCGCCGAAGCATCCCTTGCGCTCCCGCTGGACATCGATCCGGCCTTCAACGCGCTCATCGAACGCTGCCTGGCGGTCGACCCTGTCCAGCGCTTCACCTCGGCCGAGGCGCTCCGGGAGGAGCTCGAGCGGCTCGATCAGCCCAGCGTGATCGAGGCCCTACCCGCCGGCAATCCCTACCGCGGGCTCCTCTCCTTCGAAGCCGAACATCGCGCCCTCTTCTTCGGCCGTGAACCCGACATCCGCGCCGTACTCGAACGGCTACGCCGCCAGTCGCTCGTCCTGGTGGCCGGCGACTCGGGGGTCGGCAAGTCCTCGCTGTGCCGCGCCGGCGTCCTGCCCCGCGTCGCCGAAGGCGCGCTCGGGGAGGATCGGACCTTCTCTACCGCGACGCTTTGGCCCGGCCGCCGACCGTTGGCGGCTCTGGCCGCCGCCCTCGTGTCCGTGCTCGATAAGAAGGAATCAGCTGTCATCGCCGGCCTCACGTCCGATCCCAGCTGGCTCGGGCAGGCGCTCCGCGAGCGCTGTCAAGGCAGGCGCGGCGTCCTCCTCTTCATTGACCACCTCGAGGAGCTCCTGACGCTCAGTGATGCCGACGAGGCGGCCCGCTGCGCCGAGATCCTGGGCGATCTCGCCCTCCCCTCGCCCGGCGTGCGTGTGCTCCTCACGGTGCGCGGCGATTTCCTCACTCGCCTGGGCGCGCTGCCCAGCCTGGGCAAAGAGATCCAGCGCGCCCTCTACCTGCTTCGCCCCTTGACCTCCGAGGGATTGCACGAGGCCATCGTCGGGCCCGCACGGCGCTCCGGCACCGTCTTCGAGCCTACGACGCTGGTCCAGACGCTCGTCGATTCTATGGCGCAGGGGGATGGCAGCCTGCCGTTGCTCCAGTTCGCACTCGCCGAGCTATGGGAAGCGCGCGATCGTACGCGGGGCTGCATTACACAGGGGGCGCTCGAGGCCATGGGCGGCGTGTCCGGAGCGCTGTCGCGCCATGCCGATGGAATCCTCAAGCGTCTCAGCCCGGCTGAGCGCGAAGCGGCCCATCGCCTCTTCGTGCGCCTGGTGACCGCGGAGGGCACACGCGCCACTCGCAGTGAAGCCGACCTCGACATCATCAACGCCCCTGCGGCGGCCGCCGCCCGTGCCCTCGTCGATGGACGCCTACTCCAGGCGCGTGAGGCCGATGGCACTACGGTCTACGAGATCGCCCATGAAGCGCTCATTGTGAATTGGGGTACGCTGCGGAACTGGCTCGATGAGGACATCGGGCAGCGGGCGATCCGGCAGCGGCTCGAGACCGCGGCCCACGAGTGGGAGCGCCTCGACAAGGGCGACGAATTGCTGTGGGGGGCACGCCAGCTCAGCGAGACATTTGCGCTCGACACCACCAAGCTCTCCCCGCGCGAGCGTGCGTTTCTCAGGGCCTCAAGCCGCACGGTCCGGCGCCGTCGCCTGGGGCGTATCCTCGCCGCTCTGGCCTTGCCCTTCCTGGGGAGCGCGATCTACGCCAGCATCCGCCTCCAGGCCCACTATCAGGATGCACGAGCGATCGCCGATCTCCTTGGCCAGGCCGACGAGGCCCTTGTCCAGGGGCGGGCGCTCGCAGACAAGGCCATCAAATACCGCGGGGATGCTGTGGCGCTGTTTGACGGGCGCCTCCCTCCCGCGACCCCACCACCGAAGGAAGGGACCTGGGAGGCCGCCGAACGCGTCTGGGACGAGGCGCTTGCCTTCCACAACCAGGCCCAGGCTGTCTACGACCATGCTGACCGAAAGATCGCGGCCGCGCTCCTTCACGATTCACACCACCCGGAGGCACAACGGCGGCAGGGCGAGCTCCTCTACGAGCGCTATGTCCTCGCTGAGGAGTTCCACCAGACATCCGACCAGATGGAACTCCAACGCAAGCTCGAGGGTCTGGATAGCAGCTGGGCCCAGCGGCTCCACGCGCCGGCCGAGGTCATCCTCGAAGACACACCCTCGGGTGTGCAAGTCCGCCTCGAGCGCTATGTCGAGGATCGGGGACGCCGCCGTCTTGAGCCCATGCCTCAGCACGGCAAGCTCGGTTCAACACACCTCCCGACCTTCTCCTTGCCGCCCGGCTCCTACCTGTTCCACCTGAGCTGGCCCGGCCGTACGGAGGAGATCCTCTTTCCCGTCCTGCTTGAGCGCGGTGAGTCGCGCCACATTCGCATCCCACGGCCTACCTCCATCCCCCATGATTACGTGTACATTGCGCCGGGATGCTTCCTCTTTGGCAGCGCCGATCCCGAGGGCGTGCGCCGCTTCCTCAATAGCCCGCCGATCCATCGTGTCTGCCTCGACCATGGCTACCTGATTGGTCGCACCGAGGTGACGCTCGGCGACTGGATCGACTACCTGAATACACTCCCTGCCGGTGCGTCCGAGCGGAGCCTGCTCTGGGCAGTGCGCCAGAGCTCCATCGGTGTCGGCGTACTCACCCTGCGGGAGGATCCGGAGCATCGATGGCGCTTCTCCTTTCATTCCACGGCGGATGCTCGACCTGACAACGGCGTGGCACTGGAAGAGCCTTTTCGCTACGTGGGCCGGACACGTCGCGTGGAACAGGACTGGCGTCGTTTTCCCCTGAGCGGTATCTCGCCCGAGGAACTCCAAGGTTACCTCGCTTGGCTCCATCGCTCGGGTCGCGTCCCTGGCGCGCGTCTATGCGATGAATTCGAGTGGGAACGTGCTGCCCGGGGCGCTGACGACCGTCTCTACCCTCATGGTGACCGGCTCAACTCCGACGACGCTAATATAGATAGGACCTACGGACGCCTCCCCGAAACCTTTGGTCCCGACATGGTCGGTGCGCATCCCGAGTCGACAAGCCCCTTTGGCATCGTCGACATGGCCGGCAATGTGTTCGAGATTGTGCAACAGCTCTCCTCGGACCGGGGGCATATCGGGATACGAGGCGGCTCCTGGTACCACCCCTTCACGGTCGCGCTGGCCACGAACCGTTCTCCCGGAGAACCCTCGATGCATGAGGTCACCGTGGGCGTGCGCGTCTGCGCGACCGTTGAGTAGGATCGCGGCGCACTCGCGGTTGGCAGCAGGGCCAGCATGAGCGCTGCCAGCGCGTAGCGGAAATTCTCCAGTTCCTCCCGCATAAGCGCCTACGGAGATGCCTCTCCAGAAGTAAGAAGACTCTGATGTAGCCGCCCGAGGCGGATGCCCGGCACGGGGGGCCAACGGGCACGCCAGGCGGACGTTCATCAAACCTGGATGGAGGTATCTCATGACGTCGACCAAGCGCTACCTTCTTGCCGTTTTATTTCTCATGACCCACAGGCTCGCCCAAGCAGCGCCCCCCGAGGGCAAGCCAGCGCCCTCCCTGCGGACCGTTGCCTCGAAGGCGAAAGTGCCGCTCACACTGGCCGAGCGGCGCGCCCGGCGCTGCTCCACACTCTCCGTGGTGCGAAGCGTCGTGCCACAGGGCGCGCTGCTCTCGGGTATGCGCTTGAAGACGCGAGGAGACGAACAAAGCAGCCTGCTCGCGTCGGTGAACCTCGGGGGGCCGTGGCGCGAAGGGCAGGAGCCTGGTCCGCTGCGGATCGAGAGTGGCCGTCTGGCGCTCGTGCATCGGCCGCCCGGTAGTGCCACCTCCGTCCGCGAGCTGGTAGGCAGCGTGCTCCAGGGGACGGCGGGTGACGGCACCACCCAGGACATCGCCATCTGTGACACCGAATCGGACCCCACGGATCCAACCATGCACTGGTACCGTATCGAGGTCTGGAACGACAGGACCGAGGAATGGGAGAACCCCTGCACCCCCATGGCCCAGATCCCGTCGCCCCGGGCGCTCGCGGTGGCGGGCGTGTGGGACCGCTCGGGAGCGCACCGTGGCGCAGCGGGCAAGTTCACCTTCGCGTGCGAGACGGGCACCATCGTCAAGTGCGCGAACTGGGGCTACAAGCCGTGGCAGACCCGCAACGGGCAGTCGCTCGAGGACGTTCACCAGGCGTGCACGCGCATGGCGCGGGCGGACTACTGCGGCGATGGCCGTAGCCACACCACGGAGAACACCATCATCGACCACTACGACCGCGCCGGGATCAACCAGCGTCAGACGACTGCCATGGGGACCTGGGATCCCGCCCTGGCGGAGTTCGAGGCGGCCTGGACGCCCGATGGGGCCTATTGCCTGCGCCGGCAGCGGCACGAGAACGGGGTCGATGCGATCCTCAAGGAGTGCCCGGGCCGCTTCCGCATCGAATCTGAGGATCTGGGCACGGGCGACGTCTGCGCCGTGCGGCAAGCGGAAGGCAAGCCGAATCAAGTGCTGCTGCGGAACCGGGTGATCAAGCTCGGCGGACAAGGCCTCGCCCAGAGCCCGTAGGTACCGTCGCACCATCCCATCTCATTGAGCCCCACCCCACCGATCCCCATCTCCCCCTCTTACCCAGTCCCATCTCACCATCCCATCGCTGATGCGCTCGCCTTGTCCGGTGGGGCTGGGCTTCTCCGGGAACGTGCAATGGAAGGCACCGGCCAGCATGCAACCAGCATCACCATGACCTTCGGCCCCAAGCCAACGACGATACGCGTGGGATATCTGCAGAAACCACTTTAACCGCGCGCCTCTCCCAGAGTACGCTCCACAGAAAGGGTCAGGACAGAGAATTGGATGCCTTCCGATGGCATGCGACGCTTCCCGGGATTCAAAGGGGGTAGCCACGGTGCTCGAAACGGCGATTCACCCTGGAGCCATCCTGCTCGGGAAGTATCGGGTCGAGCGCGCCCTCGGTCGCGGCGGCATGGGCCTCGTCGTCGCGGCTCGACACATCGAGCTGCGCGAGCTGTTCGCCATCAAACTGCTCGCCCCCAGTCGCGAGGATCATCCGACGGCCGTGAGCCGCTTCCTCCGCGAAGCGCGCGCCGCCGCGCGCCTGACGAGCGAGCATGCCGCCCGCGTGTACGATGTTGGCCGCCTCGACGACGGCACGCCGTTCCTGGTCATGGAGTACCTCGACGGCGACAATCTGGACGCCCTGCTTCGCCGTCGTGGGGCGCTGCCCCTCGGCGAGGCCGTGCGGCTCGTACTCGAGGCGTGCGACGCGATCGCCGAGGCGCATGCGATCGGTATCGTCCACCGCGATCTCAAACCGTCGAACCTCTTCCTCGCCCGTCGCCACAACGGCCGGCCCTGCTTGAAGGTCATCGACTTCGGCGTCTCCAAGCAGAGCGGGGAGAGTGAACGGCTCACGCAGACGGGCGCGATCGTCGGCTCGCCCCATTGCATGTCACCCGAGCAGATCCGCGCCCCCCAGACCGTCGACGGGCGCAGCGACATCTGGGCGCTGGGCGTGATTCTGTACCTGCTCACCACCGGCCAAGAGCCCTTCCGCGGCGGGAGCCTGCCGGGTGTGATCCACAGCGTGCTCAACACCCAGCCGGTGCCTCCCAGTCAGCTGCGGCCCGAACTGCCACCGGCGTTCGATGAGGTGGTCGCACGCTGTCTGCGCAAGCGTCTCGAGGAGCGCTACGCCACGATCGAAGAGTTCGCCGCTGCCGTTCGCTCGCTCGCCGGTCTCGTGGACGAGACGCCGCCGATCGCGATGCCCGAGGCGTTGCCGTCGTCGCGCATCTCTGATGTCGTGGAGCCCATCCTGCCCGCGTCCTCCGAGACTCCCTCCACGCTCATCACCGAGCTCAGGGTGTTCATCAGTTGCCGCAGCGACGTGGCAGAGGACCGGCAGGTCGCGACCGCGTTCCACGAGGCGCTCGCCGCGGCCGGTGCGAGCCCTTTCTTCGCCCCGCGGGATGTAGCCGGTCACGAGGACTGGACGCGCGTCGTGTCGCAGGCACTGCGCAGCTGCGATGCCTTCCTCCTCCTGCTCTCGCCGCATGCCGCTGTGAGCGAGATGGTCGCCGCCGAGTTCGACATGGCACGCCAACTCGCCGCGAGGAGTGGCGGCAGGCCCTGCATCCTGCCCGTATACGTCCACCCCCCCGACGACCAGGCGCAGGGCCACCCCCTTCAGGAGCGCCTGCAGGACCTCGAGCATGCCTTCTGGAATGATGTGAGCGACACGCCGTTGATTGTGAAGACGTTGCTCGAGCGTATCGGCCGCCGTGGTGTGGTGCTCCCGGCGCAGACGCAACCCAAACCCACCGTCGCGGCGCGGAGACCGGCCCCGGCCGCGCCTGCGAAGACGCAACTCGAACTGCCCGGCGGCATCGTCAGCGCGAGATCGCCGTGCTATGTCGCCCGCCCCTCTCTCGAGGAGGCGTGCCTGCGCGAGGTCGTCAAGCCGGGGGCCCTCATCCGCATCAGGGGCCCACGGCAGATGGGCAAGACATCACTGATGATGGGCATCATGGAACACGCCGCCCAGCTCGGCGCGCGCACCGTCACCATCAACCTGCAGCTGGCGGACGCAGCGATCCTGGCGGATCAGGCTCGCTTCCTGCGGTGGCTGTGCGCCGTCGTCACCCGGCGGCTCAAGTTGCCGGTACAGCGCATCGACGAGCTGTGGGACCACATCTTCGGAGCCAAGGACAACTGCTCGGCCTATTTCGAAGAGCATCTGCTCCCCGGCGCTGGTCCCCTCGTCCTTGCCCTCGACCACGTCGATCGCCTGTTCGAGTCCCCGGCCACGGCCGAGGAGATCCTGGCGCTCTTGCGCGCATGGCACGAGATGGGCAAGAGCCAGAGCCCCTGGCACGACCTGCGTCTCGTGTTGGTCTACTCGACCGAGATGTATGTGCCGCTGAACATCAACCGTTCGCCGTTCAATGTCGGGCTCCCGGCCGTGCTGGCCGAATGGGACGCCGACATGGTGCAGGACCTCGCGCAGCGTCATGGCCTGACGCTCGGCCGGGCGGACATCGATCAACTGATGGGCCTGCTCGGTGGGCATCCCCATCTTGTCCGGATTGCGCTCTATCACCTCGCCGGGGGCATGAGCCTCGCCGACCTGATGAAGACAGCGGCGACGGATGAAGGGTTGTTCGCCGATCACCTCAAGCACCTGCTCTGGCAACTACAGAGTCAGCCAGAACTTTGCGAGGCGGCCAGGCACGTGATGGCGGCGACGGAGCCGGTGCGCCTGAGCACAGAGCTTTCATTTAAGCTGGTGAGCCTGGGGCTGGTGCGCTTGCAGGGCAACGAGGTGATCCCCGGCCGCGACTTGTATCGACGTTACCTGGCCATGCGGCTGCCGGCGCGCGGCTGACAGCGAGAGAAGCGAACCAAAGAGACCATTTCCGCTGGGACTCAATGCCCGCCGAGAAAAAACTATAAATAGGAGGGTGAATGGAGAGTCAAGTTCCGCGTCAGATGATAGAATTGGGAAATCATTACGCCGCCAACCAGCAATGGAATAATGCAGGCGGCGTGTTCACCCAGGCCCTTGATTCGCTGTATAAATCTCTCCGAGATGAGATCTTAGTCCCTAGTGAGTCTGAACTGCATCGCGAACTGCGATTGCTATTGGCTTCGGAGTCTTCCGAAAGTAGAACATCGCAAGGGAAAAAGGATGACGAGGTCATCGTTCTGGACAAAGAGCCCCTCTTCGTTCATCTCCGCGAGCACATCTTGCAACATCGTCAAGTAAGAGATTTTTTGGATGCCCGGTTTGTTACCGTATTTTCTTTTGTGAATACAGCGCGAACCGCGCGCTATATGACAATTGTGTTTTATAACGGTGATAAGGTCCCTTGCAGTGAAGAGTCGCAGGAAGAATTGGCTCCGTTTTCTGTTTTGCCGCACAAAAAGTCCTTCTCATTTGTCCTTCGACTAGAAGACAGAATCGTTCGGCTCTGGAAGATGACCAAGGCCGAAGCTAAACAGATAGCATACGCTTGGGCCCACTTGGGGCAAGCCGATGTGAATAGTGCGATAGGGCTCTACTACGTGGCTCAGGTCTTGTCAGACCAAGGCGAGTCGGCCATTTTGACGACGGCGAGATGTTATCAGCGCGCGCTCCTCCTCAACCCGCAATACGCCTGGGCCCTGGCGCATCTTGGTGAGGCGTTTCGCATGCTGGCCAATGGTTGGCCGGGTACCGATGAACACCTTCGATTGCCAAGGAAGAGAATCTACTGGTACAATCGGGCCCTCGTCTACCTGCACAACGCAACACAGCAGGACCCACGGTCCTTCTGGGCACTTGCCCACCTTGGCGCTACTATCGTAAATGCACGTTGTTTCATCAGTATTATCCTCGATCATGCCGACCCACAGCAAGATCTGCTCAACTGTTGGAAAGATCAAAATCATATAGAAGAGGCTACCCCGTGGGCGCTCATCAACTATGGATTGAAAATACTGGTTCTAGCGCTGGAGTTGCAAGGCTATTACTATCCGTGGGCCCAGGCATATTACGCGGGCGCCCTGTTGCTCAAAACTAGCATGTTCGGCAAGTTCGGCAAAGATCTGGATGGAGATCGGGGCAAAGATCTGGGGCTCTTGGCTCTCAACGAAGCATTAAACGCCTTGTATCTAGATCCATCGTTGCTCAAATCCGCCTCCGAGCCGGGCCAACTATACGTGAACCCTTACTTTGAACAAGGGCTCATATTCTTCTTCTTAGGCAAATATACACTGGCATGGCAATATGTATGGATTGGCATGAAATGGGTCTTTAAATACAATTTCCAGCCGGGCCTACAAAGCCTCGCCGGATGCCAGATCCTGGTGATCATCGCTTATAAGTACATAATTCAAGCTACCCCCAGCACTGTCCCTCTCCCCTCAGAGTGCCCGGCTCTGATCGATGATAGCAGGCTAGGAAAGACTTACGATCTCGGGTTTGAGATTCCTAAAACCCCCATCCACACATGGGACAAGCTCGCAGTTTTTATCGAAAGCGCGTTCAATGCTTGTTGCGAACCGTCCGTGAACGTACTCCTGGTCCCTAGAGTCAGACTAGATACCAATGTGCGAATGGGACTGGCATCGACAATGGGAATCCTCTATTGCTTTGAAGTTGTCCTCAGTCAACTAAATGATAGCGCCAGGGCAGGGCATCTCTGCAGGAAGATAAAAGATCTTAATCGGAGAATCGCAAATAAGTTACATCTTTACTTTAACGGCGATGATCTTGAGCCTCCGGGCTCCCATCAGCACGAAGCATTCGTGCTAGGCAGCTTGCTTTCCCTCATCGAGACAGGGAAACCGAGCTTCGGATTGGCCCAACGGCTGTGCCCGAAGCGGCATCAGGGCGATCAGGACCAAGCGACAGACTCGAGATAGTCTATTAGCGAGACTGCAAAGAAAACTCAGGAGGCCTGCCGTGAGACCCACCCATGCAACGCTAGCCACCCATGAACCAGCTCTCCCCTCAGTTCAAGGGGGTGATCTGCGGTTGTCTGATATGAAGGATGCCGTGGGCGCCTGTTTCGGTTCCGATCCCGGCCCCGACCCCACATACGATCCCGATCCGATCCCGGATTTGTCCGCTGATTCCTGGTGATTGTGGATGAGCGCCTGGCTCCGCACACATTCGGGGACAGGGGGCGCGGCAGCCGGCGAGAGAAGGAGATGCTCTCATGAGCAAGATCGGCATTGTCGGTGCAGGCGTCGCCGGACTGCACCTGGGCCTCTTTTTGCTTCAACGCGGCATCATACCGACGCTCTATAGCGAGCTCCGTCCCGACGAGATGCGCAAGGCGCGCCTTCTGAACACCACGTTTCTGGCCGGCACGGCGCGCGAACAGATGCGACAGCTCGGCGTCGCTCACTGGGACGTGCCAGACACGAGCGTGCACGAGTTCGACTTCAGCATCACGGGCCTGCCCTCCATGGGCTTTCGCACGCCGATCCGTCCGCCGTTCCAATTCATCGATATGCGTCTCTACTTGCCGAAGCTCCTCGAGGACTTCGCCGAGCGCGGCGGCCGCGTGGTCACCTCCGGCGTGCTCGACGCAGTGGCCGTAACCGATCTTAGCGCCGCGCATGACCTCGTCGTCGTCGCTTCCGGGCGCGGCAGCCTCGCCAGCATGTTCCCGCGGATCGCTGAGCGGTCGCCGTATATCGAGCCGCAACGGCGGCTCTTTGCGGGCCTCTTTCGGGGGGTTCGATTCCCGCAGCCGTTCCGGTTCACACAGCAGGCCGTGCCAGGCCACGGCGAGGCGGGCGAATTTCAATTGTTGACATTCGGTGGACCGGTGACGGCGCTCCTGGTCCTGGCAGTCCCCGGTGGCGCGCTCGAAGGGATCACCCACATTCGGCATGACGACGATCCTCAGGCGTTCAACAAAGAGGTGCTGGAATTTGTGCGCCAGCATCTTCCGCAGGTGTTCGCGCGGATCGAAGAACCTTCGCGGTTCGGTGCACTTGGCCCGTCCGATGTGCTCCAGGGCGCGATCGTGCCCGTCGTGCGTCGCGGCGTGGTCGAGCTCCACCCCGGCCGCTACGCGCTGGCACTCGGGGACGCACACGTCACGCACGATCCGATCATCGGTCAGGGAGCCAACGCGGCGTCGCGGGCCGCCTGGCTGCTCGGGGAGCTACTCACTGCGCGGGTTGCAGAGGGCGGCGACTTCGACGGTGAATTCTGCGCGAACGCGGAAGCACGCCTGTGGGAGATGCTCCAACCGATCACTGAATGGTCCAATGCCGCGCTCATGCCACCCACGCCCCACGCCCTCGAGCTCCTCGCGGCCGCTGCCCGGAACGCGGCGATCGCCGAGGAGTTCGTGAAAAACTTCGATGAGCCCAGACGGCAATGGGAAGTGCTCTCCAAGCCCGAAGGCACGGCCGCCTTCCTCCAGCGCTGGAGCTAACTGCTACCCAAATGGCAGCAAGTCCCTCGCGGTGGTGATCCACTTGCGGGGGGCTGTACTTAACGCTGGCCCTGCGCCACGTATGCCTGCGCCGTGGCCTCCGCCAACCAATGGCCATCGAAGATCGAAGCGTATACCAGGTTGCCGACGCGCAGCTTGCCCCACTGCCGCGTCACGAGCCCGGCGAGCACGAGTTCGGATTCGAGAGGCGTCTCCCTGGTCGCCACGCCGCCCCGAACGAGGATTTTGCGATACAGCTTCAACAGTCCCTCGCGGTTCGGGGACTGGAGCAGACGAGCCTCGATGGTCTTCAGGTGCTCGGGCTCGTCGCGCACCCTCCACTTGTCAATGACCTTCTCCTGCACGAGGTTCGCCACCCATTCGCGCTCCTTGCCCGCGGGCGGCCTGGATTCGGCCAGGCTGGCGAGTTGGCAGAGTTTTTGTGTGAGGAACGGCTGGCCGTCAGTCCAGATCAAGATGGCCTTCAACACGAGTTCGGGATTACCGATACCGGCCAGACCACGCGCCAGGGTTTTCGCCTCCATGTAGCTAAACCCGGCCATGGGGATGGCATGGCCGATGTTAAATGGGGTTCGTGCCTTGTCCAGGATGAGGTCGGTGGGTGTCGCCACGCCCAGGAGGACGAACGTGAGACGCTCGTAACGAGCATCATCCGCGCGCTTGTTGTAGAACAACCGGATGAGCGCGAAGAAGTCGTCCAGGGGAAAATCGAGGCTCAGGACCGTGTCGATCTCGTCGATAAAGATGACCACGGGCTGAGCGATCCGTCGGAGCACGACCTCATCGACGAGTTCGGAGAGGCGTTGGACTGGTGATAGGAAGGCTCGGTCCCGCCACCAATCTCGGAGGTTGAATTCGCGGCCGAGATCCAGGCTGGCGATCATGGAACGAGCGACGCCCGCGTACCATTGATCCACGTTCACCCCACCCGAGCCGATGGAGGTCAGATCGATGGCGGCGCAGCGCATGCCTCGGTTGCCGAGTTCTCCCATGGCATGGACCCGTAGGCTGGATTTCCCCATCTGCCGAGCGTTGAACACATAACAGAGCTCACTCCGCTGGATCCTCCGCGACAACTCGCGGTCCGCTTCGCGCAGTACATAGCTGGGCGTACCGGCCGCTAGGCTCCCGCCCACGGCAAACTGGAACTCCGTGGCGAGGTCGGCGCGCCTCAGCAAGGCATTCTCGATGGAGATAGCGGCCTGCGCCATGAGTAGGTTCAGAACCTCCAGGCGCTCCGCTTTGAAGGCACCGGGCGTGCTGTTGTTCTCCATATAGGTGATGCCCACGAGCGTTCCTTGATAGACGATCGGTATGCACAGCACGGACTGGCAAGTGCTCTGGCGAACGTAGGGATCGTTTTGGAAAAGACCCTCTTCAGCGGCGTTGTCCAGCAAGACCGGCTCTGAGGTCCTGGCCACGTAATGGACAATTCCGTGCGACAGGTCGTCCTGGTCTCTGAGTGCTTCGGAGATCAATTGAATCTCTTCGCGCTCATGCAGTACACCTTTCGCCTTGACGATCAGCTCGTCACCCCGCGCCAGGATTAGAAATCCTCGTCGTGCCCCCGCGTGCTTCAAACAGATCGACATGGTCTGCTCTAGCAGGCGCGTCGGGTCGTCCTCCGCGCTAATGGCGCGGGAGGCTCTTAGAACCGTTTCCAGATCCAGATCGGGAAGATCGCCAGTCCTCACGGTGTCGCGGCTGCCAGGAGCCGGCGCGGCTTTGGCCTCCCGTCGCACGGACGGGCCCGACGCGCCGAGACCATATCGCTGACCGGAGAAGTTGCGGGCCACCAGCAGGTCGGGGAAGCGCCGCCGGAGCTCGTTCCGCTTGGCCGCCGCCCCCCACCGTTGATACACATAGTCGGCATCACGCAGGTAGTAGCCGGCGAGGCGGAGCTGGCCGCGCTCCTGGAAAAACAAGCCGGCGCGTTCGAGGGCCAGTGACTCTTCATTGAGGTATCCGTACTCATGCGCGAGATCGATCGCCTGGTCATAGTGCTCCCGGGCGATGCTTTCTTGCCCAAGCACGCGTGCGAGCTCCGCTTCCACCAAATGGTATTTGTGGCCGTAATTCATCGGGCCGTGAGTGGCCCAGGTGCGCATCTGCTCCAGCGTCCGTCGTGTGTCCCGGACGATAGTCTCCCGTTCGTTCGGCTCCGTCTCGGCGTAGAGCGCCAGCCGTGCCAGGCAATAATACATTGTGGTGGGAGGGAGAAGTATGCCTGCCTTCGGGTACTTGTTCTCGACGTGAGACGTATAGGAAGCGACCGCCTCTCGGTATTTGCCGAATCGATAGCACAGCCAGATTTTCAGGATATGAACCAGCTGGATACTGAGGCTCTCCCTGTTCGCTCGGTGAATGGGGATGTGTTCATCCTCATCGTACGCCTCCCCTTTGAGCGCGCCGGGATCCTCATAGTCACGCATGAAATTGAGGGCGCACTGCCAAAAGGCTCGGAGCCAATTGACAGAAAAGCCTTGCTTGAGCCGCTCCCCAACAGCAATGGTCTGGCGTATCCCCTCTTCCACACCTTCAAGCTCGAATCCGGCGATGAAAGGGGCCACGACCGAGGTGCCAATGTCGTTGATGGCCACAGAGAGGCGGCCCGTGTCGAGCCCAGCTCGGTACCCCTTCTTCAGATCCTCGATCAAGGAGCTGATGGGCTCTTTCCAGTGGAAGATCCAGTAACAACCGCTCGCGCACACCTCGGCGAACTGCGCCCTGGATTTCTCCTTTTCACAAATTACTCGAGCCAGTTGCCCGAACTCATACCCCTGCTCGATCTTGTCCTGACCGCACAGGTGCATGCCATAAAACGTGTATCCGTTGATGGACTCGTCGGTGCGGCCATACAGGAGCGTGAGCTGCACCATCTTCGCGGCGACAATAGGCCCGAGCGCTTGCTGCGCGAGGGATGTGGTCATGTGGATGTTGTCGAGGATGCGCAGTGCGCTGCCATGAGGCATTGTCGAAGCCGCGCGAGGCAGGTCGATGAGACTCTTGGGCAAGCGTCCGCCCAGGACCCGATCGACCTCTCGGATCGCTTCGTCGATCTCCGCCTGACCGGGCTCTTTGGGGAGGGAAACCCCCATGTGCCTCAGGATTTCCCTCGCCATGTCGATGGCATCGAGCGGTCTGCTCTGCGCGGTGAGCGCGTTGATCTTGACCTGGTAGATCTCGACTTTGTCCTCCCAGCCTCGTGCGTGGGCCAGTCCATTTTCGGCCAGCTGCTCCATACTCTCGAAGCGACCTGACAGGTACGCTGCCTCGGCCGCCTTTTCGGTGAGCTTCAAGCACAGCTTGTAGTCCTTCGCATACGCGGCGGCGTCAGCGCATCGGATGGCGACGGGCTCGCACACGTCGAGCGACGGCGGCGACAGGAAGGAGAGCCCCGCGATCAGGAACTTGAACGCGGACTCGTAGGCGGCCGAATCTCTCGCCTTCTCACCCGCCTGCAAATTCAGCCGGGCGATCTCGAAGCGTTCGTGGAGATCCGTGACCAGATCGCCTGCGATATTGAGCTGGTTGACGATCCGGAGCAGCTCCCGGGGCCTCTCCTGTTGGAGCCGCCGGCCGATGGAGAGATGCATCTCTTTTTTCACCGCCTCCGGGATCAATGTGTAGGCGGCCTGTTGGATACGGTCGTGGGCGAATTTGAAATCCACCTGGAGTCTCTGTTCCAGGCTCTCCACGTCGGCCTCCAAGAGGCGATAGTTGCCGCTCAAGGGCAGCACGAAGCCCTCTGAGAGGGCGGGCATCAGTGCCGCCGGAACCTGGTGGACCTGGCGATCGCAGATGATCATCAGGGTGTTGAGATCAAAGCGGTTGCCGACGCAGGCGGCCCATTTCAACAGCGCCTGCGTCTCGGGGGCGAGCCTGTGCAGCTTCCCGATCAGCAGCTCGACCACGTTGTCGGTGATATCCCGGGTGCGGATGCGCTCCACGTCCCATTCCCAGGTCCCGGTCTCGTGCTGGAAATAGACCAGGTCCTCGGCGTGGAGGGCCTTGAAGAGCTCGCCGAGGAAAAACGGGTTACCCCCGGTCTTGCCATGGACCAGCACCGCAAGGCCCTCGGCCCTCGATCCGGCGACACGGAATGTGTCGGCGATCATCCGCGTGACGTCCGGTAGGCCGAGCGGCGACAGGCGCAGGTACGCGGCGATCTCGATGTCCTTCAGGACCAGGGCCAGAGGGTGGCCCTCGCCCACCTCGTTGTCCCGGTACGCGCCGATGATGAAGAGATGAGGGACCTTGTCGGAGGTCGTCAGACTCTTGATGAAATCCAGCGAAGCACTGTCCGACCATTGCAGGTCGTCCAGAAACAGGACCAAGGGGTGCTCTGGCTGCGCGAAGACCCGCAGGAACTCGCGGATGGCGCGCATGAAGCGGAAGTGGGTGTCACCCGGCGGCAATGGTGGCGGTGGCGGCAATGGCCCGGTGATGAGCTCTAGCGGAGGGATGACCTCAATCAAGACGCCGCAGCTCGGGCCGAGAGCCTGGAGGAGCTTGTCACGCCAGCACGTGATCTGGGCTTGGCTCTCGCAAAGGAGCTGATGGATCAAAGCGCGGAACGCCTCCACGATGGGCGCGTATGGGAGATTCCGTTCGTATTGCTCGAATTTCCCGGCCACGAAGAAGCCCTTGCGCCTGGTGATGGGCCCGTAGAGCTCTTTGACCAGCGCGGACTTGCCGATGCCAGAATAGCCGGTGACCAGCATGAGGCCGGTCTCCCCGGCGCTCACGCGATCGAACGCCGTGAGCAGGCGCTCGATCTCCCGGTCGCGCCCATAGAGCCTGGCCGGTAGGCGGAAATGGGTGGTGACGTCGTCCTGGCCCAGATCGAAGGTCACGGCGTGCGGCACGCTCTGCGTTTGCTCCTGTTGGCAAACGTTCAGATCGACCTTCAAACCGTGGGCGGATTGATACCGTTCGTCCGGGTTCTTGGCCATCAGCTTGAGAACGATGGCCGACAAGGATGGAGGGATCTCCGGTCGCAGCTCGTGTGGCGCATTGGGGACGCGCGCCAGGTGGGAGTGGACGAGCTCGAGGAGATCATCGGTCGGAAACGGCAGCTCCCCTGTGAGCAAGACATAGAACGTGCACCCCAGAGAATAAAAGTCGGTGCGGTAATCGAGGGGGCGATTGAGCCGCCCGGTCTGCTCCGGAGAGAGGTACCCCGGCGTGCCTTCCAGGAGCGTGGGGTGCTCGAACGCGACGGTCTCCTCGGGGAGCTTGCTGGAGGAGATCCCAAAGTCGATGAACTTGACGACCTGGGTCTCGGGGTTCTGTACGATGTTGGACGGGTTGATGTCTTTGTGGATGACCCGCTTCTGATGAAGCATGCCCAAAATGCCGGTCACCTCGATCGCCAGGTCGAGGAACCGCTGGATGCTGATCTTGCCCGCGAGGCCCAGGCGAGCGAGGGACTCTCCGCCGAAGTCTTCTTCGACGATGACCCAGTGGTTGGCCGTCTGGAGAAAGTCGTAGACTTCCACGACCCCCGGCAAGGCGAGGCCCCGGGTGAGCATGTACTCCCGTTTGAATCGCGCGATCACCTCGGGCGGAGGCTCGACTGCCTTGAGGACCTTCAAGATCACGGACCGCTGGTCCCCTTGGCGGCGCGCCCGGTAGATGATGGAGTTTGTGCTTTCGTAGAGCGTCTGCGTCGTCTCGTAGCCCCGAGCGATGAACATGGCTCCTCGTCTCCCTGCGTCCGAGCTTCCCGCCTTTACATCAGGTCCCCGTGGTACATGAGCGACGGCGTCAGGATCTTGACCACCGAGAAGTCCGGCACGGGGCAGCGTAGGTCGACCCTGTAGACGCGCTCGTGCCCGGCCTGTCGTAACAAGGACAACACCTGTTGGAACGCGGCATGAAAGTCGCCATCGTATGCCTCAGCGACAGCCGGGGCCGTGGGTTCGAGCGCATCGAAGAAGCGAAACGCCGGGCTGTCGCCGGTGGCGTGACCGCCGGCAGCCTGTCTCGTGTAGACCGGCTTCTCCACGATATCGTCGCGCGAGCCGTGGATCAGGGTCAGACGCGATTGCACGGCCTCGCTGAGCGCGCGTGATAGTGCGACGGTCCCATCCAGGTGGGTGCCATACCCCGCGTTCAACGTCGATATCCCGGCAAAAGGCTGCCGGTTGAGGAGTAACGCCCAGTACGTGGGGACGGCCAGGCCGGAGAGCACCTGCAAGAGCACGACCTTGGTGTTCGCGCGCTGGATCTTCTGGATCACGGCCGCAAGAGCCGAATCGCTCACGGATGTTGGAGCGATTACACGGCAGTGCCGCCCGATCGCCAGCCGATCTCCTTCCACCAGACGCGCCACCGCGTCGCGCTCGATCACTTCGTAGAGCCCGTGCAGCGTGGCTTCGATGAGGTGATTGCCCGACGCCAAGCCATTCGTGTTCGTGCGGCACGGCGTGGGCTCGCAGAAATAGGCCGCGCCCGCGGGCACCCACACCTCACCTCCATGCAGCAGATCCTCGGCGAGGGTCCAACCGATGCGAAAGCGGTCGCTGAAGAAGCGGCCTGCAGCAGCCGCCCACTCGGGCAAGGCATCGACGCGGTGCCCTTCGGCCAGCAGCTCGGAGCGACTGGCGCGCCGCAATCGGGTAGGGGCGGGACGCTCGGCGACATCCAGCTCCACGGCTTCCATCAATGCCGAGACCTTTGCAGCGGTCACATGGAGCCCCTTGCCCGCCGAGCTCTGGAACACGCGCCCGCGCGGGCGGATGGCCATGAACACCGGCATTCCAAGATCCTCGTCCAGGCGAGTGACATCGGCGCAGCGGGTGATACCAAACTCGATCAGATGAGGGCTCAGGCGGGCCAAGGTCTGCTCGGGCGGCAGCAGCCGGTGTGTGCCCTGGCGATAGGTGACCATGAGCGTCTGGCTCATGGGGTGGCGCTCTCCCATTCGGCGGCCAATTGGGACATCGTGCCTGTGATCTGGAGTTCACAGAGCAATTCCGTGGCAGGTGACCACGTGGTGTAGCCAAAGTAGATAGGTCCCTTTTCGAGGGCCCAGACCGCATAGAGAAAAGTCTCGCAGAACTCGGCCCCGTAACGCTTCTCCAGGGCTCCCAGCGCGCGGCCCCAGCGCGCGGTCAATGCCTGCATCGCATCGGGGCCCGGAGCTGCGCCGACCCACTGACACCAGGCCGCCACATAGGGCAACGCCCGCGCCATCCTCGTCCGCTCGCAAATCCGCCACAAGGGGCCCAGGTCCGGGAATACCGGCAGGAGCTCACCGTCCTGCAAAGATGACGACAGGCCGAACTGCTCCGGCGCTTGGCCGAGCAGCCATTCGTGCAGGAGGTACCGTGCCAAGAGGTCGCGGTACTCGCCCTCGGTGAGGCCGTTCCGGCGCAACCAGTCATCGAGGGAGGAAGCCACCACCTGGTCGCGCCAGGCCGCCTCCAGGGCCGGAAGCTCCTCGGCCGGCACGGCGATCCGGCGCTCGCGCGCCCACTCACGAACGAAGAACCGGGCTGCGAGCGACCTTTGGAGCAGCCGACGCTGCGGAGGATCCGAAAACACACGTTCGATCACCGCCTGGCCGTCGAGCCGCTGGCTCGTGCCGCAGGGGACCCTCCGGTTCAGCAGCCGGAAACGGTCGTAATAGGAGCTCACGAGCCGCGATGGTCTCGCCGCGTTCGGCTCGTTCCGACGTCGAGCGACCTCTTGGAGGGCCTGGACCGCGTCCCGCTGCTTCAGATCGATCCAGTCCTTTTCCAGGGATGCACGTAGCTGCGCTTGACGAGGTGCCACCAGGGAGCGGAAGGCGAGCGTTGTCCAGAGCACGTCCAGGGTCCTCTCCCAGAAGGGCAATCCCTTCATCGCCGCAATGAGTGCCTCCGCGTGCTCAGGCTCGAGCATACCCCGGGTGATCGCCTCCCGTAGGTTGAAGCGGAGATTCACTAGAGGCATGGAGAGGGACCGATATCCCTGCTCCGGACCCGCGTGCAAGAGCGCCACTTCGTCATCCCCGTCGATCTGGTCGGTGACGTACCATTGAAAAATCTCTCCGAGACCGACCATGCCATGAGCCACGAGCTCGGCGGCGCGCAGCGCCCCCATGCTGCTGGCCCCATAGACGCGGATTCCGCTCTGAATCGCGTACCAGAGTTCGCGCTGCCACACGGGCGCGCGGCCGTGGAACAAACCGTCGATGAGGACGATGGTATGCACCCCGCTGCCGACCAAGCGATAGACATCGCCGAACTCTGCGGGGGGAAAGTACTGCGCGTCCAGGAACTCGCGCGCGGCTTCCAGAGGTAGGCTCGGCCCCAGGAACACGGCCATCGGGCTCTCGCAGATCGATGTCACGGAGACCCAGAAGAGGCCGGTGCACGGCAACGTAAGAGGCGCATGCCCATGCGAAAGTCGAGCCGCCCAGTGTCGTCCGCCAGAGACTGCCAGCCGAGGACAAGCCGCTCCCCCAGGATGGCTTGAGCCGGCGCTGGTAGCCGGAAGGCATCGTACATCGAGCCAAGCACGGACCAGACGCCCGAAGGCGAGAGTCGGGCCCCCACTTCAAAGTCCCGGACATGGAGGTCTTGTCCCTCGAAGGGGCGGCTACGAACCAGCTCGCTCATACCGTCGATGGTGAATATTCTCGGATCCCCTAATCGGAGGGGACCCAGGCCTGTTTCGGCGGTCACGCGGGTGAGCTCTCGTCGATAGATCTCCAGAATGGGATGCTGGAACGGCCGATTGAGGACCGCGATGAACTTCGCGCCGGGCTTCAGGATCCGGGCAATCTCAGCGAGGGCCGGCTCGACGGGTGAAAAGAGCATCAAGGCCATGTGACAAACCACCGTATCCACGGACCCGACAGGCAACGGCAGCGCGCCCGCGTCCTGGCAATGGAGCTCCGCCAGGGGGCCGAGACGCGTGCGGGCGGCGGCGAGTTCCTCCGGGCTCCGATCCACGCCCACCAGGTTGGCAAAGCCCCTCTGCGCGAGGAGGGCCAGCAAGAAGCCGTCCCCACACGCCAGATCCACGAGCCGGTCAGAGCGCGGCAGCGCGTTCGTCTCATCTGCGAGCACCTCGTAAGAGGTGCGCCCTTCGCCATCCCAGAGACGATCGAACACCGCGGCCGTTCTTCCGGGATGGGAATGATACTGGTGGAGCAATGTTCGGTCGTTCATGATCCTGGAGTTACTCTCCCAGCTCTTCCCAGGGATATGACGGCGTCCTTGATAAGCTGCCCCTCAGAGCATCCGGATCTCGATCCGGCGCACCCCGATGCGCACCTGGCGCGTTGACCTGCGCCGCTCGATGAGCGTCGCAGGCCCGGCAACGCCGATCCGCGCCAGATCCTGGCGGCAGCGAAAGATCGCCACGTGCAGATAGTTCTCGTCGACCCCCATCATCCGCAGGAGCTCGTCCTGGTACACCCAGCCCAAGCTCGCCTCGGATAGCCCCTCCCCGCCCGCCGCGGTGCGGGCCTCCTCCTCATCGGTAAGGCGCTGGCGCCCGAGCGTGAGGAGCAGCGCATGATGGGCGCGCTCCTCCAGCTCGACCTCCCGGTCCGGGCGGAGCACCGTCAGCCGCACATACTCCTGGTCGCGGCTCACGGCAAAGCGCAGGCCGATGTCGGCGAGGCTCGGCGGCAGCCTTCGCGGATCCCAGGTCAAGGTCTCCACCCCCGGCAGATGCAGCCGGTAACGCCGCTCTCGCACCATCAGCTCGCCGCCATCGACCGCCCGCTCCACCGCGCCACTCTGCTCGATCCACCACTCGCCCTCGCCATCGAGGTAGACCGTCACCTCCGGTCGCGCCTCATGGGGTAAGGCGAGCAGATCCCCCTCGGCCAGCTGCGGCTCGCCGCCATCGATCGGCAAGGCCATGGCCCTCGGCGGGCGATCGTCGACGAAACGCCAGAGGCTGCCGCCGGTGCCGAAGACCAGCTCCGCCCCCTCCGTGATCGGCACGCGCTCCCCCGGCGCGAGCCGCCGCCCGTTCACCAGTGTCCCGTTGGTGCTCCCCAGATCGTGAACCTCCCACTCCCGTCCGGTCCAGCACAGGATCGCGTGCTCGGCCGAGACCTGTGGCTCGGGAAGGCGCAGGTGGGCGAGGCGCGAGCGTCCCACGAGATGGCGCGAGAACAGCCAGGCCCGCTGCCCCGTATCCTGTCTCTCGAGAATGGCCATGTCTCTCATCCCCAGCGTCGACGAGGGCGGGATTATAGGGCAGCGGGTGCCGGGCGAGTAAGGACGTGTAAGGGCCAGAAATGGTCCTGCTCGTCGCCCTCCCGTAGAAAGCTTCTTAGACGAGGGCGTTGACCGCACGAACGCCGCCCTCGTGAGGATCGCGCTGCCGTAACAGCCGCGCCCAGCACCTGGAGGAGGTAGCTATGGGCTCTCTACGCCGTCGATGGTCCGTGCTTTGGCTCGTGTCCGGGATACTCTTGGCCGGCGGGACGCCCCGCACGGCCCTCGCCGAGGCGCCCCCACCGCAGGCATCACCACCGCCCGCGGCCGAACCTGTCACCCGTGCCCCTGCCGCCGTGAACGGCGCCCCGGGCGGCGTGACGCCCGAGCATCGCGGGCGCGGGCGGACTGTCTCCCCCGATCCTCTCATCTTGCTGCGCTCGGCGGGAGCCACCCTCCGCACCACGTTCTGATGTGGGAGGACATGATCATGCATTTCCTGTCTCGATCCCTGGTATCCCTCGTCCTGTGCCTGGCCCTGACGGCGCACGCCGAGCCCCCGCCGTCGGCCCCGGATGAAATCGGCGAGGCCCAGCAGGCCTATGACGAGGCGGTCAGGCTCAGGAAAGAGGGTCAGACCGCGGCGGCCCGCGTGCCCGCCGAACGCGCCCTCACGCTGCGGGAGAAGGCGCTCGGCCCCCGCCACCTGGAGGTGGCCCGTTGCCTGGACCTCCTCGGTGACCTCGCCTCGGAGGCGGGGGAGTACGCGCACGCCGCGTCCCTCCTTCAAGAGGGGCTCGAGATCCGGGAAGCGGCCCTCGGGCCGAATCATCCCGACGTCGCCTCGTCGCTCTACAGCCTGGCCAGGGTCTATCGCGAGCAGGGGGCCTACGAGCGAGTCGAGCCGCTGCTGCAACGCTCGCTGCGGATCCGGGAGGCCGCCCTGGGCCCGAACCATCCTGACGTCGCCGCATCGCTCCACGGCCTCGCCGTCGTGTATCAAGATCTGGGCGCCTACGGGCGAGCCGAGCCGCTGCTCCAGCGCGCGCTCCAGGTCCGCGAGGCTGCCCTGGGGCGAAACCACCCTGACATCGCCAACTCGCTCAATAGCCTCGCCGCGCTCCATATGCAGCGGGGGGCCTACGACCGAGCCGAGCCGCTGCTTCAGCGCGCGCTGCAAATCCTCGAGGCCGATCCGGGCGCGAGCCATCTCTACATCGCCACGTCGCTCAATCTGCTCGCTACCATCTACATGGCGCAGGGGGCCTACGAGCGAGCCGAGCCGCTCTATCAGCGCGTGCTCCACATCGGCGAAGAGCGGCTGGGCTTGAACCATCCGGAGATCGCCTGGCGGCTCAACAATCTCGCCCGACTCTATGCCGATCAGGGGGACTACGAGCGAGCCGAGCCGCTCTATCGACGCGCGCTCGAGATCCGCGAGACCGCCCGCGGCCAAGGCCACCCGGACGTCGCCCAGTCACTCGATAACCTCGCCGAGATCTACTTCGCGCAGGGGTCGTACGAGCGTGTCGAGCCGCTGCTCCTGCGTGCGCTTGAGATCCGGCAGGCTGCCCTGGGCCCGAGCCATCCTCACGTCGCCGCGTCGCTCAGTAACCTCGCCGTCCTCTACTTCAGGCTAGGGATGTACGCGCAGGCCGAGCCGCTGCTCCAGCGCGCCCTCCGGATCTGCGAGGCCGCCCTGGGGGCGAGTCACCCCGACGTCGCCAGCCTGCTCACCTTCCTCGCCCGCCTGCACCTCGCCGAGCAGCGCCTCGGCGAGGCCGTCACCCTCCTCAGCCGCGCCCTGGCCCTGTCGGAAGGCCGGCTGCATAAGGAGGCGCTCACCTTCTCGGAGTCGCGCCTCGGTAGCTTCCTCGACCTCCTACGCCAGGACGAAGAACGTCTCTACGCCCTCCTGCGCGCCCATGCCGACGTCCCCGAAGTGCGGCGCCTGGCCCTCACCGCCGCGCTCCTCCGCAAGGGGCGCTCGGCCGAGGAGCTGGCCTACCTCTCTCGCACGGCCGCCCGCAGCCTGGACGCGAGGGGCCGGGAGTCCTTCGAGCACCTGCGCGTCCTGCGCACCCAGCGCGCCCAGCTCTCGCTCCAGGGACCGGGCAGGCTCCCGCCCGCCGATGACCAGGCCCGACTCCAGGCTCTCGAGTCCCAGGGCGACAAGATCGAGGCTGAGCTGGCCCTGCGCTCGGCCTCGCTACGGGACCTCAAGGGCCAGCCCGGACCCAAGGACATCGTGCCCCAGGTGACACGGGCCTTGCCCAGGGACGCCGCGCTCGTCGAGCTCGTGGCCTATGAAGACGAGCCGCTCGTGCCCCCACCCGGCACGCCCGAGTCACAGCTCCCGCATGAGCCGCGCTACCTCGCCCTGGTGCTCCTGCCCACGGGGGAGATCCGCACCGCCGACCTCGGCCCCGCCGCACCCATCGACCAGGCCGTCACCCGCCTGCGCGAGGCCCTGTCGAGCCGCGACGCCCGCTACCTCGCCTCGGCCCAGGAGCTCTACCGCCTGGCCTTTGCACCCCTGATCCCGCTCCTGGGCCCGCGGCGCCGGGTCTTCATCTCACCCGAAGGCCAGCTCGGTCTCGTGCCGCTCGGCACGCTCCACGACGGCGAGCGCTTCGTCGCCGACGCCTACCACTTGAGCTACCTCACCTCGGGCAAGGATCTCCTGCGGCGTCCCGACCCGACGCCGGCCTCGGGCGCGGTGGCGGTGTTCGCCGACCCCGACTTCTTCTCCCCCTCCCCCTCCCCCACGCCCAAGACCCCGCCGAACGGAGCCCGGGGGGCCGAGCACTCCC
Organism: Polyangia bacterium; assembly: GCA_036263495.1. Classification (GTDB taxonomy): domain Bacteria; phylum Myxococcota_A; class Polyangia; order Palsa-1104; family SHYY01; genus DATAGU01. The sequence goes on along the minus strand of DATAGU010000242.1, from coordinate 5,531 downwards.
ACGCCCGCGAACCCTCCTTCTCTGGCCCCCGCGCCGGGTTCGCCGATCGAGGCTGGATCCCCTTGCCCGGCACGCGCAAGGAGGCCGAGGCCATCAAGGAGCTCCTGCCCAGGGCGCAACTCTTCATGGGCCCGGCCGCGACCAAGGGGGCGCTGCTCGGTTTGCCCACGCCCGACATCCTGCACGTGGCGACGCACGGTTTCTTTCTCGAAGACCCCCAGCAGCCCTCGGGCCGGTCGGGCACGACGGGCATGGCGGGCACCCGTGCCCTGAGCGGCGTGGGTGAGATCGCGGCGCCGGCCTCCCAGCAGGTACCGCACGACCCCCTCCTTCGTTCCGGCCTCGTCCTGGCCGGCGCGGCTGGAACGGCCGTCCCCCGGGCGCGCCGACAAGATGCGCTGGTCACCGCGCTCGAGATGTCGGGCATGAACCTGTGGGGCACGGAGCTCGTGGTGCTGTCGGCGTGCGAGACCGGACGCGGGGAGGTCAAAGTAGGCCAGGGCGTCTACGGCCTGCGGCGGGCGCTCGTGGTGGCCGGGGCTGAGACCGTGGTGACCAGCCTGTGGAGAGTGGACGATGAGACCACACGAGCGCTCATGGAGGCCTACTACCGCAACCTGCTCTCAGGCCTCGGCCGATCCCAGGCGCTCGACCGGGCCATGAAGGACATGCGGGCCCAGCACCCCCATCCCTATTACTGGGCCCCCTTCATCGTCGTCGGCCGCGACGCCCCCCTGCGCGGACTCAAACCCCGCCACCGGCACGCTGCCAGCGCAGGTTCACCGAGGCGCACGAGCGCTTCGTCGCGGCCGCGGCCCTCTTCGGCCCGGACGACAAGGCGTGCGCCATCTACATCGAGCGGTCGCGTGCCTTGAACCAAGAGCCGCCGCCTGCCGACTGGGACGGCGTGCTTCAAACCACCCGGTAGGGCCAGCGCGCTGCGCCTCTCTGCACGGATGCTCTACAGCGTGGACAGGTGGCCCGCGATCTCCTCCACCCGCGCGTCCCAGCTCTCGCTCTCCATGGCCGCCGAACGCCCCCGCCGCTGCTCGGGCGTGAGCGGCGACGCCAGCTGCTCGCCCACGATGCGCACGAACTCCGCGTCATCGCTCGCCACCCGCACGAGCGGCTCGAGCGTGCGCGCCTCGGGGATGTCCGTGGCCACCACCGGCAGGCCCGCCGAGAGGTACTCGCGCAGCTTGAGCGGGTTGGCGTGCACCGTGAGATCGTCGATGGCAAACGGCAGGAGCGCCACGTCGAAGCCGCGGCAGTAGCCGGGCAACGTCTCGTAGGGGCGGCGTCCGAGGAAGTGCACGTTGGGCAGACCCTCGAGCGCGCCGAGAGGCACCCGCACCTCGCCCACCACCGCCACCGAGGCGTGCGGGTAGGCCACGGCCACGCGGTGCAGGAGCCGCAGATCGATCCACTCCGCCACGAGGCCGTGGAAGCCGATGATCGGCCGGGGTAGCGCCGCGAGGTCCGCGGGGATCGGGGTCTCGTCATCGAGCGCGCGGGCAAAGTGCGCGTGATCGACGCCATGGCGGACGAGGATCGTGCGCGGGTTGATCGCGCGCTTGCGCTCACAGAGCGGCTGCGAGCAGGTGATGACGAGGTCCGCGCGCTTGAGGAGCCGCTCCTCGAGCGCCGCGATCTGCGCCCCGGCCCCCGCGAACGACGCGTACTCGTCGACGCAATGATAGACCACCCGCTCCTCGCCGAGCCTCCCCGCCACCCACGCCGAGGCCGGCACGAACGTGTAGTTGATGACGCGGCGGAAGCCGAGCCAGGCCATGGCCGCGCGCACCGTCGCCCCCAGCACCACCGCGTTGATCCCCGACGCCAGCCGCGAGTCGTAGATCGGCAACGCCAGCGGCGACAGCACCCAGATGTTGCGCTCCACCTGCTTGAGCCCCCGCGTGAAGCGCTCGAGCTTGGCCAGGATGCGCCGTGCGTCCTGGCGGCTCATGCGCGGCACGCGGTTGCCGAGCGAGTCGACCCACAGCACGCGGTGCTTCTCGGCCAGGCGCCGCATCACGTGCTTCTTCGACAGCGGATCGCCGGCCCAGTCGTTGGCAAAACAGACGATGTCGCGCGAGGACGGAGGGGGGGGCGACTGCAGCATGGGGAAGTCTCCTTATCTATCTAAGTCGAAGTTCACACCGCCACGGCCGTGTCATCTGCCGGTCGCGTGCCGAGGGGACGGCTCACCGGCCGCTCCTCCCGCAGGCGCCGGTGCCACAGCTCGAGCACGAGCAGGGCCCAGAGCTCGGGCGTGCGATCCTGACCGGCGCCGTGCTGCGCGATCAGGGCCTCGAGCTCACGCCGCTCGAACCGCCCCCGGCCCACCGCCGCGCTGCCGAGCAGCGACTCGTGCAGGAGGTCCGCGAGCGGCCGGCGCAGCCAGAGCGCCGTCGGCGTCTCGAAGCCCTGCTTGGGCCGGGTGAGGATCTCCCCGGGCACCCGTCCCCGCGCCGCGCGCCGCAAGAGCCACTTGCCCTGGTCCCCGCGCAGCTTGTAGCTGTCGGGCAAGGACCACGCGTACTCGGCCAGGCGATGGTCGAGCAGCGGCACCCGCAGCTCGAGCGCCGAGGCCATCGTGATCTTGTCGGCCTTCATGAGCAGGTCGTCCGGCAGCCACACGCAGGTGTCGAGGTACAGCATGCGGCGCAGCGGGCTCATGCCCCGCGTGCGCTCCCAGTGAGGCCCGAGGGCCGCGGCCACGGCCCGGAGGTCCTGCGCGCCGTCACCGCCGCGCAGCCGCCGATGGTCGAGGTCGTCGAAGGCGCGTGACACCCCGCGATAGCGCTCCTCGAGCGGGAGCCCGAGGAGCCGCGCGGCGCGGCCCAGCCGGCGCGAGGGCAGGAGCGTGGCCAGGCGCGACAGCACCGGCCCCCGGTGCCGGCCCCGCAGCGCCTCCATCCGCAGCATCCAGCGGTAGGCGGCGTAGCCCGCGAACATCTCGTCCCCGCCTTCGCCCGACAGCACCACCGTCACCGACTCGCGCGTGCGGCGCGACAGGAAGTAGAGCGGCACGGCCGCCGGGTCCGCGAGCGGCTCGTCGAGCGCCCAGACGATGTCTTGGAGCCCCGCGACCGCGGTCTCGGAGTTCACCGTCACCTCCTCGTGCGTCGTGCCGAGCCGCTCCGCGGCGAGGCGCGCCCAGGACAGCTCGCTCAGGTGCGCGGCGTCGCCGTAGCCCACGGCGAACGTGCGGATCGGCTCGTGATCGCCGCGCCGCGCCTGCATGGACGCGGTCACCATCGTCGAGTCGACCCCGCCTGACAGGAAGGCGCCGAGCGGCACCTCGCTCATGAGGCGCATCTCCACGCAGTCGTCGATGCGCTCGCGCAGCTCGATCGCCGCCTCGGCCTCGCTCGGGGGGGGCGTGTCGCGCACCGGCGCGTCGGCCAGGTCCCAGTAGCGATCGAGCTTGACCCGCCCCTCTTCCCAGACGAGCAGCGTGGCCGGCGGCAGCTTGCGCACGCTCGCGAGCAGCGTGGCCGGCGCCGGCACGTAGCGCAGCGCCAGGTAGCAGGACAGCGCGTCCTCATCGAGGCTGCGATCGAGCCCCGGGTCGACGAGCAGCGCCTTCAGCTCCGAGGCGAAGCTGAGCGTGCCGCCCGACAGCGTGTAGTAGAGCGGCTTGATGCCCAGGCGGTCGCGGGCGAGCACGAGGCGCCGGCGCCGCGTATCCCACAGCGCAAAGGCGAACATGCCGCGGAAACGCTCCACGCAGCGCGGCCCGTCCTCCTCGTAGGCGTGCACGATCACCTCGGTGTCCGAGCGGGTGCGGAACACGTGCCCGCGCGCCAGCAGGTCCTTGCGCAGCTCGCCGTGGTTGTAGATCTCGCCGTTGTAGACCACCCACACCGTGCCGTCCTCGTTCGAGAGCGGCTGGTGTCCGCCGGAGAGATCCACGATCGACAGGCGCCGGTGCGCGAGCGCGCAGCCCTCCCGCACGACCAGCCCCTCGTCGTCCGGGCCGCGGTGAGCCAGCGCGGCGTTCATCGCCCGCACGAGCGCCACGTCCACCTGCCCGGCCTCGTCTTGCCCGACCTCGATGGATCTGCGGGCCACGACCCGTCCAGCGATACCGCACATGAGCTAGGCCTCCCCGGCGGCGAGCGCCGTCGCCAGATCCGTCACGCCCTGCCACATCGGTGGCCCCCCCGGGCTCCCTGGGTTGGATGACATCGTCGCGGTGGCCGCCGGCACCTCGGGCGCCATCGTCATCGTCCTCACCGGCTCCACGGCCTCGGCCTCGGCCTCGACCTCCGAGCCCACCGTGGGCTCCATCCGCGCCGGCAGGAGCGGTGGCGCCTCCTCGATCTCGAGGCCCGCGGCGCGATACGCCGCCACGAGCGGCGCGAGCGTGTCGCTCACACCGCCCTCGCTCTTCAGGTCCGCCGGCGCCGGCAGCTCCAGCGCCTCGCGCACCGCCGCCGCCAGGGCCGCGCCGTTGCCCGCGGCGTGACAGCGCACCCCGGCCGGTCGCACCGCCGCGTCGCTCGCCACCACCCGCACCCCGAGCGCCAGCGCCTCCCGCACCGAGATCGAGTCCCCATCGGCCCGCGTCGGGCGCAGGAATACGTCGCAGGTGCGGAGCACGGCCAGCGCCTCGCCGCGGTTGAGGTCCGCGTAGGCGTAGACGCGCCACCCGAGGCCGCGCTCCTGCAAGGTGGCGGCGAGCTCCGGGTCGCGCGCCGCCGGCCCGAACAGGACCAGGCCCGCGTCCCCCATGCGCCCTTCGGGATCGTCGCGCACGAGGCGGGTGAACCCCTCCACCAGCACGTCGGCCCCGTACTCCGCCCCCGGCGACAGCGTGGCCGCGAGGAGCGGCCGGTGCCGCCGCCGCGCCACGCCGAGGCCCGGCGGCGGCAAGGGCAGCGGCAGCGTCGTCGGGCTGAAGGCCGGCGCCACGATCAGGCGCTCCTCCGCGAACCCCGTCCGCACGAGGGCCTCGGCGATCGCCTGGCTCACACACACCACCCGCTCGTAGCGGTCGGCGAGCCTGCGGACGATGCGCGGGTGCGCGGCCAGATACGCCGGCGCGAGCCCCGAGTGGAGCGTGAGCATCGCGCCCCCGCCGCGCCCACCGGCCAGGAGGCCGATCAGGCCGATCACCTCCCAGCTGCCGTGGTTGTGCCCGTTCGTGTGCAGGTGCACGAGGTCGCCGCGGGTGCGCGCCGCGGCGAGCGCCGCCGCGAGACGGCCCCCCGCCATCGCGCGCGTCGCCGCGTCGAAGAGCACCCGGGTGAGCGACGCTCCCAGGTCCCTCGGCCCCCGGACGCGCCGCGCCGGGTCGAACATCCGCACCGAGCCGCCGAGCGACACCACGGCGCTGCGCAGATCCCACAGATGACTCGTCACACCCCCACTCGGCGGCCCGAGTGGCCCCACCAGAAAGAGCGACCTCATGCTGCCTCCGCCCGCACCTGCCCCAAAGAAGATTCCCCCACGAGCTCGTCATAGAGCTCGGCGAGGCGCGCCGCGCTCGAATCGAGGCTGTACCGCTCGCGGATGATGGCGCG